>CAYOHY010000024.1:0-29743 GCA_964403885.1 uncultured Eubacteriales bacterium
TCGGCGCCGGACGCGCCGGTGCGTCGGAGTTTAGCACGCTGGAGTGATGGAGTGGAGCAGAGGGCGCCTTAGGGAGGCCAGGCACAGCAATGGGGGCTCGATCTTCGTAGATCGAGCCCCCATTTCAGGGCCTCGGGCGTTTGTCGGCGCTTGGAGTGCCGTCCGCCCTCATGCGGATCAGTCGTTCGCGTCCGCGCGTATCACCGCGCCCGCCTTCTTGGCGGCGCGCTGCCTACGCCACTCCTCAGATTCCGCATCCCTGGAAGCACAGTACTCGCGCAGGCTTTGACGAAGAACGACTCGTGCGAAGAGAGTTTGGGCTGCGAGGAAGACCGCCAACACGCCAGCCATGACGGCCATCATCTCGACGGCCAGCATTGGTCCAACTGCAGTCAATGCAATCAGCGCGAGCAAAGACGCATGTAGCATCACCCACGAAGCTGCGATCAACTCCTTGGCAAGAAATGTCATACGGGTTGCGAGCCAAGTGAACTCGAGCACCATGAAGAATCCGATGAACACGAACGCGTAGATGGTGGCGAACATTCCCACGTCTCGTTTGCTCCTTATTCCGGGCTCGGCGATCCGACGAGGAAGCCTCGCTAGACGCCCTTGCGCGCCTGGCCTCCGTTTACAACAGCCGGATCGCCCTCGACCTCCGCCGCTTTGGGGATGGCCCCAAGCCACCGGGCCATCGTCAGGTCACGATCGCTCACGTCGAAACCTAGTGATGGCGCTCCCGCCTCCGACCGTTCCGCCCGTCCAGGCATCCGACTATCGCTGTACGCCACGAGCAACTTGTATCGTCTGCCGGGAGCATCAAGCACTTTCCACCTGTTAGCGCCCACGGCGTAGCCAACCCCCGCAAACACCGCAGGGTCGAAGGTCACCAATTCGGGGCAGTACGGGTCGACCACCTGGACGACGGCCATGCCGGAGGCATTGTAGACCAGTCCGGCGAAACGCAGCCGCCGCTGCAATGCAATCACCCCAACCGTGGCGAGGTTCGCGGCGGCAAGGGCTGGTCCGAGTGTCGTATGCAGACTGGGCCTGGCAACAAGGCAGGCGGCCAATACCACGGACACGAGCGTGAATGCGAGCAACGCCAATAGTGGTACCTCGCGCTGCCGGTGCGCTCGCTCGACCGCCCCCTTCGGGACAACGGCCCTCCACGGCCCAGAGCTGGGTGCGAATCTCTGTCCATCCGTGGTCGGGACCTCCGCGATTCTCACCTCGCCATGGGGCACTCCCTGTGACCCATGGCACCTCGCCCGCTCGATCGACTGGCAGCCTTCAGCCTGCACCGTAGTGACCATCAACGTGAGCACTGCGAACGGAATCGAGGTCGATGCCGCTAGCCATGGGGCGTCAGGACTTCCGGCGAGCATGCCCCACAAGACCAGCCACGTGCCGACAAACACAACCACGGCCATGGACACTGCCAAGCCCATGACGTAAGTCGGTCGATTCCGGAAGACGAGATACACGGTGCCAGCTGCCACAAACCACAGCAGCAGTGCTACTCCCACAATCCACACTAGTTGGAACCCTCGGTCATACGGCGTCCAGATCGCGCGCCTGCCTTCTTGGCGGCGCGCTGCCTGCGCCACTCCTCAGATTCCGCATCCCTGGAAGCACAGTACTCGCGCATGCTTTGGCGAAGGGCGAATCGCACGAAGAGCGCTTGGGAGGCGAAGAATACACCCAGGAGCACGAAACTGACGGCCATCATTTCGACAAAGAGAATGGGTCCGAACGCAAACAGTCCGAGTAGAGCGAATAGAGTCCAATTCAGTAGGGCCCAACCTGCTGATATCAACTCCTTGGTGAGAAAGGTCATTCTGGTTGCGCGCCAAACAAACTCAATGACCACGAAGACGCCAGTGAGCACGAACATATATGTGAGGAAGAACAGCAAGTCCATGCCTGTCTAGCTCCACTTCAGGATCGTCGGTGTAGCCGCAAAGCCCTTCGATGCCCAGACCACAACCGTCGGCAGGTGCATCCTCGCGCTATCGGTCCGCGGCCGTCAGCTCTACCGCCCTCGCGCGGGCGGCGAATACCGTGCGGTCATGAGACTGGTCGTCTATCGCCCGGAGCGCAGGTGTATACCACGCATCATCGAGCGGCACTGGGAGGTCCTCGGGACACATCAGGGACGCCCCCTGCACTCGCGTATGCACGCGCCCTTCGGCGTCTGTACGCACTGTGACCCAGTAGAGATCCGACGCACCACTGCCGTAATGCACGGCTGGCGTAGGAATCTCGACGTCGTCGTCAGCATTCAGGGTCCCAAACTCCTCGGACTCAGCCCACTCGCGTAGCGCCTCGGGTGACATCCGCAGCTCATTCACCAACACCCAGACCCGAACGACACCTCGGCTCTCCGTCGCGTGAATCGGAACCGCATCGAAGAAGAGTTCCTCGCCCCGGGAGGCCAACGGGCTCTTTGCCCTCACGTCCTGCACCGCCATCACCGCGATGCGGCCGACACGCTGCGACGGCTTCACCAGACGCGAGTCTTGCGCAGGAGCCGCCACCTTCGCGGGCTCGGCGGTCGCGACCTTGCAGCCACTCAGCGCCAAAGCCGCCAGGGCGACGGCCACCACGGCCATCGCGAATCGGCTCGTGGACGTCACGAATCCTCCCCTGAGCCTGCGCCGAATCGCTGGGGCTCCCCGCAACCGCACGAGACTGCCACCTGCCCGATCACCCGAGTCCAGCAACTGGCTCAGGCCCCCTCAACGGAACGACTTTCCCGTGCGGATGCTCTCACGCCCAGAAGCGCGCCTAAGACGAGGCCGATGTAGACACGGAGAGGCGGCGCAATGTCACCGTCGGCCCCAAAGAGCGCGGCGGAAGTGCCGACGAGCATCCCCAACACAGCAGCACCCATCATGCGGTATATCCGGCGCGAGCGGGACTTCACCTCACCGCCCAGCAGGGTGTAGCCCAAGTACCCACACCACAACCCCGATGCGACAGCACCAACGAGCGGCATCGCCAAAAGGCCACCCCACGCCCAGTTCACCCAGCCGGCGCTGTCACCTCCACTTGCAAACGCAGAGAACAGCAGTAGCGCCGTGAGTGCCCAAAACACTCCCCCGGCCAGCACGGCACCTGACAGCCCCAGTGCCACCGTCAGGAACGCCCGCGTCCGTGGGCTTGGGCTAGGAGCCCAGCGTGATCCCAGCTCGCGACGCGCCGAGTCGCCGAGAGGCTCTTGTACAACGTCTGCCCGCACGTGCCTCATAGCGCGCCCATCTCAACCAGAACGACAGTAGGCAGCAGGCTACAGGAAACGCCTGCCAATGCGAACGCGTCGGCGCCGACTCGTCGCGGCCACCCCACCGCTTGCCCTACTGCGCGAGGCGCCCCGCGGCCGAGCCGCCCACCAGGCCGATGAACAGCCCGAAGGTGCTCGCCAGATAGATCGCCGGCGGCAAGAACAGAAGGCCCACCCAGTACTTGCGGGCGGCCCAGGCGCACAACGCGTAGACGATCGCGTCGAACACGCCCAGCGCCACGAAGATCCCTATCGGACCCAGCGACTGAGCAAGCGCCAGCATGGGCGGCAGCTCGAGACCGGCGCCCTGGAACAGCCCCAGCATGACCGGGACGAAGGTGATCGCGAAGCCGATCTGCACCGCCACGAACAGCGACGACACGCCAAAGGCGATCCAGAAGACCACGGCCTCAGAGCGCTCGCCGCTTCTTGGCATGCCGGCACGCGGCGGGGTGGTCTGGTTCGCGGTGGTGGGCACGGGTGCTCCCTTCGGCGGTGTGTGGTTCAGACGATACCCGTGTGCGCCCCCCAGCGGAATGCGCCATTCACGAAAGTTCACCGAGCCAATCGCGCCCTATCCATCGCAAACTGCATGACATACCCCCCAGAAACGCATAACGCCCCGCAGGAAGGCCTGCGGGGCGCGTACGTTTGGGACCGCCGCCGCCGGGGGATGCCGGCGGCGGCTGCAAGGGGGCTAGAGGAGCTGGAGGAGCACCGCAAGTGCAACGGCTCCGGCAACGACCAGAAGCGTCCTGCCGTAGAAGACTCCACCTTCGCTGAAGCTATCGAACATGCTGCTCATCTCCTTCTTGAACTCGGCGCGGGTTCCGCGTCGAATGTGTTTCGCCAAGTTCCATAGCAATCATCGTCCCTAAGACGGTGAAGATACAGTGCATGTTCCTTATGCATAGCGTAAGATGTACTACATGTTGAACGTGACCCGACTCAAGATGCTTCGAGAGGTCGCCGGGCGCGGCACGATCGCCGCCGCAGCCGAGGCGCTCTTCATGACACCCTCGGCCGTGTCGCAGCAGATGGCGGTCTTGGAGCGCGAGGCGGGCGTGCCGTTGCTCGAGCGTTCCGGACGCGGCGTGCGCCTCACCGACGCCGGCCGCCAGCTCGTCGAGAACACCGAGCGCATCCTCGCCGCCATGGAGCAGGCCGAGGCAGATCTCGCCGCCTCAGGCCGCGGCATCGTGGGCCGCGTGCGTGTCTCGGCGTTTCCCACGGCGGCGCGAAGCGTGCTCGTTCCCGCGCTCGTGAGCCTGCGCGACGAGCACCCCAACCTGCACGTTTCGATGATCGACCTCGAGCCGGAGGAGTCGCTGCCTGCGCTCAAGGCGCGAGACCTCGACGTGGTCATCACCTACGAGTGGGACGTTCTGCCCACCCTCGAGGACGCCGGCATCGAGCGCGAGGAGCTGTTCACTGAGCGCGTCTTCCTCGCGATGCCCGAGAACCACCCACTCGCGCGCCGTGGTGGCTCGGTGGCCATCGCCGAGCTCGCCCACGAGGAGTGGATCGTAGGCCGAGACTCGACGTCGATGCTCGACCTGGTCACCGCCGCCGGCCGCCGCGCCGGCTTCGAGCCTCAGACCGACTTCCACTCCATGGACTTCGAGGTCATCCTCGCCGCAGTTCGCGCGGGCCTGGGCGTGGCGCTCGTGCCGCCCCTCGCGCTGGTGGACTCGATGCCCGGCATCGTGGTTCGCGACCTGTCCGACCTCGACGTGAACCGCTCCGTGTGGGCCGCGATCCGCCGAGGCAGCGGTGGCAACCCGGGCATCCACGCGGTGCTGCGCGCGCTGCGCATGGCCGCCGCCGAGGTCGCCAACCGCCTCCCCACCGCCCCCGAGGACACCCCCACCGAGGAGTGAGTCCGGTGCTGCGAGCTCTGATCGCGATCGTGCTGGCAGCCGGCGTGGTGCTCGCCATACCGGCCCAGATGCGCATCCAGCAAAGCGACCGCCGCGCAGGTATCGTCCAGCAGCAGCACGCCGCGTCGGCCCAGGCAAAACAGCTGGTCGCCGCCGGGGACTTGGATCGCGCCCGGCAGGTGCTGATCGACGCGTGGGCGCTCGATCGCTCGGCGATGTATCTGCGCCGCCAGCTCAAGGACGTCAACGACGCGATCTTCCTGCGCGATGCGCGCAAGGCACATCAGCAACACGCCCGCGAACAGACCGGCGGCGTTCTCGCCCCCGAAGACGTCATTCCGTAACTGGGACGACAGGCCGCACCAGTTCACTCACGGCGTCACGTGCAGTTTGAGTCCCAGCGAGCGCAGGACCTTCTGCACGGTTCCAAACTCCGGATTGCCGTCAGCAGACAGGGCCTTGTAGAGACTCTCGCGCCCAAGACCCGTCTCGCGGGCGATCTGCGTCATACCCTTGGCCCGCGCGATGTCGCCGAGCGCTGCGGCGAGAAGTGACGGGTCATCCTCTTCGAGCGCAGCGTCAAGATAGGCAGCCACCGCCTCATCCGAGTCGAGGTAGCGGGTGACATCCCATGGCTGGGTTTCCGTCTTGGCCATCGCCATCCTCCTTAGAGACCACGCGCCAGTCGCTTCGCATGGTCGATATCTCGCTTCTGGGTCGACTTGTCGCCGCCCGCGAGTAGAACAATCACCGTGTCGCCGTGCTTGACGAAGTAGACGCGGTAGCCCGGACCGTAGTCGACCCTGAGTTCCCGCACCCCCTCCCCGACCACCTTCACGTCACCGAGGTTGCCCAGGGAGACCCGCCGAATCCGGGCAGCGATGCGGAACTGCGCGTTGATGTCGCGCAGCGACTCGAACCACTTCCGATAGTCGTCTGTCTCCCGAATCTGGTACATGCTGAGTGTATCCCCAAGGATACGCTCGCACAAACGCTAGACGGCCGCGTCCCTCCGTCGGGCGATCCTGCGCACCAGCGCGACCACGACGACGATCGCCAACGCCACCAGCGCCACGCAGCACGCCGTGGCACCGGGTCGCTGTGGCCCGCCACTCCACGACCCCAGCCAGATCACCGGCAGCACGCGCGCGGAGTCGAGCCAGTCGCCTGCGCTGAAGCGCTCGGCACCGCCAAACGCGACCACGTAGGGGCCGTGCGTGACCTCACCGCTGCCCGAGCCCACCACCAGGTAGTAGCGCTCGCCCGGCGTGAAGGTCACCGTCGCCGTGGGCCCCTTCCAAAACGACGCCACCGAGAACGGCTCGAAGAAAGACGCACGCTTCCCGCTGCCGCCGCTTTGCTCGGCGACGATACGCCGCTGGGTGGTCTCGTAGATCTGCAGTGTGGGTCGGAACCCCTCGAGCCCCACGCGTTTGGGCACGATCAGCTCCACCGTGGTAGTCACCGGCTTGTCGACCTCGAACGCGTAGGCGTCGCGCTGCTGCCCCTTCGCCAGGTAGCCGTAGATCGCTCGCGAGATGTCGGGGGACGGAAGCCGCGTCGCCTGCGGGTACGGCGTTGACGTCGCGCCTATGGCGCCCGAGGGCGTCGCAGGCTCGAGCGTGGGCACGTGCGCAAGAGCGCGCGCCGGAGCCAGCGCGCAGGCGAGCAACGCGACGGCCGCAAGGGTGCAGAACCTACCGGTCATGGGCGCTTCCTCGTGTGAAAGACGGTCGCGGGGTATCTACCCGTCAGACGTCCGGAGGGAGTGGCATGGAGGCAGGCAGGACCAAGACGGTGCTCGTCACCGGTGCCACGAGCGGCATCGGGCTTGAGACCGCGCGCCAGCTGGCCTCCCTGGGGATGCACGTGCTTGTCCACGGCAGGTCCGCCGAGAAGGCACACGCCGCCACCGCCGACGTGGCAACCCACGGTACCGCCACCGCCGTCTGGGCCGACTTCGCCCGCCTGGACGACGTCCGATCGCTCGCTGATCAGGTGCTCGACGCCACCGACACGCTCGACGTGCTCGTGAACAACGCCGGCGTCTACATGCGGGAGTTCGCGCTCACGCCCGACGGCCACGAGGCCACCTTCCAGGTGAACCACCTGAGCCCGTTCCTGCTCACGAATCTGGTGCTGCCCGCGATCTGCGACTCGCCCGCAGGCAGGGTGGTGACGCTCTCCTCGGTGGCGCACTTTCGAGGAGCCGTGGACTTCGACGACCTCGACCATCGCGCGGGCTACGACGCGTACGGCGCCTACGCGGCAAGCAAGCTCGAGAACGTCCTATTCGCCTTCGAGCTGGCCCGACGCCTACAGTGCGAGGCCGTCACCTCGAACGTCGCACACCCCGGCGTAGTGGCCACCAAGCTGCTCGCCGCCGGGTTCCCGACCGCCACAGGGGTCTCAACCGCCCACGGGGCGGCAACGCCGGTGTTCCTCTCGGCGTCTCCCGAGGTCGAGGGCGTCACGGGCGCCTACTTCGTCGACCGGCGCCGGGCTCATGCCTCACCGGCCGCGCAGGACGCTGATGTGGCGCGGCGCCTGTGGGAGGTCAGCTGCTCGCTTGTGGGGCTGGATCCGTCCTAGCCCGTGACGAGGATCGTCTTGCGCGAGAATGCGTTGGTCTCGGCGGCCTTGAGCAGGACGGCGGCCACGTCGGCACGCGAGATACGCCCCGCCTTGGGCAGCAGCGAGCCGTCGAGAGAGAGTCGGTACTGACCGGTCTGCTCGCCGTCGCTCAGGCCCGAGGGGCGCACGATCGTCCAGTCCATCCCCGACGCCGCGATCCGCTGCTCCATGCGCTCCAGGTCGTCGTAGACAGGCGCGAGCACGGTGGCGATCATCGCGCGAAATCCCAACGACAGCTTGGGGTCCGTACGCGCGAACACGCCGCCGGCGCTCACCGCCACGAGCTTCGAGACCCCGTGCACCGCCATCGCATGCATCACGTTCGCGATGCCCTCCGAGTACACCCGGACTTCGCGCCCGTTGCCCGACCCGATCGCCGAGACCACCGCGTCCATCCCGTCCATCGCCGCATCCACGTCGTCGAACGACGTCACGTCACCCGAGAAGATCTCGAGCCGAGGATGCGTGATGCCGGGCTGGGTCGCGCGCACGAACGCGCGCACGTTGTGACCGTGCCCCAACGCCTGGGTCACGACCTCTCTACCGGTACGCCCTCCGGCGCCGATGACGAGCAGATTCATGCGGTAGGTCCTTTGTGGGTCGTGACTAACGCGCGATGCTGACGCGCGTACTGACAAGGCGGCCGTCCACGGCGATGGGCCGATCAGGCGAGCCGTAGGTGTTGTCGTAGAGGTACTCGTAGCTGAGCGGCACGCCGCGGTCCGTCACAAGCGTCACGAACAGCTCCGGCGTGAGCTTGAACGGCTCGAGCGCCACCTCGACGTTACGTCGCTCTCCGGCATCGACGTGCTGCAGCCCCACGCGCGCGCTGGGCTTGCCGTCCTCGGCGAGGAAGACCGCGATCCAGGTGGGCTCGGGGGTGACCACCCGGTCGATCATGATCGACTGCTTCGCTCCCGGCTGGTCCTTGACCTCCACGCTCGCCGCCTCGACATCGATGGTGGGCGCGTCTCGCAAGGTCACTGAGGTCTCGACCGGACGCTCGTCAACGAACAGCGGCCTATCGGGGCTGCCCGTCACGTCCATCGGGTCAACGTCGAACTTCCCCGCCTCGCCGCGGTCCGCGAACAGCGTGACCGTGACGTCGGCCGAGGCAAGATGCTTGAGCGGAATCTCGAGATCGCGGCTCTCGCCGGCCTTGACCGCCAGCAGGCCCGAGCGCACCACGCCGCCCAGCCGCGGGTCGGAAGACGTGACCACGAGCCAGCTGTCCACCGGCGTCTTGACCCGGTCCACACGCAGGGCCTCAGCGCCGATCTGGCGCTTCGGGACCTCAAGCTCGGTGCGCTCGGACCCCGCGACATAGCCCCACACGCCGGTGGGTGCTGATGCCTGTGCCTGAGAACCCACGCACCCGGTGAGAGTGAGCGCGATGACCGTGCAACAGATTGCGAGCAGTGGGCGCATGCAGTCCCCTCTTCATGTTCGTGCAGGTTTCAACAATATCCCCTTGCGCCTCTTCTCGCACGCACCGAGGCCGCCTCGCGATGAGACGGCCTCGGCTGAGCGAAGTATCTGTATGTCACGCCCTACTCGGCGCCTCTAGCAACCCGGTGGACCCACCTTCATCGGAACCCTCTCCTCAGGTCGATCTTTCGCGGGACCTTTCTGACACTTAATTCTTACCCATCTACTCGCGATTAACGCGCCCATCCCACCCAAGAAAGAAGGGCCGGCTTCCGAGGAAACCGACCCTTCGTCGTGCCTATCGTTTCGAGCTACATCCCGGTCCAGCCGGAGAACCCTTGGTGCTCAACTCCGGGATTCATCGTCCCGGTGAAGCCCTGCATCTCCTGAGCGTGCTGGGCGTGATGCTGACCAAACTCCGCCCCTGCTCCACCGGATCCGTTCACCGCGAACGCAGGTGCCGCGAGAGCGAGTCCGAGAACAAGCGCCAGAGCGAAGACTGTGATTCTACGTGACATGTCATCTCCATCCATCAACAGGAACTCTCTTGAGTGCTCCTATGGTAATTGTTCCCATTTCCGGCGGTTCTAAACGAGCTACTTGACCTTGACCGCCGTCGCGACCTCGTTGCCGTCCACGAAGAACGGCTGATCGGCGCTGTTGATCTTGTTCATCATGTCGAAGTCGAAGATGTCGGGAGTGCCCGCATCGGCGTGCACCGCGACGAATACCTTGTCGGTCAGCGCAAGCGGGTAGAGATCCACGGCGACGTTCTTGGTCTCGCCTGCGGGGATGTGCAGCAGGCCCACACGCTGACCGGGGGCGCCGTTGTCGTCCAAGTGAACGACGATCCACGCAGCGGTGGGCGCCGCGGCGCGGTCGATCATGAGCGTCTTGGTCGCGCCCGGCTGATCGGTGACCTCGATGGCGGCGGTGCCGGCCTCGGCGGGAATGCCGAACTCACGCACCGTGACCACCTTCGCGAGCTCCTTGGAGTCGACGAAGTACGGACGGTCCGGGCTCATCTCCTTGTTCATCATGTCGAAGTCGAACTTGTTGGTGGTGCCGCGGTCAGCGTGGACCGCGACGATGACGTCGGGCGTGGTGAGGTCCTTGAGCGCGACCTTCACGTCGGTGCTCTCGCCCTTCTTGATGTGCTTCAGGCCCACGCGCATGCCGGGCTTGCCGTTGTTGTTCGCATGCACCACGAGCCACGCGTCGCCGGGGGCCAGAACGCGCTTGACCACGAGCTCGTCAACGCCGTCTTGCTTGGGCGAGACCTCGATCTGCGCCTTGTCCGCGGCCGCGACATATCCCCAGACCTTGGGGTCCTTCTTCTCGGCGGTCTGTGAAGAGGTGCAGCCTGCGCCCACGAGGGTAGCGGCGGCCAATGCGAGCGCGATGCTCGCGCGAGTGACGGTCTTCATCGGTAGGTGTCCTTTCGGGTTGCGGCTTAGGCCTTGGCCTTGGCAAGCGACGGCTTGAACCGGCGCAGGAGAAGCGAGTTGGTCACGACAGAGACGCTGGAGAACGCCATCGCGGCGCCGGCCAGCCACGGGGCGCCCGAGAGCAGGCCCACGGCAGCGACCGGGATGAGCAGCGTGTTGTAGCCCAGCGCCCAGCCAAAGTTCTGGCGGATCTTGCGCATGGTGGCGCGGGAGAGCTCGATGGCGCTCACCACGTCACGCAGGTCGTTCTTGATGAGCACGATGCCGCCGGTCTCGACGGCCACGTCGGTGCCGGCACCCATCGCGATACCCACGTCGGCCTGAGCCAGAGCGGGGGTGTCGTTGATGCCGTCGCCCACCATGGCCACGACCTTGCCGGCCTCCTGGAGCTTGGCGACCTCTTGGGCCTTGTGCTCCGGGAGCACGTCGGCGAGCACGTGCGCGCTGTCCATGCCGGCCAGGCGAGCGATCGCCTCGGCGGTGCGGCGGTTGTCACCGGTGATCATGAACGTCTCGACGCCCATCTCGGTGAGTCGGCGAAGTGCCTCTGCCGAGTTCTCCTTCAGGGTGTCGGCCACCGCGATGATGCCCGCGAGCTTGGCGCCGTTCACGCCCACGAGCATGACGGTCTTGCCCTCGTCCTCGAGGGTGGCGATGCGCTCCTCGAACGCCGAGATGTCGATGTTCTCGCGAGCCATGAGCTTGCGGTTACCAAACGCGACGCGCATGCCCATGGTCGTGCCCTCGACGCCATGGCCCGGGATCGCCGAGAAGCCCTCGACGTCGGGCAGGTCGATGCCGTCCTCCTTCGCGCGGGCCAAGATCGCCTCGGCGAGAGGGTGCTCGCTGCCACGCTCGAGCGCGGCGGCCAGCGTGAACATGCGGGTCACGTCGTGACCCTCGGCGAGCTCGATGTCGGTGACGACGGGCTTGCCGTGCGTGAGCGTGCCGGTCTTGTCGAAGACCACGGCGGAGAGCTTGTAGGCGGTCTCGAGAGCGTCGCCGCTCTTGATGAGGATGCCGTTCTCGGCGCCTCGGCCGGTGCCCACCATGATGGCGGTGGGGGTGGCCAGACCAAGGGCGCACGGGCAGGCGATGACCACGACGGCGATGCCGGCAAGGAGCGCGGCGATCCACCAGCCGTTGGTCGCGGCCGACATCAGGATGGGCTCGAGCACCAGACCCGCAGCCAGCGGATCGGGGCTCGCACCAAAGATGGCCGGGCCGGCGAACGCCCAGAACAGGAACGTCGCAAGAGAAGCGAGGATGACGATGGGCACGAACACCGCCGAGATGCGGTCGGCGAAACGCTGGACCGGGGCCTTGGAGCCCTGGGCGTCCTCGACCAGGCGGATGATCTGAGCGAGCGCTGTGTCCGAGCCCACCTTGGTAGCCCGGAAGCGGAAGCTGCCAAGCTTGTTGATGGTGGCACCGATGACGGAGTCGCCGGGGTTCTTCTCGACCGGGATGGACTCGCCGGTGAGCATGGCCTCGTCAACCGATGACGAGCCCTCGACCACCACGCCGTCGACCGGGATCTTGTCGCCGGGGCGCACCACGACGAGGTCACCCACCACGACCTGCTCGACGGGGATGTCGATCTCCTCGCCGCCGCGCACCACGCGCGCGGTCTTGGCGGCCAGGCCCATGAGCTTCTTGATGGCGTCGCTCGTCTTGCCCTTCGCGCGGGCTTCGAGCAGCTTGCCCATCAGCACGAACATGATCAGCAGCGCCGAGGTCTCGTAGAAGACCGGCTCCATCGACAGCGCGGGGATGAACGTCGCGGCCATGCTGTAGAAGAACGCCGCCGAGGTACCGATGGCGATGAGCGTGTCCATGTTGCCGGTGCGCTGCTTGAGAGCGCCCCATGCACCACGGTAGAACCGCGCGCCCGCGATGAACTGCACCGGGGCCGAGAGCGCGAACATCATGTACTTGCCGACCATCATCGGCGCCCACGCACCGCCAAAGGTGTTGGCGAGCCACTCGGACACGGCGAGCGGGATGGTGTCCATGAACGGCGGGACCATCGCGATGATGAACAGCGGGATCGACATGATCACCGTGAAGATGAACATGTTGCGCTCGCTGCGGTATGCGGCGGCCTGGCGGGCGGCCTGCGTGTCAGCGGCGCTGGTATCGCCGGGGGCGGCCTCCACCTTCACGTAGGCCGAGTAGCCGGCCTTCTTGACGGCGTTGATGAGGTCGTCAACGCCCACCACGGACGGATCGAACTCGACCGTGGCGGTCTCGGTGGCGAGGTTGACGTTCGCGGCCTTCACGCCGTCGACCTTCTCGAGCACCTTCTGGATCAGTGCTTGGCACGACGCGCACGTCATGCCGCCGATGTCGAAGCTGACCTTGCCGGCCGTCGAGGCGGGGGCTGCGGCAGCGAGCGGCTCGGCGGTGTAGCCCAGGCTCGCGACCTTCGCCGAGATGCCCTCGGCGTCGATGACCGAGGGGTCATAGGTGGCAACGAGGCGCTCCATGGCGAGGTTCACGTTCGCCTTCACGATGCCCGGCGTCTTGCCAAGCACCTTCTCGATGAGCGCCGAGCAGCTCGCGCACGTCATGCCGGTGACCACGAAGGTGGTCTCGGCGGTGACGGCGGGGGCAGGTGCGGGCTCAGGGGTCACGATCTCGGCCACGGGCTCATCGGCGATGGCCACGACCGGGCACGAACCCTCGGCGCCGGTGGTCGCGCACAGCTCGGCCGTCTCGGCGAGCAGTGACTCCTCGGCGGCCACGGGAACCTCGACGGTGCCATCGGCTTCGACCACGAACGGCTCGCCGGGGCGAAAACCCGACTCGACCACGGCGCCCACTACCGCATCGAGGTCGAGCTCACGCTCGGCGACGATGGTGAGCAGGCCTTCGGTGGCGTTCGCGGTCACGGCGGTCACGCCGTCGAACTCGCGCAGCTTGGTTGAGAGCAGCGTCTCGCAGGCGTGGCAGCGCATGCCGTCCACCCTGAGTCTGATCACGCTGCTGGTCTGGTTAGCAGGCACTGTTGTCTCCTCCGAACTCCACGCCCACTTCGCGAGTGCTCGCGGGGAACAGCCCCGACGTCACGAGCACGCGCACGAGCGTGGCGTCGTCGACGTGGGTCTCGTCGAGGTAGGCGGTCAAGGTGCGGGTATCGGGGTCGATGTGGAACGACACGACCCCTTCTGTGTTCTCAAGAAGGTGCGCGAGCAGACGCTCCTTGCTCCGACAAGCGGAGGGCGCGAGCTCCACGTGCACCACTCGTCCCGGGAATAGTTCAGCCATGGTGGTTTCCTCTACTCCACGACGATCTTGCCGGACACCATCTGCATGCCGCACGTGAACTGGTACTCACCGGCGTCGAGCCCATCGAGCTTGACGGTCTTGGGGCCGGTGGTGAGGTCCTCGAAGAAGCCGAGCTGGTTGCTCGTGACCTGACCGGTGCAGCCGGACGACTCGCCAAAGGTGATCTCGGCGGGAACGCCGGCCTTGAGCTTGATCACGTTGGGCGCGTAGTAGCCCTGTGACAGGTCGACGCTGATCTTCTGCACGTTGCCTTCGAGCTTTGCCGTGCCCTCGACGGGGTCACCGGTCACGCCGTTGGCGGTAGGAGCGGTGGAACCGCAGCATGCGCAGCCGGAACCGCCCGCAGCAGCCGACTGACCGGCGGGCGCAGCCCCCTGAGGAGCCAGCGCGGCGTTGGCGGAGCTTCCCGCGGTGCGGGCCTGGGCGAACTGGTAAGCGCCAAAGAACGCGGCCGCGACCAGTACGGCGAGAATCACGTAGCGAGCGTTGCCGCCGCTGTTCTTGGTGTTGGTGGTAGTCATCTTGTGTCTCCTTGTTTCGAGTATCAGCCGGCGAAGAGTCCGCCGAGGGTCAGACCGGCAACGACTGCGGCAGCGACGGCCGCGAGGATGAGCACGAACTCAGCGGGGTTGAAGCCGAGGATCTTCTTGGACCCGGGGGCCTCGTCGTGAGCGGGCTCGGCGGCCGCCTTGTGCGCGCCGGCCTTCGTGCCGCTCTTCGAGCCGCTCTTCTTGCCGGCGGGCTTGGCCTGCTCGGCGACGCGAGCGTCACGACGACGGGCGACCCACAGGGCGCCACCGGCGCCGACCAGTGCCAGCAGCAGCCACGGCAGCGGCTTGCCCAGCGGCGACGCGCCCGCGCCTACCACCAGTTGGCCGCTCATCATGCCCATGCCGCAGGTCAGGGTATAGCTGCCGGCCTTGGTGGCGGGAATGTCCACCGTGGTCACGGCGTTGTCTGCGAGGTCTTGCAAGATGCCCAGTTGCGGCAACGCGATCTGCGCCGAGCACGAGCTCGCCTCTCGGCGGTCGACCACCAGGCGCACCGGGGTGTCGGCCGGGATCTGCACCGTCTCCGGAACGAACTTCGTGTTCTCGATGACCAGCGGAATCTCGACCACACCGTCGGCGCCGGTCTTGTAGTCGGCGTTAGACGTCGCCGGCCCGCCGATGACGGCGAGGCGCAGCGTGTTGAAGTTGATGGGGGCACCGGTGGCGGTGAGGCCGCGGTTGATGAACACGAGGCCGAAGAGGATGACGCCGATGGCGAGGACGCTCATCATGCGCTGCTTCCATACGCGCGGGATGAGCGAGCCGGCGGTGCCGAAGGCGACCATCAGCGGCGCGGTTCCCAGCGCGAACGCAGCCATGCCGGCGGCACCGCTGATGGGGCTGCCGCTCGCGGCGGCGGCCACCTGTGCGGCCATGAGCGGGCCGCAGGGAAGCAGGCCGGTCATGAGGCCGAAGGTGATGGGGGTCGCCAGATGGTGCTCGCCGGCGGCCGCATCGGCGGTCGACTTACGGCGCATCTTCAGCAGGGTGTTCATGAGCCACTGCGGCGGGCGCGGCGTGAGGCGCGCGGCCCACGGCACCTTACCGGTCATGCCCAGACCCAGGATGATCATGAACACACCCGCCACGTAGTACACGTAGGGGCGAGCCGCATCCAGGTTGAGCGCCGAGCCGATGGTGCCAAGCAGCAGGCCTACCAGCATGTAGCTGACGACCTTGGCCCCCTGATATGCGAGGTTGGGGGTGAGCTTGCGATACCACGGACCGTCCTCGGTGCCCTTGACCGCGTAGGTCAGCACCAGGGGTCCGCACATGGACACGCAGTGCAGGCTGGTTCCCAGCCCGAGCGTGAACATCGAGATGATGAAGGCAGTAGTCACGAAATGTCTCCTCGTGAAACGTTCAGGTATGTACCGATTGTTCGGCACACGTGACGTTTGTCCCGCCTACGGGCGCGCGAAAGCACGACCGTGCGACAGGTCACGAGGCGTATTAGACCCTGAAGCGCTCCCCGCGTGGTTCTGCGGGCGGAGGCGGTGGCGTGTGGTCGATCAGGCGCACGGGGCGCGCGACCATACGCGGCGAGAACAGCGCGACAGCGGCCATGACGGCAGCCATCAGCGCCAGCAGAAGCGCATCGAACGAGGCCGGCATGAGTGCTTCGGGGGTGTCGGAGAACGTGTACGTCCCGCCGCAGGTCCCAAAGAAGCCGACCTCAGACCCACCGTGCATGAAGCCCATGTAGCCCTTGTCCATGGAGCACCCGATCATGCGGCACGTCGGAACGACGACCGTCACGAAAGCAACGACGATCGCGAGTACGATCGCGGCCTTTCGGGTGTCAGCAAAGAACTTCACGGGCTCCCCTCGGTGGGTTGACGTGCCTACAAGTGCAAGTATCGTGCCTGATTCCTTACGACTTTAGTAGCACTTGGAAGCGAAGATTGTGTGAAGACGCGGGCGGCTACTCGGGCACGAATTCGATCGAGACCGAGTTGATGCAGTAGCGCAGCCCCGTCGGCTGCGGTCCGTCGGTGAACACGTGGCCCAGGTGCCCGTCGCACACCGCGCAACGCACCTCGGTACGCGACATCCCAAAGCTGAAGTCGTGGTGCTCGGTCACCGCGTCGGGCGCGATGGGCTCGTAGAAGCTGGGCCACCCGCACCCCGAGTGGAACTTCGTGGCCGAGGAGAACAGCTCCGAACCACAGCCTGCACAGCGGTAGACGCCGTCCTCGAACACGTCGGTCAACGCGCCGGAGAACGCAGGCTCCGTTCCTGCTCGGCGAAGCACGCGGAACTGCTCGGTGGTGAGGATCTCGCGCCACTCGTCGTCTGTCTTGACCACCTTGTCGCGCATGCGCGCCTCCTTCGTTGCGTGATGACGGTCACGCGCTCGTACGCGGCCGCTGCCGATACACCCAGTGTATGCCCGTACTAGGAGGCTTCCCGTGTTGCGCTCTCCCCTCACTCGTATCGCCATCACCGCAGCGGTGCTCGCCGCCGCGCTCACCCCCGCCGTGGCGCTCGCACGCACCGATGCGCCCCTGGCGAAACGGCGCGCCGTGTTCGTGCGGCCCGTGCGCCCGCCGCAGCCTCCTGCGCCGCTCTCGGCGACCATAACGCCGGGCACTGACACCGGCACGGTCATGATCCGGGGCGGCGTGGGGCCGTTTACGGTGTCGATGCTCACGGACTCCGGCCCGCTGCAGGTCTACTCCGGCGCCGCACGCGTCGCACAGGTGCCGCTGGTCGCGGGCTCCACGGACTTCCAGATCACGGGCGGCACCGAGACCACGATCGCCGCCGGCGTGGGCGACACCCGCTTCTGGGTGGCGGACAACGTGGCGCGCACCGTGAAGCGCTTCGACGCGCTCGCCGACACGCTGACCGTCTCGGCGTGGATCCCGGGCGACGACACGTCGAGCACCGTGAAGATGCGCAACATCTCCGTGCGGCCCAGCGACGACCACCTGTTCGTGGTGTTCTCGGACGAGTACGCGACCGGCAACGACCGGTTGATCGAGCTTGATGCCGACGGCGGTCGCGTCGCGACCTACACCGTCCCGGCGAGCTACAAGATCCAAGACGTCACGTTCGACTCGGCGAACAACATGTACGTGATCGACCGAGGCACCGGCCAGAACGAAGCCAACCGGGTGCGTATCACCAAGCTGTCTCCCACGGGCTCGGTGTTGCTCTCGACACAGACGGTGCTGCCCCCCATCGCGACGAGCCAGCCTCAGCTCATCGGCTACCCGATGATCAACCTGACGACCATGATCGAGTATCACGCCGCGCTCAACGTGCTGGTGGCGCGCATCAACACCGCCACGTTCGCGATCCTCGACCCGGCGACCCTCCAGGTCACGCAGTACCGGTTTGGCGGCGACACCTGCCACAGCTGCATGACGCTGAACTCGAACGTCTCCACCGATGTGGTGCTCTACACCGGCGGCTCGGGCTTCAACCTGCCCTCGTTCTTTGGCAAGCAAAGCGGCTTCCTGAGCGACGCCAAGTACCTCGACCCCGCCATCTTCAAGAACCCGTCGCACGACTGGAAGGTCGAACCCACGCTGCCCGCGATCGCCGATGTGGCGGTGGACACCAACAACTTCGTCTACACCATCCAGCACGACGGCGCGGGCGGCCTCACGCGTGCCTACGTGGTCGACCCCACCGGCGCCCCGGTCAAGACGGTCGATCTGCCCGGCGGCACCAAGATCGCGGTGGTGCGGTAGCGGTCGTCACCTGATCGAATACCCGGCTCTCAAGCCGACTTTCGACGGCCCGTGTCATGGATAGCCTGTGGAGAGCAGGGCCTGCGTCCACCGCAGGGGCACATGTGTTGCTATGCTCACGCCCAATGAGGATCTCGGTGACATACCTGCATCTGCTCGCTGCGCTTGCCGTGGTGATGCTCGTCGCGCCGTTCGTGGCGCTGTCGTGCGTCGACTGCGGCTCGTGCGCCGACTCCCGCTGCCCGGACGGCACGGGCGTCCACCACCTCACCGAACGCTCGGCCTGCGCGCAGCCCATGAGTGTCGTGCTCGACCCGTGCTTGCCGGTGGGTAGCAACCTGCCCACCGCCGGGGACTCAGCGACATTCTCTGCGCCTGCGGTCTCAAGCGCCCCCTCGGCGGTTCCCCTGCGCATCTGACGGCGACTCGCACCCCGATTCGTCCCACATGTCTCGCAGGAGGTACCTATGTATATGGGAGCCCGCTCCCTCGTCATCGCCGTAGCGGTGGCCCTTTCGATGAGCCTTGGCGTGTTGAGCGCCGGGGCCGCACCCGTCCCGTTCGAGTCGGTCGACGTCACCCTCCACCAGGAGCAGGGCGGCGCCGTGCTCATGATCTCCGGCAAGCTACCCAAAGGCACCAAGCTGCCCGCGGAGGTGCAGCTCGCCGCCCCCAAGGGCGCTGAGATCCAGTGGGCTGGCGAGATCTTGGGCGGCAATCCGTCCGAGGACCCGTCGGTCGAGCCCAAGGTGACCACCAAGGGCGACCAGGACCTCTACACATTCACGCTCACCAAGTCGCTCACCGGTCAGGTGGAGGTCGACGGAAGCAGCTTCGTGGGGTTTGACGGCTCGCAGTACGCCGCCAACCTGGCGTGGTCCGCCCCCGCGAACATCCCTGAGCTCACCATGAGCGTGCGCCTGCCGGTCTCGGCCAGCGTGGGGCAACTGCCCTCTGGCGTCGAGGCGGTCCCGGGCCCTGACGGCTACACGTACTACCAGCTCACCGCCAACGACGTGAAGGCCGGCACAGCCAAGGAGCTGGGTCTCACGTACTCGATTCCTGCGGGTGCCCAGAGCGCCGCGCCGGGCGGGGCCGCGGCAGGATCGTCCTCCTCGGCGACGGACGTGCTCGTACCGCTCGTGCTGGTGGTCGCGTTCGTGGGCGTGGTCTACGTTCTCGCACGCAAGAAGTACGCGGGCGACCGCGCAATGGCCGATACGGGTGACGCGAACGCCCAGCACCCTGCCGAAGGGGCCCAAGACGCGCTGTTCGTCACCGAGGACGACGGTGTCGCCGTCCCCGCTCCGGAGACCGACGCAGCGCCGGCTCCTCGCAAGAAGCTGGGACCCGCGGTGATCGTGAGCCTGGGCATCATCGTGGTGCTCGTGGTTTCGATGACGCTCGCGTCGCGCAAGTCCGCGGCGGTCACAGAGATCCCCGGCGGCTACATGCAGGAGTTCACGCAGGGCGACGCCTGCAGCAGCGTGGTCGTGAACGTCGACCTCGAGGGCAAGAACCCCGAGAAGACGGCCGCACAGCTGTTCGAGGCCGTGAAGCCCACCACCGCACTGCGAGCGACGCTCTACACCGAGGGTACGCCGCGTCTCGAGGTGGGGTTCTGCGAGTCACAGACAACCCCGGAGAAGATCAAAGCCGCGCTCGCCCCCACAGGGCTTATCGCGGAGTAGCGCCCGGCGCGACCGCATATGCAATGGAAAACGGCCCGGACACAGCTGTCCGGGCCGTTCTTGTCTTTGGTGGCGGTGAGCCTACAGGCCTTGGCCGGTCTTCTCGAGCTCGAGGACCAGCTGCTCGAGGAACAGCCCCACGTCGGTCACCACGCCGATCGTCTGCCAGCTGCCTCGGTCCGCGAGCTTGGTGACCACGGCCGGGTTGATGTCGACGCACACGGTGGTGACGGCCGCCGGCAGCATGTTGCCGGTCGCGATCGAGTGCAGCATCGTCGAGAGCATCAGGCAGGCGCCCGCGCGCTGCGCGTACGTGCGCATCTCGCGCTGCGCATCCATGGAGTCCGTGATGACGTCCGGCAGCGGGCCGTCGTCGCGGATGGAGCCCGCCAGCACGAACGGCGTGCCCGTCTTGACGAGCGTGTACATCAAACCGCTCGTGATATCGCCCGCCTCGACCGCCGCCGCGATGGAGCCATGACCACGCACGGTGTTGATCGCGCGCAGATGGTGCTGGTGGCCACCGTGCATGGGCGTGCCCTCGGACATCGAGACGCCCAGCGACGTGCCGAACATCGACGACTCGATGTCGTGGACGGCGATCGCGTTGCCGCCAAAGAGCACGCTCACGTAGCCCAGCTCAACGAGACGGGCGAGGTGCTCGGCTGCGCCGGTGTGAACCACCGCCGGGCCCACGACCGCGATCACCTCTCGGCCGGCCTCTCGCGTGGTGCGCAGCATGCGGGCCACCTCGGCGACCACCTGGGCCTTGGGCTTCTCCGAGGAGACCGCGCTCGCCATGAACTCGAACTGCTGGCTCTCGCGCGGACGCTCCTGCGGGTGCACGCGGATCCCGCTGTGGCCCACCACGTACAGGTCGCCTGCACGCACATCTGCCATGGGGATGGCGTCAGCGGTGCACGCGAGCGGGTCGACGCGCACGCCCAGGTCCATCTCGGGGTCGGACACGCGCACCCACGCACCGGCGATGCGGACGTCGGTCTCGAGGTTGGTGGTGGAGTAGAAGCCCTCCGGGAAGACGCCGTCACGCGGCGCCGACGCCCACTTCGCGTCGGTGGGATCGCACGTGATGGCGCCGTGCTCCTGCACCGCCTCCAGGATCTCGCCCAGGATCGCTTCATCGGCGGCGCGGACGCGAAGAACCGCTACCGAGGCGTCGTCGTTGGTGCGACCCACGTCGAATGAGAGTGTCTCGAACTCGCCACCCATGGCGATGATGTGGTCCATGACCTGGGACATGATGCCGGAGTCGATGAGGTGACCCTCTATC
This sequence comes from uncultured Eubacteriales bacterium, assembly GCA_964403885.1. GTDB lineage: Bacteria > Actinomycetota > Coriobacteriia > Anaerosomatales > PHET01 > CAYOHY01. Next base: position 21,202 of record CAYOHY010000024.1, read on the forward strand.
CGGATGTCCTCGAAGGCGCCGTGCTGCATGGAATCCTCCCGCTATCGAATAGCCCACGCACGAGCGTGCGTCTGACCAGTATCGCCGAGAGGCGAGGCGGCGGGAAGCAGCGATGCCGAGGCGTGGCCCGCCGGCGGGATGGGGAGCGGCCTAGTAGTGGCCGTGCTTCTTGAACGACCCGAAGACGCAGCCATCCAGCGAGCCGGTGGTGCCGAAGGTGTAGGCGCCCGTGGCTGCCGTGGGGTTGTCAGGATCGGCCGGGTCGGGGGCGGACGGACAGGCGGGGGCTCGACGGAACAGGCCCTCGACCATGATGGGGTGAGAGGCGTCCACCACACCCTCGAGGTCGGCCTCACTGCGGTCGGAATCGGCGGCGAGCCACATACCCGCGGCTCCCTCGAGCTCGCGTTGGTTCACCAGACACGTCCGCCGGGCCGACTCGACCTGAGAGGAGACGAACACGGGGACCGCGACCGCCACGAGTATGCCGATGATCAAAACGACCACCATCAGCTCGATGAGCGTGAAGCCCGAGTCGGCTCTGTGTACCACTTTCGCCCGCAACGCGTCCCCCACGTCCGAACCTGTCTGCTTTCGGAAACTATCGGCGCGAAAACCGTATCGCACAAGTTCCCAATCGCCGAACGGTCACGACGACCCCCACGAACGTCGCGCGAATTCCTCTACGCCTCAGCCATCTGGCGCTTGAGCTCGACGACCTTGTCACGGTACTCGGGCATCGAGGTGCCCAGCATCTGACACGCGAGGATCGCCGCGTTGTCGGCGCCGTTGATGGCCACGCACGCGACCGGCACGCCGGTGGGCATCTGCACCATCGAGAGCAGCGAGTCGAGTCCGCCCAGGTCGCTCGTCTTCATCGGCACCGTGATCACCGGCAGCGGCGTGAACGCGGCGACCACTCCGCCCAGGTGCGCGGCCTTGCCCGCCGCGGCGACGATGACCTTGATGCCGCGGTCACCCGCGGTCGACGCCCACTCGTGCACGCGATCGGGGTTGCGATGAGCGCTCGCGACGAGCAGCTCGAAGGGCACGCCAAGCGATTCAAGACGGTCGGCGCACTTCTGCATGACGTCCATGTCGGACTTCGATCCCATGATGATGCCTACGAGCGGGGTGTCAGCCATCGGTTCCTCCGGCGGTGTCGGCGGGCTCATCGCCCGGGTCCTGCGGGTGTGCGGTCAGTGTAGCGGTCGAGCCGCGGAGCGCAAGCGCGGCTCCAGCGAGCGCCGCAAGCACAGGGAAGAACTGCGGAAGGAACAGGCCGGCCTGCTGCAGCGCACCCGAGACGCCCCACTGGCTGGACTGCTCCACGAGCAGCCATATCGTGGTCACCAGCGACGGCAGGAGCGCGCCCACCGAGGCGAACCACGCGCTCGCGACGTCACTTCGCCGCGTGACCTCGAACGCCGAGACGGTCCAGGCCACGCCCACCACGAGCGGCATCGCGAAGTACGACAGGTAGGTGGCGGCCTCGGGGGTCAGCCCCCCGGAGAATCCCGCCGCCAGCAACGCCGAGTTGAGTGATGCGACTATCGCCGGAAGCGCCAGGACCGCGGACAGCGCCAGTGCGACGCGCTGATCACCCGTCGCCGGCCATGAGTCCCATCCGACTATCCACCAGCCCACCTTCACAGGCTTGATGCTTTGAGCCGTCTCTTCGTCGGCATCGAAGCGCGTCGCGCGGATGCGCTCGACCGATACCGTCGCTGCGATCCAGGCACCCGCAAGCGCGCCTAACGCCATGCCGATCCGAGCCACTGACGCGTTCCAGAAGGTGTCCATCGAGGGCCTCGTGGAGGCAAGTGCGCCCGTCGGGCCGCCGGTCACCGCGACCACGACGGCGCTGACCGCGACCAGCACCGCGGCGCTCACCACGGCCAGGACACCGGTCAAGACGAGGTAGAGCGCCATCGACCGGGGCGCTCGCAGGAAACGGATCATCACGATAACGAGCACCGTGGTAAGCGCGAAGGCGGCTGCGGTCTGGACCGCATAGCCTCCTGCCGCCGAAAGCCCGGGGGTGGATGCGATGGCATCGGCAGCCGCGCGCTGCAGCAGCCGCGCCGCAGTCGCGATCAGCGCGCCGCCAAGCACCAGCCACAGCGCGGTGCGCCGTTCATCGGCGGGCAGGAAGCGGCAAAAGAAGCTTCTCATCGCGGGAAGGGCGATTCTTCGGCCGTCTCGGTATCTGCGGCCGCTGCCACGAGCGGATGCCGCTCGTGCGCCTCACTGCAGGTCTCGCCGTCGCCAAAGAGCAGCTTGCGCTCGTCACCGGAGATCGCGGCGCGCGCCTGGTCGCGCAGGTTGTTCACGCTGATGAAGAACTCACGCATCATCACCACGAGCAGATAGCGGCCGCGCTCCGTGAGCACGATGCGCTCGGAGTTGTCCTCGGCAAACGCTCCCGAGGTGCGCATGAACGCCATCTCCAGCGGCAGGCCGGCCTCGATGCTCACACCGAAGTCCTCGGCGAACTTGCGCTTGTCGAGCGACATGCCAAACAGCGACATCAAGAAGCGGTAGCGCATGAGGTCGCCGCGCGGGAACTGGCGCTTCTGGGTGCAGCCGGTCATGCCGGCGTCGATGCGCTGCGAGTACTCGCGCAGAGAGAACGTGTTCACGTAGAGCGCGCCTTGCAAGAAGCTGAAGGCCCCGGAGCCGATACCCACGTAGTCCTCGTAGTCGACGATGTACTCGTCGATCATGCCGCCCCCGGTGCGCGAGAACGTCCACGCGCTGGCGGGTGCGAAGCGATCCGAGAGACCCTCGACGATCTCGTGGTAGTAGCGACCCTCACGCGCGTAGTCCACCTTGCCCACGGTGCGCTTGAGCGAGTCCGCCACGGCGGGCGACGCCATGAGCGGATAGAACGTCACCTGGTTGCACCCGGTGTTCTTCACGATCTCGAGGTCCGCGGCGAGCTTCTCCGGCGTCTGGCTGGGGAAGTTGAAGATCATGTCCACGTTGAGCGAGTGGAACGCGCCCTCGATCGACTTGAGGCGCTCGAGGATCTCGTACGCCGAGCCGTACTTCTCATAGCGGTCCATCTGCTTGAGCAGCTCGTCGTCGAAGCTCTGCACGCCCACGCTGAAGCGATCGACGCGGTCCACGAGCGGGTCCACCCACTTGGGATACAGGTGGTTGGGGTTGGTCTCCGAAGAGACCTCGCGGATGCTGAACAGCTCCTTGGCCAGGTCGATGGTGTCGCACAGTTCCTTGATGTCGACCGTGGGCGTGCCGCCGCCGATGTACATCGACTGGAAGTCATAGCCCATCTGGGCGACCAGGCGCATCTCGTCACGCAGACGCTTGAAGTACTGCGTGGCCGAGTCCTGCTGGAACGGGAACCGGTTGAACGAGCAGTACGGGCACAGCCGCTCGCAGAACGGGACGTGCACGTAGAGCAGGTAGGGGCGTCCGGGGACCGGAGCCGGAAGTGACTCGGTGCCGTTGGGCGACAGCTCAAGGTAGCGTGAGCTGGCCATGCGCATGACGTTGGTGAGCAGGCGCTCGGAAAGCATGTGCGGTGTGACTCCTTCGCGCGAAGGTCAGGCGCAGCGCCTCCGTTGACGGGACGCGGCGTCAGGGCTGGCTTGTAGCGTACTACCCGCGGCCGAGGAGCGCTCGTCGGCCGATGTCGCGGCGGCTGAACGCGCCCTCGAAGTGGATGCGGTCCACGGCGTCGTAGGCGGCGTTGATCGCCGAGGGGAAGTCGATGCCGGTGGCGGTCACGTTGAGCACGCGGCCGCCCGCGGTGACGAGCGTGCCGTCGTCGGTGACCTTGGTGCCGGCGTGGTAGACGGTGACGTGCGGGATCTGCTCGGCGGCCTCGATGCCCGTGATGGGCTTGCCGGTCTCATAGCTGCCCGGATAGCCCTCGCTGGCGATGACCACTGAGACAGCGACGTGGCTCGACCACGAGAGCTGCACCTCGTCGAGGCGGTTCTCGGCGCAGGCGAGCAGGACCTCGGCGAGATCGGTCTGCAGGCGCGGAAGGACCACCTGGGTCTCCGGGTCGCCAAAGCGGGCGTTGAACTCGAGGAGCTTGGGGCCCTCATCGGTGAGGATGAAGCCGCCGTAGAGCACGCCGCGGTAGTCGATCCCCTCGGCCGCCATGGCCGAGGCCGAGGCCTCCATGATCTCGACCATGCGGCCGTACTGCGCGGCGGCAACGAGCGGGACGGGAGAGTACACGCCCATTCCACCGGTGTTGGGGCCGGTGTCGCCCTCGCCCACGCGCTTGTGGTCCTGCGCCGGCGCCATGGGCAGCACCGACGTGCCGCTCACGAACGCGAGCAACGAGCACTCGGGGCCCTCGAGGAACTCCTCGACGAGCACCGTCGCGCCCGCATCGCCAAAGCGGCCGTCGAAGCACTCGTCGACAGCGGCACGCGCCTCCTCGACGGTGGTCGCGACGGTGACGCCCTTGCCGGCGGCCAGGCCGTCGGCTTTGATCACGATGGGGGCGCCCCAGAAGTCGATGATGCGGTAGGCCTCGTCGCGCTGATCGGCGGTGAAGGTCTGCGATCGGCCGGCGGGGATGTTGTGCCGCTCCATCAGCGCCTTCGAGAACGCCTTGCTGCCCTCGATGCGCGCGCCGTCTGCGCCGGGGCCGAAGCACGGGATGCCGGCGGCACGGACCGCATCGGCGACACCGGCCACGAGCGGGGCCTCCGGCCCGATGACCACGAGGTCGATGGCGTTGTCGCGCGCGTAGGCGGAGACGGCCGCGGGATCCTCGGTGGCGAGCGTGATGTTGACGGTGTCACGCTCGAGCGCGGTACCTCCGTTGCCCGGCGCCGCGAAGATCGCGTCGACCGTCGGAGACGCTGCGAGCGACTTCACAAGCGCGTGCTCGCGACCGCCCGATCCCAGAACGAGGATGCGCATGCCCATGAGAATGCCTTTCGAGGCCGAGGAGTATCTGCCTCGCATTGTATCCGAGGAGCGTCAGCAGGCGCGCTCGGGGCGTGGTGGCGCGCGAACCTAGGTCGCGATCGTCCTGATGTGGACAACGGCGCGGTCGATGAGCTCGCGCGACACGAACGTCGCCATGTCAGCGCGGATCTTGGCCTCTACGTGGTCGAGGTCGCACATGGCGAGCTCGGTGGCCGGCTTTCCGGCCTCCATCGCCGCGGATCTGATGCAGATCTCAGCCACAGGCTTGCCCACGAGCGGGGTCAGGACGTCCATGGTCGCCGCGTAGACGCTCACAGCGCGCTCCCCTCGGTCGCCGGAACCGGCTGTGTCTGCGGTGCAGGCGCCGGCTTGTGGATGTCGAGAGCCAGCGAGGCTGCGGCGGCGATCAGCGTGCCACCGATCCACCAGCCCAGATCCGACCCTCCGGCAACGTAGGCGCCCGCCCACAGGTCGAGCGCGAAGATGGAGTCCGCGGCCACGATCGCGAGCGTGCCCGCGACCACGAGCCACCACGGGCGTGCCACCAGGGCGCTGCCCAGTCTGGTGAGCATGATGGCGAACGCGACCACCGGATAGAGCACCAGCCAGATGTCGACGAGCGGGTAGATCACCGCGAGCCCCATCGCGAGCGGGGGCAACGTCTGCAGGCGGAACAACGGCATCGCCGTGCTGATCCACACCACACCGGTCACCGCGGAACACACCGCCGCCGACGAAGCGAGAGGGATGCGAGGATCCGCGAACTTGCGAAAGCTCATCATCGCGCTCCACACGCCGGCGCCCAGCATCGCGTAGGTCACGACGGTCATCAGCTCAGGCACGCTGGGAAACGGCGCGAGACGCGACAGCCACACCTCGAAGTACGACCACGTGGCGTGGCCCACTGTGAGCGCCACGAATCCCATACCGAGAAGAAGCCACTGGGTGCGCATGGGTTCGTCGCGATCGAAACGCAGCGCCGCGTAGAGCGTGACGACGGCTGCATACAGCGGCAACGCCAGATTGGCGACGTTGCCGGCGACCACTCCCGCGCCCGCGGCCAAGACCGACGCGTAGGCACCGATGGACGCGCACAAGCCCACGACGAGCACCGCCCAGGTGCGGGATGAGACGACTCGACCCCTCATGTTGAACCCCCGATCGAACACGGCGGACCCCCATCCGCTTGTCGTCAGTATGCCAGAGGGGTATGACACCTGCATCATGTCTGCCGTCGCACACATACCGCTCACCGATGACGAGCTCGCCCTGGGCCGCGCATTCGGCGACGCCGGGGCCGACGCCGTGGTGGTGGGCGGCGCGGTGCGCGATGCGCTGCTCGGCCGGCCCACCGCCGATATCGACCTCGTCACCCAGGTCACCACCGATGAGATCCGCGCGATCGCCGAGGGGGCCGGGTGGGTCCGCAGCATCTATGCCGTGGGCGAGCGATTCGGCACCATCGGGCTCGTGCTGCGCGACGGCACCTCGGTCGAGGTCTCGCGCTACCGACCCGCAGCCCACGGCCTCGCCACCACGGCCGAGCGCTTCGCCGCAGATGCGCTGCACCGCGACTTCACTGTGAACGCGATGGGGCTGGACCTCGCGACCGGCGAGATGCTCGATCCCCTCGGCGGACGGGCCGACCTCGCCGCCGGCATCCTGCGTTCCCCCGGCGATCCCCACGAGCGCTTCGCCGAGGACCCCGTGCGCGTCCTGAGGGCCGCCCGCTTCGTCGCGCAGCTGGGTTTCGAGCTGGAGCCCGCGAGCGCCGATGCGGCCGCAAGCGCAGCGCCCGGCCTCGCCGCCATCGCGCCCGAGCGCATCCGCGACGAGCTCACCAAGCTCCTCCTCGGCCGATTCGCCGAGGCGGGCCTGGCGGTCTCGCTGCGACTGGGAGCGCTCGGCGTGGTGCTCCCCGAGATCGCGGCCCTTCACGGGGTGGACCAGCCATCGTTCCACGACCTCGACGTGTTCGCCCACACGGCACAGACCGTCGCCGCTGCGCCCGCCACCCGCGTCATGCGGTGGGCGGCGCTTCTCCACGACGTGGGCAAGGCGCCCGCCCGCACCGTCGAGGCCGACGGCCGCATCCGATTCTTCCAGCACGCCAAGGTGGGGGCCCGCTTGACCCAGGACATCTGCACGCGTCTGCGCTTCTCCAAAGCCGAGACAGCCGCCATCGTCCATCTGGTCTCGGAGCACATGCGCCTCGGCGACCTCGACACCGCCAACCCCCGCGCCGTCGACAGGGCCGTACGTCGGCTCGACCTCTGGGAGCCCGGCGCCACCGACAACCGCCCTGCGGTCAGCGCCGAGGACTCACTCGAGCTCACCATCGCTGACTTCTCGGCGACAGCTCACCGCGACGAGGCTCCCGAGCTACGGAAACGGCTCGCGAGCGCCATCGCGGGCAGTCGGGAGCGCGGCACTCATGCCCGCGTGGCCTCACCGGTCACGGGCAGAGAACTGATGGAGATCCTCGGTCTGGAGCAGGGTCTTGAGGTGGGGGCGGCGAAGAAGGCAATCGAGGAGGCCGTCGCCATGGGGGAGATGGCGCCCGGCGACCGCGATGCGGCGCTGCGCGTGGCGCGACGAGCCTTGAAGGAGTACCGGGAGGAGTAGCGCGATGAGACGCTGGACGTGCGCGGCGCTAGCCGCCGCAGCCTGGCCACTCGCGATGCTCCTCGCCTACGTGTCGCTCTCTCAGCCCGTGCTGGGCCTGTACCAAAGCGGGCTGATCGGCGATTCGCCGGTAGGGCCCATGGCGTTTGTGGGCGGCGGCGCGTTCATCGTCGCCGCGATCGTCAGCGGCGTGCTGTGGCTGGTGCTGCGCGCGATGTTCGCCTGCAAGCACGAGGGTGAGCCCAACGAAGAGGAGCCGCCCGCAGGCGACTCCTCTCAAGAGACTCTCTGGTAGAACGCGACGCCTACGGGCGCGCCTCCCAGCGACGCATGATGGTCTGCTCGCGGCTGGGGCCCACGGCGATCATCGCGACCGGCACGTCGGCGAGATCCTCGATGAACGTGATGTAGTCGCGCGCCTCCTTGGGAAGCTCCTCGAAGGTTCGGCAGTGCGTGATGTCGGTCTTCCAGCCCGGAAGCTCTTCGTAGATCGGCTTCGCCTTGTGGAACGCCGTCTGGTGGCACGGCACTGTGTTGTAGCGATGGCCCTCGTACTCGTAGGCCACGCATACCTTGATGGTGTCGAACTCCGAGAGCACGTCGAGCTTGGTGATGATGAGGTCCGTGAGGCCGTTGATCTCCACGGCGTAACGGACGATGACCGCGTCGTACCAACCCGCACGGCGCTCACGGCCGGTGGTGGTGCCGTACTCGTGCCCCACCTCGATGAGCTTGCGGCCGTCGGCATCGTCGAGCTCGGTGGGGAACGGACCCGAGCCCACGCGGGTGATGTAGGCCTTGGCGATGCCCAGCACACGATCGATGCGCTTGGGACCCACACCGGAGCCCACGCACGCGCCACCGGCGGTGGGGTTGCTCGAGGTCACAAAGGGATAGGTGCCGTGGTCGATGTCGAGCAGCGTGCCCTGCGCACCCTCGAGAAGCACCCACTGGTCGGCGGCGAGCGCACGGTTGATGATCGCGCTCGTCTCGGCGA
>CAYOHY010000025.1:0-29417 GCA_964403885.1 uncultured Eubacteriales bacterium
CCGCAGGCAGCGCCTACGGTCCCGACGGCGAGGGCTACATCCGCATCTCGCTCGCCACGCCGGATCACCGCCTGGCAGAGGCCCTCGAGCGCATCAAGACCGAGCTCTAGGGGCATACTCCTCGAGTGAGCAGGCGCAAATACCCCATAACAGGTGACGAACTCGACGAGCGCCGCGATCACGCGGTGCTCGTCGGCGTTGACCGCGACCGTGCGGACTGGCCCATCGAGGAGTCGCTTGCTGAGCTGGAGCGGCTCGTCGAGACGCTCGGCGTCGACGTCGCCGGAGTGGCGACGCAGAAGCTCGAGCGCCCTCACCCCAAGACGTTCATCGGCAAGGGCAAGGCCGAGGAGGTCGCCGAGATCGTGAAAGCGACCGGCGCCACGGCCGTCGTGTTCGACGACGACCTGAGTCCCAGCCAGCAAAAGAACCTCGAGGACCTCTTCCCTGAGGTCAAGGTCCTCGACCGCACCGCGCTCATCCTCGAGATCTTCGCTTTGCACGCCGAGAGTCGCGAGGGCAAGCTGCAAGTCGAGCTCGCACAGCTCGAGTACATGCTTCCCAGGCTCCGGGGTATGTGGGGCCACCTCGAGAAAGAACGCCTTGGTGGCGGTCGCGGCGCGCGCTTCGGAGCAGGCGAGAGCCAGCTCGAGACCGACCGCCGCATGGCCCGCAAGCGCATCGCCGCTCTCAGGCGTGACCTGGTACAGGTCTCGGGCGAGAGGGAGCTCCAGCGCAAGCGTCGCGCCCGCTCAGGCGTCTACCGGGTGTCTTTGGTGGGCTACACCAACGCGGGCAAGTCGACGCTCCTGAACGCCCTCACGGGCGCAGGGGTGCTGTCGGCGGACATGCTGTTCGCCACACTCGACTCGACCACGCGGCAGCTCGACCTTCCCGAGGGCCGCGAGATCACGGTCACCGACACCGTGGGGTTCATCAACAAGCTTCCGCACGCACTGGTCGAGGCGTTCAAGTCAACGCTCGATGAGGTGAACGAGGCGGATCTGCTCCTGCAGGTCACCGACGCCGGCAGCCATCAGCGTGAGGCGCAGATGCAGGCCGTTCGTGAGGTGCTGCACGAGATCGACGCACACACCAAACACGCGATCGTGGTGTTCAACAAGTCCGACACAATCTCGGCTGACGAGCGGGCTTTGCTCGAGCGGCGCTATCCCACCGCCGTGTTCGTCTCAGCGCTCACAGGCGATGGCATCGACGCGCTGGTCTCCCGCATCGCCGAGGAGGCGTCGCGCGGCTCGACCACGATGACGCTGATGGTCCCGTACACGCGCGGCGACCTCGTCAAGCTCGCGCACGAGCGCACTCAGATCCTGTCCGAGCGCCATACACAAGACGGCACCCGCCTCGTGCTTCGGGTGCCGTCCGAGCTGGTGTTGCGCTTCTCGGAGTTCGAGACTCCGGCCGACGAGGAGCCTACAGACGCCTGAACAAGGCGATGACCCTGCCCAGTATCTGCACGTCGCGCGCGTAGATGGGGTCCATCGTCGAGTTCTCCGGCTGCAACCGGATGCGATCCGGCTCTCGGTAGAACGTCTTGACGGTGGCCTCAGGCTCACCCGACGCCTCGTCCTCGATCATCGCGACCACGATCTCGCCGTTGTTGGCGGTGTTCTGCTGCTTCACGACGACGAAATCGCCGGGCAGGATGCCCGCCTCGATCATCGACTCGCCGCGCACGCGGAGGATGAAGGTCTGTTCGCCGGCGAACTCGGCGGGCAGGGGGAGCGTCTGCTCGATGTTCTCCGACGCAAGAATGGGCTGGCCCGCAGCGACCTGGCCAACGACCGGGACCGCGTAGACCTGGCCGTAGTCGACCGCATTGTCGTTGTCGCGGAAGTCGAGCACCTCAAGCGCCCGCGGCTTGCTGGGGTCACGTCGGATGAAGCCCTTGGCTTCCAATGCGGCCAGGTGTGAGTGCACCGTCGATGAAGACGACAGTCCCACCGCCTCACCGATCTCGCGAACGCTGGGCGGGTAGCCTCGGCGATGTATCTCGCCACGGATGTAGTCGAGTATCTCCTGCTGGCGCTTGGTGATCTCGCGCTGGTACGGCATGCCTGCCCCCTTGGCATCGAACAGATGTGCGAACCCCAGTGTAGTCTGCGCCCGTTCGTGACGCAAACACGCGTTCGCTTTCCGGTGTTTACATCGAACACCTGTTCGGTATACTGATATCGAACCTATGTTCGATGTTTCGAAGCGTCGATGTCAGAGCCGCTGGCTAGGATCGCGCTGACGGAAACGATCGAAGGGAAGCCGGCTATGACCCGCTCACATCTCAACACTCACGCCACACCTGTTCGCCATTCGGCCACCATGCGCCTGTCGGCCGTCGAGTGGCTGACCCTCATCGCAGTCGCGGGACTGCTGGTCGGGGCCGTTCTCCTGGGCGCCGGCAAGAGCCACGAGGTGTCTGCGACCACCCCCGTGCGAGTGCAGGGCGGAGATACGCTGTGGTCGCTGGCTTCGGAGCATCCGGTCAAAGGCCTGAGCACCGCACAGACCGCTGACCTGATCGCTGAGGTCAATGGTCTTGATGGCGCCCACGTACTTCAAGCCGGGTCGATGATCTCGGTTCCCGTCGAGCGGGACGCGCGCGCGTTGGCCATGCGTTAGGCGACGAACGGCGTCTTCAGACCGTTCGGCGAGTCCGTGGCGAATCGTCGTTGAAGCCCTATATCTTGTGTGCTACCGTTCAGGACAGCCTAGATGTAGGGGTGAAACCATGCGCTGTCCGTTCTGTGGTCACGACGAGACCAAAGTGGTGGATTCCCGCACGTCAGAGTCACAAGACGCGATCCGTCGCAGGCGTGAGTGTCTGTCGTGTGCCGAGCGATTCACCACCTACGAGCGTCGCGAAGAGATGCCGCTCATGGTGGTCAAGAAGGACGGGACGGCCGAGCCCTTCGACCGCGCCAAGTTGCTGCGCGGCCTGCTCGTCGCCACCACCAAGCGTGACGTCTCGATGGAGACGCTCGAGTCGCTCATCGACGGCGTCGAGTCCGAGCTGCACAACTCGTTCCGCTACGAGGTCGACAGCCGCCAGGTCGGCGACATGGTGCTGCGGCGTCTCAAAGACGTCGATCGCGTGGCCTACGTTCGATTCGCATCGGTCTACAAGGAGTTCCAGGACCTTGACGAGTTCATGTCCGAGCTCAAGGGACTGAGCTGACGCAAGGCACCGTGCCCGGCCGCCGCGTGAGGCGCTGAGGCATCGCACAGAGAGAGACTTAACGGGGCCGAGGGGGCCTCGTAGAAAGCGGGGAGGACGTCGTCATGGTCATGGAGCGTGTCGTCAGTGTCATCCGGCCTGCCTCGGCAGCGCCCGGAACCGTGGATGCGACAGATATCGCACTGCTCGTCTCCACCAACTCTCGCCAGGAGATCGACACCTGGGACCGCTCCAAGATCGCGGACTCCCTGGTGCTTGAGGCGGGCCTTGAGGCCCATGTCGCCGAGGAGATCGCCGCTGCGGTCGAGGACCGGATCGACTCCTCGAACCTGATGACGGTGACCACCGCGATCATCCGCGAGATGGTCGACCTCGAGCTGCTCGAGCGTGGCATGACCATGGCACACCGCCGGCACAGCCACCTCGGCCTTCCCATGTGGGACGTCGAGCAGATCATCACCAACGCGAACAAAGAGAACTCCAACACCACCCACAACCCGGAGTCGGTCAACCTGACGATCGCCGAGACCATCCTCAAGGAGTTCGCGCTGCGCCGCGTCTTCACCGACGACGTCGCAGAGGCGCACTACACCGGCGACATCCACCTGCACGATCTTGGTTTCATCATCCGCCCGTACTGCGGTGGCCACTCGCTGGAGTACATCAAGAAGTACGGCCTCAATCTTCCCAACATCACAAGCGTCTCAAAGCCGGCGAAGCACCCCGAGGTCCTCATCGGCCACATGGTGAAGATGGCGAGCGCCCTGCAGGCCCACTACGCTGGCGCCGTTGGGTGGGAGGCGGTCAACGTCTTCTTCGCACCCTACCTGGTGGGCAAGACCGCCGAGGAGCTCGACCAGCTGGCCCAGATGCTCATCTTCGAGTTCAACCAGCTCGCAGGGGCACGCGGCAGCCAGGTGGTCTTCACTGACTTCAACCTGTACTACAACGTCCCGCGCCACTTCGCTGACACGCAGGCGATCGGACCCGGCGGCGTCTACACCGGCAAGACCTACAAGGACTACGAGCCCGAGGCGCAGGCCTTCCTCAAGGCCATGTTCGACGTGTACATGCGCGGCGACGCGACCGGCAAGACGTTCGTATTCCCCAAGCCGCTGCTCCACATCAGCGATGACTTCTTCCGCACCCCGGGCCACGAGGAGTTCCTCGACCAGGCGTGTGCCGTCGCGAGCAAGCAGGGGATCACGTACTTCGTCTTCGACCGCGGCGACGAGGTCACCGTCTCTCAGTGCTGCCGACTCAAGCTCAAGCTGAGCCAGGAGCAGCTGAAGGAGACCGATACCCCCGAGAAGATGCGCTTCTCGGCGCTTCAGAACGTCACGATCAACCTGCCTCGTATCGCCTACAAGGCGCAGGGCAACGACCAGGCCCTGTTCATGGAGCTCAACAAGTCGCTCGAGCTCGTCGCCAAGGCACACCTGCAGAAGAAGGACTTCATCCAGGATCTGATGGACCTGGGCGAGGAGGGTCCGCTCGGACTGCTCACGCAATCCGTGGATGGCGCCCCGTACCTCAAGATGGATCGCCTGACCTACCTCGCCGGCCTCATCGGCTTGAACGAGCTCGTGCAGGTCCACACCGGCCAGCAGCTTCACGAGTCCGATGTCGCGCTGCGCTTCGGTCTCAAGGTGATCTCAGCCATGAACCTGAAGTGCAAGGAGATCTCCGAGCGCTACGGCATCAACCTGGTGCTCGAGGAGAGTCCTGCCGAGTCGGCCGGCTATCGCCTCGCCAAGATGGACATGAAGTACTGGCCGCAGCAGACATCGGCTGTGGTCAAGGGAGACCTGACCGGCGGCAACTACTACTACACCAACTCGATCCACATCGCCGTCGATGCCGACGTCGACTACATCGAGCGCGTCGAGAAGCAGTCGCGGTTCCACCCGCTCATCGAGGCGGGCGCGATCGTCCACGTGTGGCTTGGCGAGTCCGAGCCCGATCCGGCGGCGATCCGCGGGTTCGTGGAGAAGACGTTCCGCAACACCCAGTGCAGCCAGATCGCGTTCAGCCCCGAGTTCACGGTGTGCGAGAGCTGCCAGCGCACCTCGCGCGGCCTTAGCACCCAGTGCCCTGAGTGCGGTTCTCTCGAGGTCTACGGCGTGACCCGGATCGTGGGCTACTTCTCCAAGGTCCAGACGTGGAACCGCAGCAAGGTGGGAGAGCTCTATGACCGGGTCCGCACAGGACTCGACACCGAGTGCCCCGACACGACGACCGACGAGTCGGCAGCCTAGCCAACGCCCAAGCGCTTCAGGAGGAACCATGCGCGTCAAGCTCTTCGTCAAGGATGACTGCCCCCGGTGCCCGGCCGCCAAGCACGCATGCGAAGGCATCGATGATGTCGAGGTCTACGACGTGTCCGATGTCGACGGTTTGGCCGAGGCCGCGTTCCACGGCGTCATGGCCACCCCCACCGTGCTCGTGGTGGACTCGTCGGGCGCCGAGGTCGGTGCGTGGCGCGGCGAGGCTCCCGACCGCGCGGCGCTGCGCGCGATGATCGCCCAGTAGGCTGTGAATCCCAAGGCGACATCCGCGGTCACAGCGAACACCTCGGTCGGGTGCACCCAGGCCGTCCGCATCGCCGGCTTCCAGCGGGCGGGGATGCTCGACTGGCCTGGCAAGGTGACCTCGACGGTGTTTCTGGCCGGGTGCCCGCTGCGGTGTCCGTACTGCCACAACCCGGAGCTCATAGGCACCTCTTCACACACTGAGGACACGGATGCTCTCTTCGCCCACATCCGTGACCGGAGGGCATGGCTTGACGGCGTCGTGATCACAGGGGGAGAGCCTACGGCGCACCCGCACATCGTCACGCTTGTCCGCGCCATCCGCGCGGAGGGCATGCCGGTGAAGCTCGACACCAATGGGACGCACCCGGACGTGCTCCGCGAGCTTCTCGACGAGGGACTCGTGGACTACGTCGCCATGGACGTCAAAGCGACGCCGGAGCGCTATGAGCTCGCCACCGGCGGGTCCGATGTGTGGGCGCAGGTCTCCGACGCCATCAAGACGATCATCGCGAGCGGCGTCGACCATGAGTTTCGCACCACGTGCTATCCCATCGCCGTGGGCCCCAAGGACGCCGCTCACATCGCGGCCCATCTTGTGGGTGCCCGACGCTACGTGCTCCAGCAGTTCCGCGCTCGGCGCACCCTCGATCCCGCCGCGGCATCCGTGCGGCCCCATCAGGCCGAGACACTGAAGCGTGCCGCGGAGCGCTGTTCGATGTTCGTGCCGACATTCGTCAGGGGTGTCTCATGAGGCTTGCGATCAAACGACTCGACGCGGATCTTCCCATGCCGCGCTACGCGCATAAGGGCGACGCGGGTCTGGACCTATACGCCTCTGAGGATGCCACCATCGCTCCCGGACGCCGTGTGCTGGTGGGCACCGGGATAGCCATCGGACTGCCTGAGGGCTTTGCGGGGTTCGTGCAGCCCCGTAGCGGGCTCGCGCTTCGCCACGGGCTCTCTCTCGTCAACACGCCGGGACTTATCGACAGCCACTATCGCGGCGAGATCAAGGTCATCGCCATCAATCTCGACCACGAGACACCTATCGAGATCCGCCGAGGCGACAAGCTCGCGCAGCTGGTCATCCAGCGTGTGGAGTGCGCGGATCTGGTCGAGGTCGACGTGCTTGACGAGACTGAGCGAGGAGAAGGTGGCTTTGGGAGCACAGGGGTCTAACCGACCGCGCGTACGCGTCGCAGCGCTCGTACTGATCGACGGCAAGGTGGTCGTCGTTCGCCACCGCGCCGGCGACCGAACGTACCACCTCCTGCCCGGAGGGGGAGTGGACTACCGCGAGACCCTGGAGGACGCGCTCAAGCGTGAGCTCCTCGAAGAGACCGGTCTCGAGGTCAGTCTCGGGCGTCCGATCCTGATCAACGACACGATCGACCCTCATGGCACCCGTCATGTTGTGAATATCACGTTCACAGGAGTGCATACAGGCGGTACCATCACGCAGGCGCCTCAAGATGCTCGAATCGAGGCGGTCGAGCTCGTGGAGCCCTCGCGGCTGCCCGAGCTCGATTTGCGTCCACCTTTGGCCCACGCGATCCTGCGTGCCTTGGAGCAGGGCGATGGTTTCACCACCGAGTATGTTGGCTCGGTGTTCACCTGAGGACCCACGGGACCTCAGGAAGGTTTACATAAGACACCGCCTTGGAGGGATGGTGTCGAAAGGGCACAGGACGGACAACGATGTCCGTCCGACACGAGGGAAGAAAGGGTGGGTTGATGGAGCAGTTCTTCAAGTTCAGTGAACGCGGCACGGACCTGCGCACCGAGATACTCGCAGGCGTGACCACGTTCCTCACGATGGCCTACATCGTGTTCGTGAACCCGGGCATCCTGTCCGCCGCAGGCGTGCCGTTCGCGGGCGCCGCCACCGCGACCGCACTGGGTGCTGCACTCATGTGTATCGCGATGGGCGTCATCAGCAACCGCCCACTGGCGCTCGCGTCAGGAATGGGACTCAACGCCGTCGTCACGTTCTCGATCATCGGTTTCCAGCAGGCCAACGTGCCGTGGCAGGTGGGCATGTCGGTGATCTTCGTCGAAGGTGTCCTCATCTTCTTGCTGGTGCTCTCGGGTCTGCGCGAGGCGATCATGAACGCCATCCCGCTCGACCTGAAGCGAGCGATCGGCGTGGGTATCGGCCTGTTCATCACCGTGATCGGTCTCGTCGAGGGCGGCATCATCACGCCCAACCAGGCCACCACGGTCGCACTGGGCGACTTCAGCAAGCCCTACGTCTGGGTCACCCTGATCGGCCTGTTCTCGATCCTTGCCTTCATGGCTCTCAAGATCAAGGGCGACATCCTGTGGGGCATCCTGGTCGCCACGGTCGCCGCACTGATCCTGGGTGTCACGCAGCTGCCCAAGGGCATCGTCGCCAACCCCGACTTCTCGACCTTCATGGCTCCGTTCCAGCAGGTCAAGGGCGGTATGGCGATCACGCAGATCTTCACCCCCGCACTCCTGTTCGCCGTGTTCGCCGTCATGCTGTCGGACTTCTTCGACACCATGGGCACGGTCATCTCCATCGGTGAGCAGGCCGGCTTCACCGACGCCGAGGGCCGCGTACCCGGCGTTCGCAACATTCTGCTCGTGGACTCCGCCGCAGCCGCCACCGGTGGCCTGTTCGGTGCCTCGTCGATCACCACCTACATCGAATCGGCCGCAGGTGTCGCCGAGGGCGGCCGTACCGGTCTGACCGCCATCGTCACCGGCGTGCTCTTCGCGATCGCTGCGTTCTTCTCGCCGGTCGTGCAGATGATCGGCGGCGGTTTCGCCATCGTGAACACCGAGCGTTTCGGCAGCTTCCTCGCTGCAGGCTTCCAGGTTCCCGATGGCTCCAGCTTCACCTCGTTCCCGATCACTGCCGGCGCGCTCATCATCGTGGGCTTCCTCATGATGAAGACCGTCGCCGAGATCGACTGGAACGACCTCGAGGAGGCCTTCCCGGCGTTCCTCACCATCGTCGGCATCCCGCTGACGTACAACATCTCGTGGGGTATCGGGCTGGGCTTCATCAGCCACATCGTGATCAAGTGCTTCCACGGCAAGGTCAAGGAGATTCACCCGCTCATGTGGGTTGCGGGTATCGCGTTCCTCATGGCGTTCCTGCAGGGGCCGCTCCTCAAGTTGATCGCCGGCTAGCAAGGGAAGACGAAGGGCCCCGATGCACAAGCGTCGGGGCCCTTCTTTAGAAGACAAGGAGGGTGGTAGTGGCAGCAAATCAGTCCGTAGTCCAAACCGATGAGGTCATGCCGCTCAGCAAGGCGCTTCCGCTTTCGCTGCAGCACCTCATGGCCATGTTCGGCGCGACCGTTCTCGTGCCGATCCTGACCGGCCTCGATCCCGGTGTGGGCCTCATGACCTCGGGAATCGGCACGATCATCTATCTCATCTGCGTGCGCAACAAGATCCCCAGCTACCTGGGTTCGAGCTTCGCCTTCATCGCGCCGCTCGTCGCGGTCATCGGCGGCAAGCCCGAGAACATCCCGGCGGCCTTGGGTGGCCTCGTCGCCGCCGGCGTGGTCTACATGATCGTCGCGGCCGTCGTGAAGGCCGTGGGTACCGGCTGGCTGAACAAGCTGCTGCCGCCGGCGCTCGTGGGCGCGGTCGTCATCGTCATCGGCCTGGGCCTGTCGGCGGTCGCGGTGAAGATGTCGATGTATCCGTTCGCCGATCCCACCAAAGGCATCAACCTGACCTACGTCATCGTCGCCGCCATCACGCTTGGCGCGGCGGTGGTCTTCTCATCGTTCTTCAAGGGTTTCCTCAAGACGATTCCGGTCCTGATGGGCATCATCGTGGGCTATGTCGTGTCGATCCCGCTTGGCTTGGTCGACTTCAGCGGCATCCAGAAGGCCGCCTGGATCGGGCTGCCCAAGCTCGTCTTCCCGACGTTCGACCTTCCCGCGATCCTCATCATCGCGCCGGTCGCCATCGTGGTCATCGTCGAGCACATCGGCCACCTGCTCGTGATCAACGAGATCGTAGGCAAGGACTTCACCGAGATGCTGCCTGAGTCCCTGTTCGGTGACGGTCTCGCCACCGCGATCTCCGGTGCCGTGGGCGGTACGCCGTCCACCACCTACGCCGAGAACATCGGCGTCATGGCGGTCACGAAGGTCTACGCGACCCAGGTCTTCTGGTTCGCAGGCGCCTTCGCCTTCATCATCGGTGGCTTCATCCCCAAGTTCAGCGCGGCGATCAGCTCGATCCCCACGCCGGTCATGGGCGGCATCTCGCTGCTTCTCTTCGGTCTCATCGCCAGCTCGGGCCTGCGCCTTCTGGTGGAGAGTGGCATCGACTTCAGCCACAGCCGCAACCTGATCCTGGCCAGCGTCGTGCTGACCGTGGGTATCGGCATGGAGACCGGCGGCTTCACCATCCCGGTGGGCAACTACACCATCCCGGGCATGGCGCTCGCCACCTTCATCGGCATCATCCTCAACCTCATCCTGCCCAAGGAGAGCGAGGGCCTGGCGCTCGACGCGCCGGCGTTCGTGGCCGAGTCGCAGGCCGAGGCTGCCAAGGCCGAGGCCTAGGTCTCGCCTGACACACACGGTTTCACCGACGGCCCCGGGCTGCCTCAGCGGCGGTCCGGGGCCGCATCATGTCGCAGGGCTGGTACCACGGCTCACCGCTGCAGCGGAGTACCATGCGCCTCCCGCACTAGCATTTGAGGTGTCGCACCGCCTGAACCGACCATCCATGTGATCGTCGGCCGTTGGTACCAAACAAGCGCTCCTCGGTATGAATTCACTCCGGGGTGCCAGCTTCGGTGGGTACATCGCTACGCAGACGGGCACGGCAACGAGAGCGTGGTCGAATGTCTGCGCGAGACACAGCGGGTACCCACAGCGCCTCCGGCGGCATACGCGCGGTGCTGCGCACCGCGGCGGTCGCTGCGATCTCGTCGGCCATCACCACGGGGATCCTGCTGACGTGGGCGCCGTCTGCGTCGATGTACCAGGGGCCTCCGGCGGCGGTGGCCGGAGTCGAGCCGCTCTATCCGGTGTCGGCGGGGGGAACCCCGGAAGTGGTCTACGAGAGTCACGAGGCTCTGATCGCGGACTACCAGCGCACGAAAGACGACCTGTTGAGACTTCGCATGGCAGTCGACCGAGACGCGGCGCACGGTCGCTACACCGGCAGTGCGTTGCACGAGTGGGCGGATGGCGTGGACCCCGGAACGTTCACCGCGCCGAAGAGCGCACCACACGAATGACCCTCTCACCTGCTCAAACGGCGTCGCATAACGCTGATAATACATCTTATGTCAAGTACACGGATGAGCACATATCCCCCGTGAGGTGGTGGCCTTCCAAGGAGGATGCACGCTGTGGGTCTCGCTACGACGCGTTGATCGGCGCGTGGACGCTACTCGTCGTCTTCGACGGGGTTGGGCGTCAGATACGCTTCCTCGAACTGGGACTTGGTCATCTCGATGAGATCGTCTTTGGCTCGCTCGAAGAAGCTCTCCGCGTCCTGGCGGCCGTTGAACGTGGCGATACGAACGATGGTGTCGTAGTCATCGGTGCGGATGGCTTCGATATGCCACTGCTCGACCTCGGCGGTCTGACCCACCTGAGGCTCGCGATACAAGATGTCCTCATGCCACTCGAAGTCGAGGTCGTTTGTCGTATCGACCCGGGTGAGGCGCAGTCTCCAAAACTCGTCGGCCGAACCGATGATCCTCATCGCCCTCTCCTCAGCGCTTCTGGATCCGAGTGTAGGTGGGGCTGGATGAGATCCAGCCCTCGTCTCCCTCGGCGCTCTGGACGAGAAGCCACTCACCCTGCTTCTTGAGAAGCACGAGTCGCTCCCCTCTGTTGAGTCCTCGAATGACCTTCGCCTTGGCCTCCGGCTTCACGCGGAAGTTGAGACCATCGATGAGCACGACCACCAGGTCGGGCTGAGAAGGCTTGGAGGTGGCCGAAGCGGTCTTGGAAGAGCCGCCACTCCCCTTCTGGGGCTTGGTAGGGGTGACCGTCTTGGTCGCGGTGCCGTCGACCGCTGCATCGGCGGCGCGCCGGTAGTCTCCCCACCAGTTGTTGACCGTCAGCAGCAAGATGGCGAGTATCGCGAGCGCAGCGACGCCCTTGATGATGTTGAGAGTGGTTCGACTCACAAGTAGAGGCCTCCACCGTAGACAGCCATATCATCGAGACCATGCGCGGTGCAGACATCGATGAGCATTCTTCGCGAAGCGAGCACGTAGTCCTTCGCGAGCGACAGGTCGGTGCCTGCCAGACGCTCCAGAGCATCGCCACCCAGCTGCTCATCTTCTACCCTACCCGCTTCGCGGCCCACCATGAACGCGGAGTCCGCAACGAACTCCGCCAAGCCGACGAACGCGCGGGGCAGAGGCATGTGGTCCAACTCATCCCGAATGATCGTCGTCTTCAACGCGATGTCATGGAGCACCCGTCGCTCGCCCGAGTCAGGATCGTCGGCGAAGTGTGCGAGCTCCTCATCGGAGGACCCCGCGAGACGGGTCACCACGTCCACCAGGGCCGCCAGTGCCGCCTCAAGGGCCTCGGTCCGGCCCACGATCCTCAGCAGCACCCGCCGCTCATAGGCGCGCCACCCGAAGACGGCACCTACGACGGCAAGGGCGAGCAACAGCACGCCAACCGCGATGGCGATGATGGCCCCTATGGGCACGCGTCCTCCAAACGACACGCGAGACGCGCTGCCCGCTCCTTCGAGGCGTCAGCAGCCGTTTCGCAGATCGAGTACTCGCTTCGCCTTGCCGGCAGAGCGTTCGATGGCACCGGGCTCCACCAGCGTGATCTTGGCCCTGAGGCCGAGCACCGACTGGAGCTTGTCGGCCACGTTCTTCTGAAACGCGACCATATCAGCCATGATATCCGAAAACACCGTCTCTTCGACTTCGATGCGCAGTTCGAGGTCGTCGAGGTTGTGCTTTCGGTCGACGACGATGAGGTAGTGCGGACGCACGCCTTCTATCCTGAACAAAACGTCTTCGATCTGGCTTGGGAACACGTTGACCCCGCGGATGATGAGCATGTCGTCGGTGCGCTGGCGGACCTTTCGCATGCGCGCGAGCGTTCGGCCGCACTCACACCGCTCCGGGTCGAGCACTGTGAGGTCGTGCGTGCGGTAGCGCAGGACGGGAAACGCCTCCTTGGTAAGCGTCGTGATGACGAGCTCACCCTCTTCTCCGTACGGCAGCGACTCCCCTGTCTCCGGGTCCACGATCTCGGCCAAGAAGTGGTCCTCGGCGATGTGCAGGCCACACCCGCACTCGCACTCCCCGGCGACCCCGGGTCCCATGACCTCGGACAGCCCGTAGTTGTCAGTGGCCCTGATGCCCAGCTTGGACTCGATCTCGGCGCGCATCTTGTCTGAGCACGGCTCGCCGCCGAACAGACCGAGCCTGAGAGGAAGCGCCTGGAAATCGATTCCCATCGCCTCACCTTGCTCAGCGAGGTAGAGGGCATAGCTCGGGGTGGACACGAGCACCGTGGTCCCAAAGTCCGCCATCATCATGAGGTGTCGCTCGGTCTGACCGCTCCCGGCGGGGATGATGGTGGCGCCTATGCGCTCGATGCCGTAGTGCATGCCCCAGCCGCCTGTGAACATCCCGTACAGGAACGCCATGTCCACAAGATCACCGCGGTGGACACCCGCGGCGGCGCCGATTCGCGCGGTCAGCTCGGTCCACGTGTTGATGTCACCCCGCGAGTACCCCACGACGATCGGCTTGCCGGTGGTCCCGCTCGAGCTGTGCAGGCGCACCACGTCGTCGAGCGGAAGCGCGAACATGCCAAAGGGATAGGTGTCGCGCAGCGCCGTCTTGTCGGTGAAGGGCAGCTTGGCCACGTCGGCTCGTGACTTGATGTCCCGGGGGCGCACCCCTGCCGCATCCATGGCGTTTCGATAGTGAGGCACGCGTTCGTAGACCCACGACACCGTCATCTGCAGCCGGCGCAGCTGGAGCTCCTCAAGTGCTCCGCGGCCCATGCATTCGTATTCGGCGTTCCAGATCACGGCTGCTCCCCTTCTCCATGCCACGCACCAAGATAGATCCGCCTGACATCCTCATCGGCCAGCAACTGTCGCGCGCTGCCTTCCATCGCGACGGTGCCGGTTCGCATCACGTAACCGCGATCGGCGTGCTTGAGCGCCAACTTCGCGTCCTGTTCGACCAGCAGTATCGTCAGCCCCTGCTCTCTGAGGCTGTCCAGTGCGGAGAAGATCTCCGCGATCACCATGGGGGCGAGCCCAAGTGACGGCTCGTCGAGCAGCAGCAGCCGCGGCTCGGACATGAGCGCCCGTCCCACCGCGAGCATCTGCTGCTCCCCTCCGGAGAGCGTCTCGGCTGGCTGCTCGGCACGCTCCGCGAGAACCGGGAACAGCGCCTGCACACGCTCGAGCCCATCTCGTGCGGCCGCTGAACGCCTGCCCTTGCTGTACGCGCCGAGTTCGAGGTTCTCGCGCACCGACATCGAGCCGAACAGCAGCCGTCCTTCAGGGACGAGCGCAAGGCCCGACCGAACCAGCCGCTCAGGCCTGTGGGCCGACAGCACCGTGCCGTCGAAGGTGATGCTCCCGGACATCGCGGGCAACAGGCCCACGACCGTCTTGAGCAACGTCGACTTCCCGGCACCGTTGGCCCCGATGAGCGCGACCAGCTCGCCACGCGCCACCGTGAGGTCGACGCCGTGCAAGACCTCCACGCGTCCGTAGCCCGAGCACAGCCCCGTGACCTCAAGCAACGGTTCACTCATCGGAGTCCGCCTCCCCGAGGTAGGCGGCTATGACCGCCGGATCCTTCTGGATCATCATCGGAGGACCCTCGGCGATCTTGCGCCCGCGGTCGATGACGACGATCTCGTCGGACACCTTCATCACCAACCCCATGTCGTGCTCCACGATCAGGATGGTGATGCCGCGGTCCCGGATACGGAACAGCGTGTCGGCGAGCGTCGTGGTCTCAGTGGCGTTCAGCCCCGCCGCCGGCTCGTCGAGCAACACCATCGACGGCGATGTCGCGAGCGCCCGCGCGATCTCCAGCAGGCGCCTGATGCCGGCAGGCAGATCGCCTGCGGCCGTGTCGGACCACCTGTCGATCCCGGCGAGCCGAAGGAGCGACTCGGCCGACGCGCGGGCGTCACGGTCGTCACGCAATGCGGGCGCGAGACGCAGCGCAGCGCCGATGAACCCGCGGTGCTGACGCGCCTGCGCGCCCACCATCACGTTCTCCAGCGCCGACATCTGGTCGAACAGCTGAGTGTTTTGGAACGTCCGCGCCAGGCCCATGCGCACGACGTCACGCGGAGCCCTGCCCACCGTCTCCGTGCCCTTGAACAGCACCGACCCCTCATCAGGGCGGTCGAACCCCGTGAGACAGTTGAACAGGGTCGACTTGCCCGCACCGTTGGGACCGATGAGGGCCTTGATCATGGCCTCGTGGACATCGAACGACACCTCGTCGACGGCGGTCAGACCGCCAAAGCGCCGCACGACGCCATGCACGCTCAGAAGGGTCACGTCCTCTCCCCTCCCCGCGCGCGCCACAGCCCCGCGAGTCCGGCGGGGGCGAACAGCACGACCACGATGATCGCGAGGCCGTAGATGTCGGCCTGGTAGCTTTGGACGACCGCCGAGGTCTCACGCGTCAGCCCGGGTACCAGCGCATCGAGGTACTGGATGAGCGTCAGCGCTGCAGCGGCGACCAAGGGGCCCGCAAGCGAGCCGGAGCCGCCGATGACCGCCATCGCCAAGAACGTGACCGACGCGGAGACGGTGAACACGCTGGGCGAGATGAAGCCGATGACGCTCGCGTACAGCGCACCCGAGAGTCCGGCAATCGCGGCACTCATGACGAACGCACGCACCTTCACGCCTACGACGTCGACGCCGCAGGCCTGCGCACCCAGCTCGGAGCCGTGAAGCGCCCGCATCGCCCGACCGGGTCCGAGCGACGTGAGGTTCGACGCCAGCAGCGCAGCAACGCCTACCGTGCCCCACACCAGCCAGTACAACGCGGCAGGCTCGCGGAACTCGAAGCTGCCCACAGAGGGGAACGGGATGCCCGTGAACCCGTTCACGCCGCCCGTGAGCGGCTCGGCCTCCACGAACGCGAGCGACATGAGCTCACCGAATCCCAGCGTAGCCATCGCGAGGTAGTGACCTTTGAGCCGCAGGCTGGGCAGCGCGAGCACCAAGCCACCAAGCGCCGACACGAGCCCCGCGGCGACAAACCCCACGAGCCACGGCTGATCGAAGCGAGCCGTGAGGATCGCACAGGTGTAGGCCCCCAGCCCCACGAAGGCGGCGTGGCCGAGCGACACCTGCCCGGCGTATCCGAAGAGCAGGGCAAGGCCGACGACCACGAGTGCGTTGAGCCCCACGTAGATGAAGACCTTCAGCAAGAAGCGGTCGGTCACCACCAACGGCGCGAGGCCTATGACCGCCGCCGCCAGAAGCGGCGCGATGAGTCCTCTCACACGGCCGCCCATCAGACCTTCTCCCGACGTCTGCCGCCGAGCAACCCCTGCGGCCGCAAGAACAGCACGCCCAAGAGCACCACAAGGGCGACAGCGTCTTTGTAGAGCGGGTTGAGGTAACCGGCGGTGAGGCTCTCAAGCAGCCCCAAGATGATCCCGCCGCCAACAGCTGCGACCGGGTTACCCAGCCCACCGAGAATGGCTGCAGCAAACCCCTTCACGCCGATGCCGGCACCCACGTCGAACGCTGTCTGCGTGAGCGGCGCGACCACGAGGCCTGCCAGCGCACCCAGCCCCGCCGCGAGGGCGAACGAGGCGGTGACCATGCCGCTCGCGTCGATGCCGACGAGACGCGCCGCGTCGCGGTGGAGCGCGGTGGCCCGCATCGCCTTGCCGTACGCCGTGCGTCGATAGAGGAACGCGAGCGCCAACACAGCGAGTCCGGTCATCCCCCAGATCCACACGGTCTGGCGCTCGATGGCCGCCCCGAACACGCGAATCGAGGCGCCCTTCGTGAACGGGCGCATGGGAATCTCATCAGGCCCGAACAGATGCAGCGCTATCTGACGAAGCACCACCGAGCCACCGATCGTCACCATGATGATCCGCAGCGGATCACCGGACCCAAGCGGTCGCACCGCAAGCATCTCGAACACGGCACCGATCGCGGCCGTTGCGAGCATCGAGCCCACAACCGCAAGCGGGAGCGGCAACCCGACAGACACGAGCCATACGCCCATCATCCCGCCGAGCATGTAGAACTCACCCTGCGCGAAGTTGATCGCGCCGGTGCTCGCGTAGACGATCGTGAACCCCAAAGCGATGAGCGCATAGATCGCCCCGCTCTTGAGACCCGCGATCACGAATTGAAGGAGCTCTTCCACCAGTCGGCCGCCTCATCCTCACCACGAAGAGATTCTCAGCACCTCACGCGCACGCCTGCTTCGCACGCGCATGCGGACACCGCGCTACCACCCCGGGGCACCGCCCCGGGGTGGCGCTGGTCCGTTTCTACTTGACCACGACCCACTTGCCGTCTTTGACCTCGTAGAGGTTGAGATCGGAGCTGGTCAGGCCGTTGTGATCGGTTGCTGAAAGGTGGAAGGTGCCGCCGATGCCCACGAAGCCGTCAGTGGCTTCGATCTCCTTGGCAAGAGCCTCACCGGTGATGTCGCCCTTGATGCGTCCGGCCGCCTCGGTCACGAGGTAGAGCGCGTCGTACGCGTGCCCAGCAAAGGTGCTGGGTGCCGCACCGAACTGATCGGTGTAGCGCTTCACGAAGTCGGTCGACACCTTGTATGCCTCGGTGTCAGTGCCCAGGCTCTCCGGTACGAGGATCTTGCCGGCTGCGAACCGGAAGCCCTCGGCCGCGTCGCCGGCGCCCTCGATGAACTCGACACGCGCGTTGCCGTGACTGCCGTACAGGGGAAGCTCGATGCCCAGGTCCTTGGCGTTCTTGACCACGGTCGAGGCTTCCTTGCCTGCGCTCCACATGACGATCGCCTGAGCCGGTGAGCCCTTGATCTTGGTGAGCTGCGCCGTCATGTCGGTGTCGCCGGGGTTGAAGGTCTGGTCGCTCACGATCTCGATTCCGGACTTCTTGGCCTCTTCAGCGAAGACGGCGCGGCCGTCCTTGCCAAAGCCGCCGGAGTCGGAGATGAAGCCGACCTTGGTGATGCCCGCCGACTTGAGCGCCTCGATGGTGAACGGAACCACCATCGTGTTCGACCACGCGGTCGAGAACACCAGTTTGTCCACGGGGTTGGTGATGACGGTGCCGCCGGCCATTGAGACCTGCGGGATTCCAGCGCGGGTGATGTCACCGCGCACGGCCATCGTCTGGCCGGTACCGGTGCCGCCGATGATGGCGACGACCTCGTCTTGCTCGATCAGCTTGCTGGCCGCGGCGACCGCCTTGGCCTCATCGGTGGCGTCGTCCTCGATGATGACCTCGACAGGACGACCGTTGATGCCACCGGCATCGTTGATACGCTTCACTTCCATCTCGATCACGTTCTTCTCGGGCTCGCCCAGTCCGGCGTAGGTACCCGTCAGAGACACGATCGCGCCGATCTTGATCGGCTCCTTGCTCGCACCGTCAGTGCCGGTGGCGGCTGAAGGCTTTGAGGCCGAGCAGCCAACCAACGCAACAGCCAGTGCTGCTGCCAACGCTGCCTCAAGCACAGCGAAAGACAGCTTCAACGTACGTCCGCGCATGTCCTTACCCCTCCCGATCGATGTGTGTCGCGCGCTCCCGACAGCGCTAGATGCGTGCGATCTCCTCCTGCGAAACAAGCACGACCGGGCGACCCTGGAGCAGGCCGGTTGCACGGTCGATGTCGGCGACGTTGATGACCACGTAGGTCGAGATGAGGCTGTAGACGTACTCGATGTTCACGCCCGCCTCCGAGACGATCTTCAAAACGCTCGCCAGACCACCCGGATGGTCAGGGAGGTTGAGACACAAGACCTCGGAGACCTTCACGGTGAAGCCGGCATCTTGCAAGGCGCTACGCCCGGCGTCGGGGTCATCGACGATGAGGCGCACGATCCCATAGTCCGCGGTATCAGACACCGAGAACCCGCGGATGTTCACGCCCGCGGCACCCAGGGTCTCGGTCACCTCGCTCACGCGACCGGCCTTGTTCTCGATGAAGACGCTCAGCTGCTTGACGTTCACAGGTCGCACTCCCCCTTCTGGCATGCGGTGCGTCCGAGTTCGAACGCCCTCAAGTTGGCTTCGATGGTCTTTGGCGGGACGCGATGCTCGATCACGCTGTGCCAGGTCTGTGCCGAGAACGGCAGTCCAAACGACAGCGCGCCCATGAGCACCACGTTGGCCGACTTCGGGCTTCCGGCCTGACAGGCGAGAACGTCCGCCTCGATGAAGATCGCACCCTCCTCTTCGAGCATGGCGAGCATGCCGTGAGGAACAGGCAGGTCACCGGTGAGAACCGGCAGCGGCATGATGGCCCGAGGGTTCACGAGCAGCCGGCCCTCCGGGCGCACGTAGTGCACGCGGCGCATCGCCTCGATGGTCTCGAAGGCGACGAGGTGGTCGACCATCCCCGGGTCGGTGACCGGCGAGTGGACCTCATCGCCGAACTTCACCACGGTGTCCACACTGCCGCCCCTCTGGGCCATGCCGTGAACCTCGGACAGCTTGACGGCCATCCCCTCGGCGGTGGCGACCTTGGCCAAGAGGTCGGCCGCCAGGATCGTGCCCTGTCCGCCCACACCGCACAGCATCACAGTCGTCGTCGGCATGATCACGGCCTCCCAAGGTCGCACGCGGGACCCGTGTGCACGATCGCATCGTAGCGGCACACCTGGACGCACTGGCCGCATCCCACGCAGATGTCGGTGTCGATGTAGGCACGGCTCGTGTGCTCGTCACGCCCGATCGCCGGACACCCCAGCCGGATACATGCGCCACACTTGCTGCACGCTTCATCGTCCACCGCGAACGGCGTGGCCTTCTCCCGAACGAGCAGCGCACACGGAGCGCGGAAGATGATGACCGAGAGCTCATCGGCGGCCGTCTCTTCAGCGAGAGCGTTGACGGTCGCGTCGATGTCGTGCGGATCGACCACACGCACGCGATTCACACCGAGTGCGCGCACCAGACCCGGAAGGTCGAGCTCGTGTGACGGGCGGTCCTGAAGCGCGATGCCGTTGACCGGGTTGCCTTGATGCCCGGTCATCGCCGTGATGCGGTTGTCGAGGATCGCGATGGTGCCGGTACCGCCGTTGTAGACGGTGTTCATGAGCCCGCTCACGCCGGAGTGCGCGAAGGTCGAGTCACCGATGACGCCGACGACAGGACGTCCGTCGAGCCCACCGGCGATGTCCACACCGTGCGCCATGCCCACCGAGGCTCCCATGCAGACGCACGAGTCCATCGCCGCAAGCGGCCGCAGCGCGCCGAGCGTGTAGCACCCGATGTCGCCGGTCACCACCGCCTTGATCTTGCGCAGCGCGTGAAACACGGGGCGGTGAGGGCATCCGGGGCACATGAGCGGGGGACGCGGCGGCAACGACTCCTCGGCCTCGCGCATCGGGGGGCGCTCCAGCCCGAACGCCTCACGGATGAGGCCGGGCGAGAGCTCGCCGGTACGCGGCACGGCCAACGGCGTCACATCGACACCCATGGCGTGCAGGGAGCGCTCGAGGTAGGCGTCGGCCTCTTCGATCACATACAGCCGCTCCACTGACTCGGCGAAGCGCGCGATGAGGTCAGGCGACAA
Source organism: uncultured Eubacteriales bacterium (assembly GCA_964403885.1). Lineage (GTDB taxonomy): Bacteria > Actinomycetota > Coriobacteriia > Anaerosomatales > PHET01 > CAYOHY01. The sequence goes on from CAYOHY010000025.1 coordinate 20,465, forward strand.
CGGATACGTCATGCCCAGCTTCAGAATCGACGCGTCCGGCATCGCCTCGCGAACGTGCTCGTAGGTCACCCCCGAACACACGATACCTACCGCAGGATCTCGCGTCTCGATGCGGTTGAGCTGCGTGTCACGGGCGAACTCGGTGAGTGCCGCCATGCGCTTCTCGAGGTCGACTCGGCGCGCCTTGGCCATGGCGGGCATCATCACCCACTTCGCCGGATCGGCCTTGTATGCAGCCGGTGCCGAGACCTGCTCCCGCTCGCCAAGCTCGACCACCGACTTGGCGTGCGAGACCCTGACCGTGGAGCGCACGAGAACCGGAACATCGAAGCGCTCTGAGAGTTCGAAGGCCATGCGGGTCATGTCGCGCGCCTCGGATGAATCCGAAGGGTCGAGCATGGGAACGCGCGCGAACGCGGCGTAGTTGTGTGAGTCCTGCTCGTTTTGGGACGAATGCATGCCGGGGTCGTCGGCGACAAGGATCACGAGTCCACCGCGAACACCGGTGTAGGCAAGGGTGAACAGCGGGTCGGCGGCGACGTTGAGGCCCACGTGCTTCATGGTGCACAACACCCGCTTGCCCGCGAACGAGACCCCGGCCGCGACCTCGAGGGCGACCTTCTCGTTGGGCGCCCACTCAGCGTAGACGCCGCTCAGCTTGGCGAATCTCTCGAGGGTCTCAGTGGACGGCGTGCCGGGGTAGCCCACGCCCACAGCGGCGCCTGCCTCCCATGCGCCTTGCGCGATCGCCTCGTTGCCCGAAAGCAGTATCCGGTCCACGTTCACCCCTCGGAATCGACGTGGATGTATAGAAGGCGCAGTGCGCCTGAAGTTTCGCGCATGATATCACAGCGTCTGCGCCCGGAAGCACGCCATACGGCGGCACTGAGGTGCGAGGGGCCACGCGTCAGGGGCGACAGGCACCCACGTAATCGGCCCGACTCTGGATGCGTTCCATGAGCGATGCGACACGCACGACATCGCCCGTCTGAGGGGCATGGATCATCTGACCGTCCCCGATGTACATCCCGACGTGATGGATCTGCGAGGGGTCGCCTCCCCTGCCGAAGAAGACGAGATCACCGGGTTGCAGCAGGTCGAGGCGGTCCGGCGGTATGTAGCCGCCGATACGGTACTGCATGCGACTCGTCCGAGGGATGCTGATCCCTATCGACGCATATGAGTACTGGACGAGGCCGGAGCAGTCGAAGCCCGACGGCGTGGTCCCGCCCCACACGTACGGTACCCCCAGATACCTGCGCGCCTGAGTCACGGCTTCAGGATGGGGGCTGCCCAAGGCGGCCGGATCGAACGTGCGGCCGCCCCGCAGTGCGCGGACGTTGGTCAGGGCCGCAGCCTTTGCCGCAGCCGCTCTCTGCGCGGCGAGGCGTGCCTGACGCTCGCGCTCCTCGGCGATCAGATGCTTGAGACGAGAGCTCACTGAGGCGAGATAGGCCTTTTGTGCGGCCAAAGAGCGCTCCACGGCGTCGCGTGAATCGGCGGCGCGCTGCCGCAAGACGACCTGCTCCTCGCGACGGGCCTCAAGGCTCTCTTTGGCGACCTCGATGCGGTCTCGCGAGTCACGCACGGACGCGACGAGCGCAGCGTCGCTTCGGCCCACGCGGTTCATGAGGTCGAGCCGCGTGACCAGGTCCTGGAAGTCGGTCACACCCACGAACAGCGAGACCACGTCGACGGGGCCGTTGCGGTAGACCGATACCGCACGCCGCGACAAGCGGGCCCGGGAGTCCTCGAGGTCGCGTGTGGCGGCATCGAGGTCACGTTCGGCGTCGGCGATCAGGGCGCGCGTCTGTGTGAGCTGAGCTTCGACCTCGAGGTAGTCCTCGGTCCGCATCTCCAGGTCGTCGGCAAGGCCGTCGAGCTTGACCTGCGCAGCACGGGCTTCCTTGCGCGCGGCCTCGATCTGCGACGCAGGAGAAGCCACTGCGACCTGCGGCACGAGCAGTGAGATGAGCAGCAGCAGCGAGGACGCCCTCATGAGCGTGCGGCGATCGAATGAGCGCATCGCACCTCCTGCTGCGACCGGCTGCTACGACGACGGGGTCGCGTGAAGGTGCGACCCGTGTGCTACAGCAGTAATGATACCACCGGCCACGGCGGCTCGAAGCATCCGCCGTGGCCGGTGATCGGGACTAATCGACGTGGATCAGCGAGGTGATCGGGGCGTCGGCCGGCAGCTTGGAGCGACCGGACAGGAAGTCGAGCTCGATGAGGAACGCGAAGCCGGCGACGGTCGCGCCCGTCTCGGCGACGAGAGCGGCCTTGGCCGCGGCGGTGCCGCCGGTGGCGAGCACGTCGTCGACGATGAGCACCACGTCTCCCGGACCGAAGGCGTCCGAGTGCACCTCGAGCGAGTCGGTGCCGTACTCGAGGTCGTACGTCACCGAGGTGGTCTCATAAGGCAGCTTGCCGGGCTTGCGGGCGGGCACGAAGCCGGCGCCCAGGCGGTACGCGAGCGCCCCGCCGAAGATGAAGCCGCGGGCCTCGGCGCCCATGACCTTGGTCACTCCGGTATCGATGTACTCGGAGGCCAGGGTGTCGATCGCCTCACGAAAACCCTCGGGGCTCGCCAGCAGCGGCGTGATGTCTTTGAAGACGATGCCCTCTTTGGGCCAGTCGTTGATGTCGCGGATGTAGGTGGACAGATCCACAGATCCTCCTCGGTACGGTGCGGGACCGACATAGCGTAGCGCGTCGGCGCCCAAGGATACAGACGATTATGGTCACGCTTTGGCTGAAACCGCCTCGACCTGCTGCATGGTTCCCAGCACGACCAGGCGGTCCCCCGCATGCAGGACCGTCTCGGCCCGCGGGTTGGTGTCGATGTTGCCGCTGCGGTGGCGTACCGCGAGGATGTAGGCGCCCGTGAGCTCGCGGACTCGTGCGTCGGCGATGGAGCGCCCGTCGAGCCACGACCCCTCGCCCAGCAAGACCTCCTGGAGACGGTACTCGAGTCCGGACCCATGCGCGACCAAGTCGAGGTAATCGGAGACGGTGGGATGCAGCACCATCGTGGCCATGCGGCGCCCGCCGATGAGGTTGGGAGTCAGCACGCGGTTCGCGCCCGCCTTGAGCAGCTTCGCCTCCGTGGACTCGTGCGACGAGCGCGCGACGATGAACAGCTCCGGATTGAGAGCTCGCGCCGTCACCGTGACAAAGAGATTCTCGGCGTCGGTGTCGAGCGCCGTGATCACCGAGCCCGCATGCATGATGCCGGCGAGCTGCAAGACCTCCTCCTCGGTGGCGTCGCCCTGCACGTAGAGCCACCCCTCTTCGACGGCCGCGGCGACCGCATCGTCGCAGGTGTCGACGATGACGAACGCGGCGCCTTGAGCCGCGAGCGTGCGAGCGACAGCGGATCCTACCCTGCCGGTACCGGCAAGAATCGTGTGACCCCGGAGCTCATCGACCTTCTTGCGCATACTGCGTGCCTCCCAGACTCCTCTGAGCTCTCCCTCGAGCAGGACACCGAATATCCGTGTGAGCGCGTACCCGCCGGCAAGAACGCCGGCGATGATGACGGCGATCGTGTAAACCTGCCCACCCGCCGAGAGCGGACGGACCTCTCGGTAGCCCACGGTACCCACGGTGATCACCGTCATATAGAGCGCGTCCAGCGCGCTCCAGTGCCACAGGGCCATGTAACCGAGGGTGGAAGCCACGACGACGACGAGCACCGGTATGAGCGCGATCAGGATGCGACGTATCACCGGTACACCGCCTCATCGCGCAGGGTCGCCAGGAACGGCAGGTTGCGGTAGCGCCCCCGCAGGTCGAGTCCGTAGCCCACGAGGAAGCGGTCCGGAAGGCTGAATCCCCGATAGGCGATGTCGACGTCGGCGATACGGCGCGCCGGCTTGTCGAGCAGCGCGCAGACCTCGAGGCTCTTGGGGTCGTGACCCCGCAGGAACGAGAGCACATAGTTGATGGTGAGGCCCGTGTCCACGACATCTTCGACCAGCACGACCGAGGCGCCGCCGATGTCGTCATCGAGATCCTTGGTGACCTGCACGGCACCCCCCTGCCCCGGAACGTACGCCGCGACGGACATGAAGTCGAGCTTCACGTCGGTCTCGACGTGGCGGCACAGGTCGGCGAGGAAGAACAACCCGCCCTTGAGCACGGTGACCAGGCGCAGGTCCTCGCCCGCGTAGCGCTGGGTGAGCTGGGCTCCCAGCTCAGCGACGCGATGCGCGATCTGGGAGCTGTCAAGCAGCACGGAGTCACATTCGGGCGGCAGCAGCAGACCGCTCATCGCGGGTCCTCGGTGGTGCGTGTGTGGCTGCCGTGCGTGGCGACGAACCCGCCGCCGTCGCCGTGCCCTTTCGCCTCCGAGGTCATGCCGAAGCGCGCGAGAAGCGCGCGGAAGTCCTTTTGGTAGAACACCTTCACGTTCACCTCGGGATAGAGCTCTTTGAGACGTCTGACCTTGCGGTTCTTCTTGGTGACGAGCTTTTGGCTCATCGTGGTCAGCTCGATGTAGAGGTCGAAGTCGACCAGATAGAAGTCCGGCGTGAAGTACTTGATGACCTTGCCCTCGCCGTCCCACTCGATAGGAAACGAGGTGGGTTCGTACTGCCACCTGATGCGGTAGTAGTCGAGTATCTCGGCGGCGGCACGCTCGCTCGCGTGAGCGAAACGAATCTCGTCGAGCGGAGGATGATCGGCGCCGGTCTCAGCACGCTTGTCGCCGGAGTCGGCCATACGTCAGACGAGATCCTCGAACGCCTTGGCGAGCGCCCTGCGCAGGAGGCGGCCCTTGAGCTCATCGGTCAGGCTGCCCAGCTCTGTGAGCGTCTCGTTGAGCTTCTGACGCGACTCAGGGGTGCGATGCCTGAACGTGGGCATGAGGATCTGCGAGAACAGCGCGGCCTCGCGCTCGGCGAAGAGCTCGTACATGCGCAAGTGCCTGGGCTCGACGCCGAACTTGCGCAGGTCCCACGCCGCGTGCACCGCCGAGACGTCCGCGCGATCGATCTGCTCGCCCGCGTCTCCGGTCTCGACATGAACGATGCCGAACCCCGAGAGCTCCCGGATGAACGACGCGGGGATGTCCAGCTCCGACTGAGCGTCGTCGAGCAGCAAAGGCCCGTCGCCACCCGGAAGCTTGATGGGCTCGGCGACGCTTGCCGGCGTGCGTTGCAGCTCCGCCGGGATGCGGCCCTTGTCGACATCGGCGAGCTTCTCGCGGATGACCGCCAACGGGAAGAAGTGATCGCGCTGAAGCCGCAGGATCATCTCGATGCGCGCCACGTCCGACTGCGAGAACTTGCGGTACCCTCCCGCAGTCCGCTCAGGCGTGATGAGACCCTCTTCCTCGAGGAAGCGCACCTTGGAGATCGAGAGGTCAGGGTAGCCGGGCTGGAGCCGTTGAACGACTTCACCGATGGTGAGGTAGTCCCTCACGCTCATCGGCCGGCCGTCTCGCCGAAGTACACCATCTGGAACGTCCCGATCTGCACGACGTCGCCGTCGCGCAGCGGCGCGGTTTCGACGTAGAGCCCGTTGACATAGGTTCCGTTCAGGGAGCCGGCGTCGCGCACCGTGACCACGTCGCCTTCCTTGCTCAGCACCGCGTGCGCGCGCGACACCGTCATGTCGTTCAGGAAGATGTCGCTCTCAGGATCGCGACCGATGGTCAGACGAGCGCGATCGATGTGGAATCGCTCTCCGGGCTGCGGACCCTTGCGAACGACCAACACCGGCCCCTCGGTGCCGCCGGGCACCTCGGAACCCTGCTCAAGATCACCGACGGGCGCGAACGACGCGGTCGCATCAGCCACAGCCGACCCGCACGCGCTGCACGCGGCTGCGTGCTCGTCGAGCGGTTCGCCGCAGGAAGCACAGACTCCCATGTCGTTCACCTCGTCTGCCGAATGGTCGTGACTATGACGCCGTGCCTAGCTTGAGAAGCCGAGCTCCGAGCCGTCCATCGACTGGCGGATCTCCTGCTCGAGTGCCTCGACGACCTCGACATTGCCGAGAACCTCGTCGATCTTCTCCTCGTTGAGGCGATTGCGTACGTAGGGGTCGTCCATGACCTCCATGAGACGGCGACCGTTGTGCACCTCACGTACCACGTACTCTACGACGCGCTCTTCAACCACGTCGGCGGACATGTCCTCGAAGAACTTCGAGATGCGCTCATTGATGCTGGACAAAGGTCCTCCTCAGTCAGTGCGATACCGGTCAGATGTCGTCGTCTGCCTCGTCAACAGCCACATCGAAACGCGACACGCCGCGCAGGTCGTTGGCGAGGATATCGATGAGGCGCTCGACGTCTCCCCCGCTGATCACGTCATCACCGGCATCGTGCGCGCCCTTGAGACGACGAACGAGCTCGGCGCGAAGGATGTCGATCTTGCCGTGCAACACGCGGCGCCGATACGAGACTCGTTGCTCCTCGGCGTAGAGATCGTCGAGCAGGCCACGCAACTCCTCGTTGGATTTGCTCTCGAGATCGAGCAGTGCGTCTTCGGGAACACCGTGCGGGCTGTCGGACATGATCCACCCCTCCTCGACTGTACAGGTAGATTGTACCGTAACCCGGCCGTCTTCATCCCTCGACGTTGGGTGAAGCCTCAGCCTCGATCAGGCGGCTGGAGCGTGACGCGTGCGTGCGACACCAACTCGGCGGCAAGCTCGGCCTCGCGCGCCGTCAGCGAGCCCTCCACAAGCGATACGCCCAACGCTCGTTCGAACCCGCCGATGACCGCGCATCGAAGCGCGTCTTCGGTGGGTCGTGGGCGCTCCGCGCACGCGATGGTCGCCGTGCCCTCGGCGAGATGGACGGCCTGCTCGGCGGTGAGGCCGAAGATGCGCGCCTCACGGTCGACGTCACGGGTGACCGTGAACGACCCGTGCTGCATGACCGTGGACTGATGCCAGACCTGAGCCGACCCCGAGAGCTTGGTGGCACCAAGCGACAGGTCGGCACGGGTGGTCTGGAGATAGCACGCGCCGCTCGACGCATCTCCGGTGTCTCGCCTGGTGAGCTCAGCGTCGCCCAGCCCGAGCTGCTGATAGGCCGCGACGAGCGCCTCGCACAGGTGCCGGTAGGAGGCGGCGACACCGCGCGGCACGCCGTCGTCGGTGGACGCGACCACCGCGTAGGTGAGCTCATCGTCGTGGAGCACGCCACGCCCACCGGTGAACCGACGCACCACGTCGATCCCCTCGCGCGCCACGACCTCCGCGTTCACGTCGGTGGCCTTCTGGAAGCGGCCGAGGGTGACGGTGGGCCGGGCCCAGGAGTACAGCCTGAGGGTGGGAGGCGCGCTCCCCTCTTCCCGGGCAAGTTGAACGGCCCGGTCGAGCGCCATGTTCAAGGCGCCATCGACCGGGCCGTGCTCAAGCAGTCTCCAGACCGCGGCCACGCTACTCGGCGGGCCGGAAACGAAGGTCGGGGTTGCGTGCCGCGCCTGCCTCGTCGAGCCTGCGCACCGGAGTGGTGTAGGGCGCGTGCTTGACGAGCTCGGGATCGGCGGCGGCCTCAGCGGCGATCGCGATCATCGCGTCAGCGAAGGCGTCGAGCGCGTCGAGCGACTCGGTCTCCGTGGGCTCGATCATGATCGCCTCTTCCACGAGCAGCGGGAAGTAGACCGTGGGCGGGTGAAAACCGTGGTCGAGCAGACGCTTGGCCACGTCGAGCGTGCGAACGCCGTGCTCACGACGCAGCGGAGCGCCGGACAGCACGAACTCATGCATGCACGTGCGGTCATACGGGAGCTCATAGGTGCCCTTGAGCCGCTCCTTGAGGTAGTTCGCAGACAGCACCGCCTGCTCGGAGACCTCGCGCAGCCCCTCGGCGCCCAGCGCACGCACATAGGCGTAGGCACGCACGAGCACGCCGAAGTTGCCGTAGAACGAGCGGACACGTCCGATGGAGCGCTCAGGCGTCACGATCACGTAGATGCCGCTCTCGTCACGCGCGGCAAGCGGACCCGGCAAGAACTCGGCGAGCTCCTCGGTCACACACACGGGACCGGCACCGGGACCTCCGCCGCCGTGAGGCGTGGAGAACGTCTTGTGCAGGTTGATGTGCAGCGCGTCGAAGCCCATGTCGCCCGGACGGGCGATGCCGAGGATGGCGTTCATGTTGGCGCCGTCACAGTAGGCGTAGGCGCCCACGGCGTGAACGGCCTGAGTGATCTCGAGGATCTGCGGGTCGAACAAACCCAGCGTGTTGGGGTTGGTCAGCATGAAGGCGGCGACGTCGGTGTCGAGCGCGGCCTTGAGCGCATCGACGTCGACGAGCCCCTGCGCGTTGCTGGGGATGGTCACCGTCTCGTAGCCGCACATGGTCACGGTCGCCGGATTGGTGCCGTGGGCGGTGTCGGGGATGATGACCTTCTTGCGCGCGTCGCCACGGGCGATGTGCGCCGCACGGAAGCACATGAGCGCCGTGAGCTCACCGTGAGCGCCGGCTGCAGGCTGCAGCGTCACGCCCGGCAGACCCGAGATCTCGCCGAGAGCCGACTGCAGACCCACCATGAGCGCGAGCGCGCCCTGGACGGTCTCGGTGGGCTGGTACGGATGCAGGCCCGCGAAGCCCTCGAGGCGACAGGCGTCCTCGTTGATGCGCGGGTTGTACTTCATGGTGCACGAACCCAGCGGGTACATGCCTGAGTCCACGCCGAAGTTCATCTCGGCGAGGTGAGAGTAGTGACGCATGATCTCGAGCTCGGTGACGTGCGGCAGCACGGGCGCCTCGGCACGTACCGCACCGCCGAGGGCGGCGAAGAGGTCGACGTCGGGCACATCGAGCTCAGGAGCGAGCACGCACGACGACTCGGGGCCGCCGATCTCGAAGATCAGCTGACGCGGACCGCGCACCGGCGCTCCGGCGGGTGTGTTGGCAAGCTGCTCACTCACAGGGACGCCACCTCCTCGACGAACGCGTCGATCTGGGCGCGCGTGCGCTTCTCGGTCA
>CAYOHY010000026.1:0-28845 GCA_964403885.1 uncultured Eubacteriales bacterium
CCCGAGTAGGACTGGTGCAGGTACACCAAGACCACGAGCATGCCGATGAGGTTCACGGCGACAACGCCGGCGAGAATCCTCGTTCTGATGGACAAGTTCTTCATTCGCATCCCTCTCTTGTTTCCGCACGCCTCGGTCGTGCGGTACCCCTCCGTGCAACGGCGCGTCAGTGGCGCCGGTCATACCTGTGGTCTACCAGTAGCTCCAACCTGTGGTCTGTCCCTTGGCAGGAACCGGGTGGTTGGTGGTGTTCGCGCTCCCGGTGTAGCAGCCGCCGGTCGCGCAGTTGTCTCGGGACACTTGAGCCGGCGTGACGTAGCTGCGCAGCTTCATGCCCTGCAGGCCCTTGAACTCGCCGGTGAGCGTGTTCACGAACGAACCGGACAGCTGGATGTAGGGTGCCATATCGGGCCCGGCCGCGCTCGTGGTATCTGCTGTGTTCACGAGCAGACGCGGACGCTTCCACGCGTGCGGTATGCGCAGGTGGCAGCTGGTGCAGTAGATGTTGGCGCGGCTCGCGTGGGTGCGGTGCAGCGAGTTGCCGCCCACCTGTGTCGCTGCGAGGCTGGGTGCTCCGCCGTAGAACACAGCGTGGCACTTGAAGCAGATCACGGGCTTATAGCCTGCGGGGTTGGTGGCGCCCACTGATGGCGGAGCCACGGGGCCTCCGTGCGTGTTGAACTGGTACGTGCCGGGCGTGGGATTTGCCCACTCGGTCTGCGCGTAGTTCGGGTCGATCTGGATCTTGACCGAAGCTCCCTGCGGGCCGGCCATGTCGGCGGGCAGGGTGTGGCAGTCGCTGCAGGTCACGCGCAGGTGCTGGATCGACTCGGTGCTGTTGACCGAGCTCGTGGGGTAGGCGCTCGGCTGTAGCCACAGCGTCGAGCCGTCGTTGGGGGCCAGCGCCCATACGTACTCGGTGCCACCGACGGTGGCCGTGGTCACCGGGAACTCCTTGGTCGACGCGGAGCCCACGGCGGTGCCGGGCAGCGCGTTGTGTCCGCCGCCTGACTCGGACGCGAAAGCGGCCTTCCAGTCGTCGAACGGATCCGCCCACACCGAGCCGACCGGCTGAGTGATCGTGTCGGTGGCGATGACCTTGTGGGGCGATGCGGTCCCCGTGGGCCCGTCTGAAGCCGTGCCGCTGTTGTGGCACGCGATGCAGCGTCGATCATGCGTGGCGATGGCCGTCTTGACCGCTGACAGGCCGGAGAACGCGCCCGCGTTGGGGTCATCGTTCTGCGAGTGGCAGACGTGGCAGTTGCTCGAGCCGCCACCCTCCATGCTGCCCGCCTTGAGGGCGAGCGAGTGCTCGAGGCGAAGGTCGCGCTGGTGGCAGCCCACGCAGCCGATGTTCGCACCGATGGAGTAGGTGACTCCGTTCACGGTTCCCGTGAGGTCTATGCTGTGGTCCTGGTTGTGATTGGCTGCGCTGAACCCGACGTGGCAGCTGGCCGCGGCATCGGTGCCACCGCAGCGCATGATTCGCTTGCCGGCGATGTCGCCGGTGGACTGGTGGCATCCTTCGATCGTGCAGCCCACCTTGCGATGGAGGCGGCGCACGTCGGTGGACTGGTGGCAGCCGGAGACGACGCAGCTTCCGGCGGTGTCGACATCGTTGGTGGCAACCTCGCTCGCCGCATGGACGCTGTTGGCGCGCTGATGCGGCTGCGGAAGGTCCTCGTGGCCGTGGCACGCCGTGCACGCTGAGTCGGTGTTGCGAGTGGGCCACTCAGTGGCGACCACGTTCTTGGTGGTGGCGTTGCGGTCATGACAGCCGGCGCACAGGCCTGCCGTCGCGGTGGAGAGCGCCGAGTTCACGCGCTGATGCTCCATGCCCAGGTACATCTGATGGCACGTGCCGCAGGGGACAGACAGGCCGCTGACAGGCTCGCTGTACGTCGCCGACGCTTGGACGCTTCCGGCGAGGTGGTTCTCGGGATCGTTGCCCGTGGTGGCGGAGTGGACACCCACGTGGCAGCTGCGCTCCGGGTTGGTGCCGCCGCAGCTTGTGATGCCCAGGCCCATGATGTCGCCAGCGGCCTGATGGCAGCCCGGGGTGACGCACCCGTTGGTCTTGTGGAGCTTGCGCAGGTCGGCGGTGCCGTGGCAGCCGGCCTTGGCGCACGTACCGGGTTCGTAGACGCCGGTCGTCGTGAGCTCGCTGCCCTGATGGGAGGCATCGATCTCGTGGTGGAGCGCGTTGACACCCGAGGTGCCATGGCATGCCGAGCAGGCGTTCGAGCCCGTGCGAGCGGGCCAGCTGGCCTTGACCACCGCTCCGGTCGACTTCGAGCGGCTATGGCAGCGCTGGCACACGGTCCCGCCACCCGAGGCGATCGCCGAGTTGGGCCGAGCGTGCTCGGTGCCCAAGCGCGCGCCGTGGCAGTCGCCGCAGGTCGCCGAGACGCCACTGGCCTGATCGACCAGCACGCGACCGGTCAGCGAGGCCGTGACGGTGTGCTTCGCGTCGGTGCCGTTGACGGTGGATCCGCCATCGTGAACAGCGGTGTCGGGGTTGTACTGACCGCTCACCTGATGGCAGTCACGGCCGGAGCCGCACGTGCGGCGCGTGGGGTCGTAGGCGACATTGCCGTCAGAGGCGGTGCGGTCATGGCAGCGCAGGCAGTCGCGATGCAGGTTCGCATCGGTGGTCGGCGCGCCCACCTCGATGAGGTTGCTCGTGGGATGGCAGCCCCAGCCCGTGGACGCGCAGCCGTCGCTGCCCGCAGGGCTGTGGAGAGACTCGAGGTCGCCCTCGTGTGCTGCCGGAAGGCCCTCGGCGCCGTGGCAGTCCTCGCACGCCGAGGTGGTGTTGCGGTTCTCCCACCGAGAGGCGATCGCGGCCGCCGACGCGGGGTCGTTGTGGCAGTTGCGGCAGTTGTCGCCGGGCTCGGTGGTCTTGGAGGAGGTGGGCAGCGCGTGCTCGTCGACGAGGCTTGTGCCGTTGGTCTGGATGTCGTGGCAGTCACCGCACGCGGTGGAGTAGAAGGCCGTGTCCGCTGCGGGCACGGTCGACGTGGGCGCGTGCAGGTCGCGGTCCTTGAGGTGCGTGAAGCCATCCACGCCGTAGCCCTTGTGGCACGCGGTGTTGGTGCGGCCGCCGCACGTCTTGGCCGCCGGGAGATGCGCTTCCTGCTTCAGATCGTGGCAGCCCGGCTCGCCCTTCTTCGCAGCGCCGGAACAGTCACGGGGAGCATCCGCGTGCAGCTTGTGCAGGTTGAGGGAGTCGTGGCAGCCGGCACCGGTATCGGCGCAGCCCTGCGGGTCCTTCGCACGCACCGGCGTCGCGACATCGGCGCGGTGCATCGGGGCCGACGACTTGGGCTTGTGGCACGCCTCGCACTCGCGGGACTCCCAGTTGTTGAGCACCTGCACCTGGCCGTAGGCGCGGGTGTCGTTATGGCACTCGCCACAGCCGATGTCGGCGCCGTACTCGCTCTTGGCGACCTCCGGCACGCCCGTGTGCGCGGCACCCAGGTCGCGAGAGTGGCAGTCCTTGCAGCGGGCGCTGGCCTCTCCTGAGATCGCGCCGCGCACAGCCTGCTTGTAGTCGGTGCCCATCGCGGTGTGCGTGGTCTCTCGGTAGTGACCGCGGGGGTAGGGGTCGCTGAGCTTCACGCGGTCCGGGGCAGCCTGCATGGTGCCGTCGTGACAGACCTGACACTCGTGCTCTGAGGGGGCGTGGCACGGGATGCAGCCTACGCCCTGGTAGTCGTGGCACGTAGTGCACTTGGCGTTGGGATGGTACGCGTTGAAGTCGGTGTAGGCAGACTCCGTGCCGTGGCAGCCCTTGCCCGAGTTGGTGCACCCGGACTCGCGCTCCAAACGGTAGTCGCTCGCCTTGGTGAAGGAGTGCTGGGACGAGATAGGAGGGTTCCAGACGGCCGCGAACACAAGCGCGCCCAGGGTCGCTATGGCGAAGAAACCTCGGCGCATCGTCTTCTTGCGCTGAGCCTGTGCGAGAGCGTCGGCATCTCTTTGCGACCCGTAGCCGCCCGACGGGCGATTGCCCGGCGAGCCCGTCGTGCCTGGCACGGCGTGTCCCCCTTGTGAATGGTTCGGTCAACCTTAAGGGACATAATAGCGTTTCGCGCGCGCGTATACCTAGTATTGCGCCGTGAACGGGTATCGCGGCACGTGCGTCTGACCGTGAGGGAACTCCACAAGATGCACATCATTCACGCTATTCTGGAGCTCAAACCACCCCCCAACGGGAGCCTTCGCCGATGACCTCGCTCGTGCGCGTACTCCGATCTCCGCGACTCGCGGTGGCACTCATCGCGGGTGTCGCTGGGTGGACGGCGGTCGCATCGGCGGCAGAGCCCTCGGCGAGGCGAGCGCTGTTGGGACCGGCGTTCTATGCGCTCGTGGCGCTGCTCGTCGCAGCCACGGCCGCGTGCGCGTGGGAGCGGACCCGCAGGGCGATGGGGTGGCGCGAGACGCTCGATAGGCGGCCGGCGAAGGTGCTGGACTGCGACGTCAGGGGCGCCGTCGACGTGCTCGCGTCGTTGGGCCTTCGAGTGGAGCCGGGGGCTGACGCGGTTCTCGGTGTGCGCCGAGCGGGGTGGCTCGCGCGGTTGGGGAGTCCCGTCTTTCACTGGGCGCTCGTCGCGCTGCTCGCCGTCGTCGTTGCGGGCCAGCTCACGAGGCACGAAGGTGTTGTGGTGCTGTACCCCCAGCGCCCGGTCACCGACGCAGCCGCCGCCTACCAGGGCACCCGCTCAGCCGGTGCGCTGTTCCGGGGCGGTTACTCGGGCGCACGACTCACGTTGCTCGAGGTCACCCCCCGGCTCGATGTCGCGGGCGTGAATCGGGGACAGTCGCCCCGTGTGCGGGTGGAACGGGCGGGTGCTGCGCCGCGTGAGCTGTGGATCTACCCCAACCATGCCTACACCGACGGGGCGCTCAAGGTTCACGCGGTGGACTCGGGTCCCGCAGTCCATCTCGCGGTTCGCGCGCCCGGGCAGCAGCCGGTCGCACTGGATGTCCCGCTCGCTCGCGATCCGTCGGGAGCCTACGTGGGCGGTGCGGAGGTCGAGCGGGCGGCGGGCACGATCTCTCTCGATGTGACCCAGGGCAAGGACAAGACCGTTCTGGTCGCCGCGTCGACAGGGGAGAGCGCGACGCTTGGAGAGGGAGACACCCTCGAGGTCGCCGACGTGACGGTCGCGATCGACGGGCTCAGCACGTGGGCCACGGTGGACGTGGTGAACGACTGGTCCGTTCCGTGGATCTACGCGTGCTGTGCGATCGCGCTGCTGGCGGCGGCGGTCGCCCTTCTCTATCCCTTCCGGGCGGTGCTCGTAGAGGCAACCGAGGGCGGCGCCGCGATTCGGGTCATGGCAGCACGAATCGACCCCACGTTCGCACGCAGGGTCGACCAAGCGTTCGAGAGGCGCCTAAACGAAAAGCCTGACTAGTCCAGGTTGAGACCGAAGACATCCCGGGCGGCTTCGCGCAGGGCGCGAATCTTGTCCGGGTCGTCAGGATCGTTTGGGCCGATCAGCGACACCAAGAAACCGCAACGCAACGCAAGCTCTCCGCGCGACTTGAAGACGTCGAGCTGATTGCGTTCGATGTGCTGCTGGATCTCTTGGCAGTAGTCGTAGAGCTTGCCCATGTGTACTCCCCGCGCGTCACGATGTTTTCCCCCGATGCGAACGACGCGCGACCTGATGATAAGCCTCTGCGTGTTCAGGTTCAACAAGGTGCGCATTCGACTTTGCTTTACCTGCCGTGCCGACGCGACGATACTTAGGGCACTACGGGGCCGCTGGGGGGCGAGCCCCACGAGCGACAGGGCGATAAGCATGGGCGATGCCTACACTCCGCTCCGCGGGAAGTGCACGTGGTGGCGTGAGGCCGTTCTCGGCGAAGATGAGTGGGACGTGCGTCTCAAGCCGGACGAGAAGCGCGTGGTCTGCTCGTGCTTTGTCGAGGGCAAGACATGGACGTTCAAGCAGGCGGAGGTCCCGGCCGACTGCCCCGAGAACAAGCACTGCCGCTACTACATCCGGCACTACTAGACGCGCTCCGCGTTGCCCGAGGTCCTTCTGCGTGCTAATATTTCGCACTCTGAACTATCAGCACGACGAAGAAGGTCACGAATGGGCCAGTCGCACGATCCCACCGATATCGCGCACGCACTGCGACGCGTGTGGCACAACCTCATCACCGAGACCCGCCATACCGAGGGCTGCGCCGGCATCCAGCACCAGCAGTTCTGGGTGCTCGCCAAGCTCAAGTACGGCCCGATGCGCATGAGCGAGCTCGCCGAGCGCGTGGGCACGGGTCAGGCGGCGGTGACCGGCATGGTCGACCGCCTCGAGGAGCGCGGCCTGGTCGAGCGCGTGCGTGACGACGCGGACCGCCGCGTGGTGCACGTCGCACTGACCGCCGACGGCGAGCGCATGATGCGAGAGGCGCAAGAGGCATTCCGTGTTCGCTTCGAGGAGATCTTGCAGCCACTGACGCAGGAAGAGCGCAGCGAGCTCGAGCGCTTGCTGGTCAAGATCGCCCCAACCGAGGAGTGCGGACGATGATGCACGAGCTACCCATGCGCCGTAAGCGCATGATCATGACCGGCGTGATGCTGGGAACGTTGCTCGCGGCGATGGACCAGATGATCGTGGGTCCGGCCATGCCGGAGATCGTCAAGCAGCTGGGACGCTTCGACCTTTACCCATGGGTCATGGTCGCGTACTCGCTGACCAGCGCGGTCGCGGTGCCTGTCGCGGGCAAGCTCTCGGACCTGTACGGACGCAAGTGGTTCTACCTGGGCGGCATCGCACTGTTCGTCGCAGCCTCGGCGGCGTGTGGCCTGTCGAGCGGGATGATCGAGCTCATCATCTGGCGCGCCGTGCAAGGCGTTGGCGGCGGCATGATGATGGCCACCGGCATGGCGGTCGTGGGCGACATCTTCTCGCCACGCGAGCGCGGGAAGTACCAAGGCTACATCGGCTCCATGTGGGGCATCGCATCGGTGGTGGGTCCGCTGTTGGGCGGCTTCCTCACTGATACGTTGTCGTGGCACTGGATCTTCTTCGTGAACGTGCCCATCGGCGCAGCGGCGCTGGCGGTGCTGTTCCGGGCCCTGCCCGCACCTGAGCGCGGTCAGCGCCATGCCGTCGACTGGGCGGGTGTGACGGCGCTGACGGTGGGCGTCGTCCCGTTGCTCGTCTCGCTGAACCTGGGCGCGGTCCGAGACGGCGGGACCGCCCTGGGTTTTGGCTCGCCCCTGGTGCTGTCGATGCTCGCGGTGGGAATCGCCGGGCTCATCGCCTTCTACTTCATCGAGCGTAGGGCCGCAGAGCCCATCATCGACTTCGCGCTGTTCAAGGCGCCGGTGTTCTCGGTGTCCGTGTTGGCTTCGTTCCTGCAGTCGTTCGCCATCTTTGGCTCGATCGCGTTCATCGCGGTCTACCTGCAGGTGGTGCGCGGTGAGTCGGCCACGCTCTCCGGTATCGCGATGACGCCCATGGTCTTTGGGATGGTGTCCGCCTCGATCATCGCCGGCATCCTGATCAGCCGCACCGGGCGCTACAAGGTGATCGGCATCGTGGGCGCTGCCCTGGCGACCGCCGGCATGTTCATGATGTCGCGCCTGGGTATCGCAACGCCGCTGTGGGTGCTGTTCGTCGCCATGTTCCTCACCGGCGCGGGCATGGGTGTGGGCATGCCGTTGTTCACGGTCGCGGTGCAAAGCGCGTTTCCCGAGCGCATCGGCGCCACCACGTCGTCACTGCAGTTCTTCCGGTCGATGGGCGGCACCATCGGCGTCGCCGCGTTGGGCGCCTACATCAACGCCCAGCTCGCCAGCGGCCTGACCGGTGCGGTCAAGCGGGCGGCAGAGTCGCTCGCCCCCATCGCCGAGAGGGTCCAGGCGGCGCTTGGCGACCCGGCGCGCCTGCTCGACTCGCAGGGGTTCGCGAAGCTGACGGCCGGGCTTGACGCGGCCGGCAACCAGGTCGTGACGACGGTGTTCATGCCGCTGCTCAGGGCCTCGGTGGGCGAGGCGATCGCGGCGATGTTCTTCCTCGCGTTCATCGCGCTCGCCGTCTCGACCGTCGCGATGTTCGCCCTGCCCGAGGTCAAGCTCGCCGGCTCCCATCCCGAGCGCTCCATGACCGAGGAGGCCGGGATCGAGATCCTCACAGAAGAAGCGGTCCTCCCGGCAGACCAGGAACCCCAGATAGCATCCGCGCCCGCCGCGGCTGACAAGACCACCACGTAGAAGGACGGTTCATGCAACTCAGGCAACTCCCGCACCGCAACAAGATGTACATCCTCGCAGGCGTGCTGCTTGCGATGCTTCTGGGCGCGCTCGATGCGACGATCGTCGGTCCCGCGATGCCCAAGATCGTCCAGGACCTGGGCGGCATGGCGATGCTCGCGTGGGTCTTCACGATCTACTCGCTGACGTCGACCATCACCATCCCGATCGTGGGCAAGCTCTCCGACCTGTACGGCCGCAAGTGGTTCTACCTCTCGGGCATCGCGATCTTCCTCGTGGGCTCGGCGCTGTCGGGCGCGTCCGGTGAGGCGTGGCTCAACGAGATCTTCATCAGGCTGACCGGCGAGGCCAACCAGATGCTGCAGCTCATCATCTTCCGCGGCATCCAGGGTGTGGGTGGCGGCATGATGATGGCCAACGGCATGGCCATCATCGGCGACCTGTTCGAGGCCCGCGAGCGTGCGCGCTATCAGGGCCTCATGGGCGCCGTGTTCGGCCTGGCGTCGGTCTTTGGTCCCGCCGTGGGCGGCTACCTGACCGACAACCTGAGCTGGCGCTGGATCTTCTACATCAACATCCCGTTCGGCCTGCTCGCCATCGCGGTCCTCGCGTGGGCCATGCCGCGCCCGGTCCACGGCCAGGAGCATCGTGTCGACTGGTGGGGCGCTCTGGCGCTCATCGCCGGGCTCGTCCCGCTGCTGCTGGCGCTCAACTGGGGCGGCTCCGAGTACCAGTGGGACTCCACGACGATCCTCGGGCTCTTCGCGGCGGCCTTCATCGCTTTGGCGCTGTTCGTGTGGCGCGAGCTCAACGCGTCTGAGCCCATCCTCGACATGAGGTTGTTCAAGGACCGCAGCTTCTCGGCGAGCATGGCGGTGCTGTTCCTGTCCGGCGTGGGCATGTTCGGCTCGATCATGTTCCTGCCCACGTTCATGCAGATCGTCCAGGGCAAGACCGCGGCGAGCTCCGGCGCGCTGCTCACCCCGATGATGATCTCGATGATCGCGGGCTCCATCGGCACCGGTCAGCTCATCGCACGCACCGGCCGCTACAAGGCCTTTGGCATCGTGGGTCTGGCGGTCTCGGCTGTGGGCATGTTCCTGCTCTCGCGCCTGCAGGTCGAAAGCAGCAACATGGCCGTCGTGGTGCCCATGGTCATGGTGGGTCTGGGTATCGGAACGACCATGCCGCTGTTCACCATCTCGCTTCAGTCGCAGTTCCCGCAGCGTCTTGGCGAGGTCACCGGCGCGCTTCAGTTCTTCCGCTCCATCGGCGGCACGGTGGGCGTCGCGCTTCTGGGCGGTGTCATGAACGCCGCTATGCGCGCAGACCTCGCCGAGCGCATCGGCGCCAAGGGCGTACCCGCACTTCAGCTGCTGTGGGCCGGGATGCCGCAGATGCCGGGTCCGTTCAGCCCCCAGGGCATCAAGATGATCCTCACGAAGTTCGCCGATAAGCTGCCCCACGGCGCCGAGAAGTTCTTCACCCAGTTCGTCGCCGACCTCAAGGTGGTCACGGACGGCAGCATCCCGCGCAGCTTCGACCCGTCGAGCCTGCTCAACGTGCAGATGCTCGACGCCGTGACCGCGCTGGTGAAGGGGATCGAGGCCAAGCTGCCCGGCACCGTCGCGGCCCAGCTGGGCCTCACCGAGGCGTGGGCCACGCTGACCTACGACCTCAAGGCGGCCCTGACCGCCGGCGTCACGCACGCGTTCCTCTACGGCGCGGCGCTCATGGTGCTCGCCTTCGTGATGATGTGGTTCGTCCGCGAGGTGCCGCTTGCCGGCCGCGTTCACCTGGACAACGCCGCCGAGGTGGGCACCGAGGTGCTCGTCGAGGAGTCGGTCCAGCCCTCTGAGCACGAGCCCGTGGTGGTCGAGCCCGCCGAGGCGGACGCATCCGCCAAGGACGCGGACGCGTAGGCGTGCCGAGTCACCCCGCATATGACCTCGCGGCCTTCGTGGAGCACGTCCTCCGCGAAGGCCGCGGTCTGTACCGGGAGTTCCCGTGGCGTGACACGTGCGACCCGTATGCGGTCCTCGTGTCCGAGGTGATGCTCCAGCAGACGCAGGTGGGGCGCGTGGTCCCGTACTTCGAGCGATGGATGGCAGACTTCCCCACGCTGGAAGCGCTCTCGGCCGCGCCGCTCGAGGCGGTTCTGCGAGACTGGCAGGGCCTGGGCTACAACCGCCGGGCGATCGCGCTCAAGCGCTGTGCGGAGCAGGTTGTCTGCGCGCACGCGGAGTCCGGCGCCTCCGGTCCCGCCCGGCTGCCGGACGACGATGCGGCTCTGCGCGCGTTGCCCGGCGTGGGCCCGGCGACCTCGGCCGGCGTGCGGGCGTTCGCCTTTGGCCAGCACGGCGTCTACCTCGAGACCAATGTGCGCACGGTCTTCCTGCACGAGCTGTTCGCCGATCGCGACGAGGTGCCCGACAAAGAGGTCGCGCCGCTCGTGGCACAGGCCGCCGAGCAGGCCGAGCATCTGGGGGTCACGCCGCGCGAATGGAACTACGCCTTGCTCGACTACGGCGCGCACCTCAAGCGGGTGGTCCCCAACCCGTCGCGGCGCAGCGCGCATCACGCACGGCAGTCCACGTTCGAGGGCTCGAGGCGGCAGAAGCGGGCGCGGCTGCTGCGGGCGGTCATGGACGCGCCCGGGGCGACCACCGACGAGCTCTCAGGCGGCCTGGGTCTCGACGTCACCGAGGCCGATGACCTGCTTGAGGCGCTTGAGACGGACGGCTTCATCGTGCGCGAAGGTAACGGTTGGCGCGTGGCCTGAGCACGGATGTGACAGATATCACCTGCGCGCGCAAGGAAGCGGGACCTCCGCGCTCAACACCTCTTCAGCGTGTGCCGAGAATACAGGTGGGACTCGGGGAAAACCGTGAGGGTGGGTCCTGGCGCCGAATTCCACTGCGGCTGCGGGCGCGAGACAAATGCAGAGAGCCGTGGGGCCCGCATCACGCGGGCCTTTCCTTTTCTGGGGGCCAGACACGACGGGCACCGCTGTCGCGATGCCCGTCGGGACCAGCGTGTCGTTTCATGTCATTTGGCTGCGAAACGCGCCTTCATCTCTTTGCGCCCGGTCTCGATGCCCCGGACGTGGCACGTCGAGCAGTCGACCTCGGTGTGGCAGTCGAAGCAGGGCGTGGCGCCATCCTTCTTGACGGCCTCGGGGTGCTGCAGGATCCACGAGCCGGCGGGCGTCTTGGACGGGTGATGGCAGGCGTCGCAGAAACCGGTGCCCTTCGCCTCGGCCGCGCTGCGCGCGTGGCACTTGGCGCAGACGCCCGGATCCGCGTAGCCGGCCGCAGCGTGGTTCTTCTTGAACTCGGCAGGGTGCGGCATCTTCAGCCCGTGGCACCCATCGCAGAACGACGGCTTGTGACAGGTGTAGCAGCTGTTGACCTGCCGCGCGGGCTTGAGCGCGCCGGTGGGCTCTTCGCCCTCGACCTCTCCGTGGGCCGCCTCGCTGGGCGGACGCTCCTCGTAGAACTTCACGTTCTCCGCGATGGCGGCGGACTCCTCCTTGGCTGCCTTCGCATGTCCGCCGGACTCACCGTACAGCGTGTACCAGGAGCTCGCGTCGTGGCTGGACGGCACCAGGTCGAACTTCGCGGGGTGGCAGGCCGAGCACGTGCCGGGGGCCACCGCGTCCGGGGCCTGGCTGTGGCAGCGGAAGCACGCGTCCATGGTCAGCCAGTTCTCGTGCTTCTGGTCGCCCTCGAGGATGAGTGTGATGTTCTCTTCCGGGTGCGCCACGCGGTTGTGACACTTGGTGCACTGGATGCCGTTCTCGGCGTGGATCGTGTGATCGATGATGATGCCGCTAGAAGGGGTGACCGATCGGGTCTTGAGGTTGTGACACTGGGTGCACTGCTCGGCGGGCATCTCGAGCGCCACGTGGTTGTCGTGGTTCATGGGGAGTTCGAAGGTCCGCATGATCGTGGTGATGGCGTCGGGCGCGACCTCGATCTTCTTGATGGTCATGGTGAGACCGCTTGCGTTGACCGGCTCGTGGCACGCGACGCAGGCCACGTTGGTGTGGCTGCTTTCGTTGTAAGCGAGCGTGTTGTCGTCGTGCACGATGTGGCAGGGCTGCGTGCAGAACCAGTAGGTCGAGGTGCCGTCGATCGCCACGGCCCAGATCACGAAGAACACGATCAGCGCGACGCCGCTCCAGACGATGGCCCTGGGGCGTGTGGACGGGTCCTTGAACGCGCGGATGGGGTTGAATCCCACGGGTGTCTCCCTAGAAATGCCGACCCTGTTGACCGCAGTATGCGCCGATACCGAGACGAGCGCTCTTGACCATGGTCAAACTTCGCCGTGAACCAGGAGATTCCCGCTAATCGCCCAGGATAGACCGAGCGAGCTCGCGCAGCTCACGCTCGACGACCGCGTAGGGCTGTGAGGTCTCCCGAGCGATGCGGGCGACGTCGTCGGCCTCGGGGCGAAGACGACTCTCGGCGCCCTCAGGCCCGACCTTCACGTTGATGGGACCGAAACGCGTGGGGATCTCGCGGACCTCGCGTTCCGCGACGTAGCGCACGATGGGCGTGACCCGAACGCCCAAAGAGCCTGTGAGCGCGACGATGCGCTCGGCGAAGGCGCGGGCGACGTCGTCCGGCCCGGTGGCCAACACCGAGAGCAAGACGCCCGGGCGGCCCTTCTTCATGGTGAGCGGGGTGGTCCACACATCGGCGGCGCCCTCGGCGAGCAGCTGCGCCGTCACGGCCGCGATGGCCTCGGGTGAGAGGTGGTCGAGATTGGTCTCGAGGACAGCGACCGACTGGGACTCAAGGTCGAGTGACGCTTGGGGGGCGCCCACCACGAGCATGCACACGTTGGGCATGCCGATGTCGCGTGTGCCGGCACCGAAGCCCACGAGTCGCGGCGTCATGGCCGGGCACGGGCCGAACCCGGCTCCGAGCCCGCGCAGCAGCGCGGCGCCGGTGGGTGTGGTGAGCTCGCCCGATGCCGAGCCGGGCACGACCGAGGCGTCCACCAGCAGCCGGATCGTCGCGGGCGCGGGCACGGGCAGCTCCCCGTGCGAGGTGCGAACCGTGCCGGAGCCCACCGCAACCGGCGAGGCGGTGATCGCGTCGATGCCCAGGGCGTGCACGCCGGCGCACACGCCCACGATGTCGACGATGGAGTCGATCGCGCCCACCTCGTGGAAGTGGACGGCGTCGATCGCGCAGCCGTGCGCTGCGGCCTCGGCGACCGCGAGCGCCTCGAACGTGCGCAGCGCGCTCGCGCGGACCGGTTCGGGCAGGTCAGCGCCCTCGAGCATGGCTCGGATGTCGCGCCAGTGGCGGTGCGCGGGTTGCTCGGCGGCTTCGACACGTACGCCGCATGCGGCGATGCCGTGCGAGGAGGTGCGCTCCACCGTCACGCGCGCTTCGGGGGCGAGCGTGGCAGCGAGACGAACAAGGTGATCGGCGGTGAAGGCACCCGAGGCGGTTCCCGCGTCGAGCAGGGCCCCGAGGAACTTGTCACCCGAGACGCCCGTCGAGCAGTCGAGGTACGCGATCACAGGGCGGACTCCGCGTCTGTTGGCGCCACTGACGCCTCGGCCCACCCGGGACGATCGATGCGGCTGGCGAGCACCGCGGCGCCAAAGCCGTTGTCGATGTTGACGACGCCGATGCCTCCGGCGCAGGAGTTGAGCATGGTGAGCAGCGCCGACACCCCGCCGAAGTTGGCGCCGTAGCCCACGCTGGTGGGCACCGCGATGACCGGCACGTCCACCAGGCCTGCGACCAGTGAGGGCAGTGCTCCCTCCATGCCTGCGACCGCGATGATCACCCGGGCCGCGCGCAGCGTCTCCACGTGAGCGAGTGCGCGATGGACGCCGGCGACACCCACGTCGTAGAGGCGATGCACCGCGCAGCCCATGATCTCGGCGCACACAGCGGCCTCCTCGGCCACGGGGATGTCGGCGGTTCCCGCGCTGGCGACGACGACGAGGCCTTCAGCGGGTCGCTGGGCTCGGCGGTCGACGGTCACCACGCGAGCGAGCTCGTGGTGGACCGCGTCGGGGGCGACGGCGGCGATGGCGGCGGCGTGCTGGGCGTCGGCTCTGGTGGCGAGCAGCACGTCGCCGCGGGCAAGAAGCTCGGCCGAGATGGTGCCCACCTGTTCGGGCGTCTTGCCCTGGCAGAAGATGACCTCGGGGAACCCGCACCGGCGGGCGCGGTCGTGGTCGACACGCGCTGCGGGCGATCCGGCGACCGAACCCACCTCGGTGTAGGCGGGCGTCCCCAGGGTGCGCGCGGCCTCTTGGGGGGTGGTGGCTCCGCTCGCTACCGAGCGCAGCAGCTCCTCGATCTGATGTGGCTCCACGGTTCTCCGCTGCAAAGGTGCCGACCTGCGGCGAGCCGAGGTCGGAGGGGTATGGTCGTCTATACTTGTACCACGATGCCGGGCGACCGGTGTTCATGCCACTCAACCCGCCGGAGCCGCAGTGGCCGCCAACCGCCTTGAGTCTCAGACCATCGCCGACGAGCGCATCTATCTTCGCGCTCGTACTGTGCTGTGCGTCTTGCTCGCGGCGCTGCCGTTCTTGGGCCTGACGTTTCCCGGCGGCCACGAAGAGCTTGGCATGTACTACTTCTTGCTGATACTCGTGGCGGCCACCACGACGATCGTGTTCGTGGCAGCCAGGTCCGGCGCTGAGGCCGCGATCAGGGCGATGATGTGGGTGCTCATCGTCGACCTGGTCTCGTTCGCCGGCTTCACGTACCTGTTTCACGACATGTCGGACGGCTTCTATCCGGTGATGGTCATCCTGCCGGTCGCCTACGCGCTCGTGGTGCCTCGCCGGGAAGCCATGCTCGTGGGATTCGGCGTCGCGGCCTCATACGCCGTGGGCTTCGTGATCTCGCATCGCTTCACGCCCGCCGACTTCGTGCTGTTCGCGCTCAAGGCGGCCGCGATCGTGTTCGTGACAGGCATGGTTGCGCTCTCAGTGGAAAGACAGCGACGCCGGGAGATCGAGACCCTCGCTGCTGTCGAAGAGAGCGCACGGCTCAACGAGCGGATGGAGCGTCGGATCGGCGAGCTCCAGGCCGTCTCGCAGATCACCGAGATGATCCACTCCTCGCTCGACTTCGAGCGCATAGGCCACTCGGTGCTCGAGATCTTGGGCAAGGTCATCGGCATCGACACGTGCTGCCTGTTCGTGATCGACAAGGAGAAGTCCGAGACGCTCTTCTCGGCGAGCATCGGAAGCGTGGCGGGGGTGTCGCCCTACACGGTGTCCGGGGCCGCGATCTCTCCGGTCGACGAGCACTTCTCCTGCCTGTCGGTGTTCGACCATCTCGACACCATGGTCATGTTCTGTGCACACGCCGAGGACCTCGAGCGCATCACCGATGAGGACCGCATCGTGTTGGGCGCCGTGGCGAGCGAGCTCGTGGTCGCCGTCGAGAACTCGCGCCTGTATCGGCTCACCAAGAAGCTCGCGGTCACCGACGAGCTCACCGGCCTCTACAACTACCGCCACCTCCAGAACAAGCTGGACGAGGAGATCGAGCGGTCGCGCCGCTACGGCAAGCGCCTGTCACTGCTCATGATCGACGCCGACGACTTCAAGCGGTTCAACGACACGCAGGGCCACCTCGCCGGTGACGCCGCGCTCAACCTGCTGGGCACCACGCTTCGTGCCGCCGTGCGCGAGGTCGACCTGGTGGCACGCTACGGCGGCGAGGAGTTCTCGATCGTGCTGCCGGAGACGGACGCCGCCGGCGCGTTCGTGGTCGCCGAGAAGGTCCGCGAGGCGGTGGCGTCGCAGATGTTCGTCGACTCCGACGGCGCGCTGACCTGCCAGTTGACCGTGAGCATCGGCGTGGCCACGTATCCCACGCACGCGTGGGACAAGGAGTCGCTCCTGCGCGAGGCCGATGACGCGCTCTACCGAGCCAAGAACGGCGGCAAGAACCGGGTGCGCACACCCCTCAACGCCGTGGACCGACCCCCGACGGACAGCCGCGAAGACCACGACACCCGTGGGCCTGAGAGCGCAGATGCGACAGGAGAATCCCGATGACCCGCTACGCCTACCTTGGACCCGCCGGGACCTTCTCGGAAGAGGCCCTGCTTTCGCTGGGCATCGAGGACTGCGAGCCGTATCCCTGCACCACCATCGACGAGGTGTTCGAGGCCGTCGAGCGCGGGCAGGCAGAGGGCGGCGTGGTGCCCATCGAGAACTCGGTCGAGGGATCGGTGCCCGCTACGCTGGACGGTCTGGCGTTCGACACGCAGCTCGAGATCCAGGGCGAGGTCGTGCTCGACATCCACCACCACCTGGTCGCCGCACCCGGCACCCAGCTCTCCGAGGTGCGCGAGGTGTTCGCCCACCCGCAGGCCAGCGGGCAGTGCCGCCGCTGGATCGCACGCAACCTCCCCGGCCGCTCGGTGATCGCCGCCAACTCGAACGCCGAGGCGGTGCAGCAGGCCGTCGCCGCACCCGGCACCGCAGCGATCGGGCCGGACCTCGCGGCGCGCATCTACGGCGCCGAGGTTCTGCAGCGCAACGTCGAGGACTACGCGGGCAACCAGACCCGCTTCGTGGTGATCGGACGCGGGATCACGCCGCGCACCGGCCGGGACAAGACATCGCTCGCACTGTTCCTGAAGGCCGACAAGCCCGGTGCGCTGCTGATGATCCTCGCCGAGTTCGCCTACGCCGAGATCAACCTCACCAAGCTGCAGTCGCGTCCCACCAAGCGCGCGCTGGGCGACTACATGTTCTTCGTGGACCTTGAGGGGCATGTGACCGACGACAGCGTGCGCACGGCGCTCGACTGCCTGCGCCTGAAGTTGCGCGACGTGAAGGTCCTGGGCAGCTACCCGAGGGTGTAGGGGCACCGCGCCGCCGAGCCCGGGCACGAGGCCGCTGCTAGTGGTCGGCCGTGCGTCGCGCGTAGACGAGCCCGGCGTCGTAGACGCCTTCCTGGCCGGCGATCGCGTCGAGCGTGTCCGCCTCAAGGCCGCTTTGCACCGTGATGACGTAGCGGCCGCCGCCCATGGGCAGGACCTCCGAGGGCTTGACCCGCGCGGCGATGAGCACATCGTGGATGCGCGTGCCGTCCTTGACCCAGACCGATATCTGGCCGGCGACGGGCTTGAGCCCCTCCACTGCCTCGATGGTCTTCGAGCTGCCTTGGCCGAGCCGGTCGTTGGCGCCGCCGCAGTCCCGGAGCAGCAGCAGGACAAGGATCGCGATCACGACGAGCGTCACGATGCCCAGCAGGCCCCACAGGCTCTTCTTGGGCTGCTTCTGCGCGTCCTCATCCTCGAGGGTCACCTCGTCGGCACCGTCGGCCGCGGTGTAGATGCTGGTCTCGGTGGGTTCGAGCGGCTCGTCGGCCATGATGTCCCCCAGGATGGTGGTTGCGTTCAGCGTGAGTATAGCGAAGCGTCGTTCACGCGGTCGCGTAGGGCGCGGCGGTCCGCAGGTCCTCGACGATGAGCACCTCGCCGGTCACAGGGTGGCAGTCCCGGCAGCGGTTCTTGGCCCACGCATATGCCTCATCGTGTCGGGCCACGAACAGGAGCACGACGCTGTCGCCCTCGACGTGACCTATGGCGCGCAGGTCGTGGGTGACCTTGAACGACCGCACGGCGCGATCCCCGGCGTCGTGCACGATCTCGGGCCGCAGGCTCGCAGCGTCAGGCGTGTGCAGCATCTTGTCGAGAAACGCGGTCGCCCGTCGGCCGTCTCCCGGAGAGAGCGCGGTCAGTGACTCGATGAAGCTGTCTGTAAGCGAGAGCTGCATGCTAGTCCCGACCCGACGCCGGCGGTGTGATGCCCATCGACTCGTCCCACAGCAGCCACGGATGCTCGGGGTCCCGCTTGGCCGAGTACATCGCCACGTCGGCGCGCACCACCAGGGTGCGCGCATCGTCCGAGTCGGGATCGAAGAGCGCGAAGCCGATGCTGGCATCGATGGTGCACGTCGCACCGCACGCTTTGATGGGCAACCGAATCTGGGTGAGCAGTCGTTCAGCGATGACACCGAACTCGGCAGGCGAGTTGATGCGCGGCAGCAGCACCACGAACTCATCGCCGCCAAGACGCGAGACGATGTCTTGCTCACGCACGTGAGACACCAGCCGTTGGCCCACCGTCACGAGCACCGAGTCGCCGGCGTCGTGGCCATACTCGTCGTTGACCGGCTTGAAGCGGTCCAGATCGATGTAGGCCAGGCCCAGCATGTCGCCGTGGCGACGACTGTCGGCGATGGCAACCCGCAGCCGCTCTTCGAACGCGGCCCTGTTGGGCAGGCCTGTGAGTGGATCATGGAACGCGAGGAAGCGCAGGCGCTGTTGCGCC
The DNA here is from genome assembly GCA_964403885.1 of uncultured Eubacteriales bacterium. Taxonomy (GTDB): domain Bacteria; phylum Actinomycetota; class Coriobacteriia; order Anaerosomatales; family PHET01; genus CAYOHY01. The sequence goes on from CAYOHY010000026.1 coordinate 18,582, forward strand.
TCGCTGCGCTCGGACGTGTCGCGAATGACGGCGACGAGGACCGGTCCCTCCTCGGTGTGGACGCTGCGAGAGGAGACATCGGTGGGTATGAGCGAGCCGTCTTTGCGCTTGGCGCTGCTCTCGAAGTTGAGCCCGCCTGAGTGCAGGATCGACTCGAGCCGGCCCGCGGCACCCTTCATCGCATCGTGGCCGATCCAGCCAAACGACGGCAGGGCGCGCATCTCCTCAGCGGAGTAGCCAAGCATGTCGCATGCGGCCTGGCTCCAGAAAAGGATGTCGCCCGCGGCGTCGTGGACGATGATCGCATCGGGGACCGAGTCGACGATCTGGCGCAGGATCGACGCGCGCTCTTCGGCGGGCAGCTTTTCGAGTGCGCTCAACTTCGAACCGGCGAGCGCCCCGTCCGCGGCCTCGTCGATGCTGGGGATGCGGATGTCCGCAGGATCGCTCATGACACTAGAGTACCCGACGAGCGCGCCTCTTCGACTCGTACATGGCAACGTCGGCCCGCATGAGAAGCGATCGCGCGTCGTCGCCGCGGGGATCGAACAGGGCCGATCCGGTGCTCCCGTGCACCTCCAGAGTGCATGACTCGAGCCTGACCGGCTCAGAGATGATGTCGCGCAGCTTCGCAGCCACCGTGGAGAGATCCTCGGCTCGGTCGAGCCTGGGCAACACCACGACGAACTCGTCTCCGCCCAGTCGTGCGACCGTGTCCTCGGTGCGCACGGCGGCCGCAAGCCGTTGGCCCAGCGCGACGAGGACGTCATCGCCCACTTCATGGCCATGGACGTCGTTGATCGCCTTGAAGTCGTCGAGGTCGATGAAGATGACCCCGGTGATGTCACCGTGCCGGCGCGAGCTCGCGAGCGCCGACTCGAGCTGCTCGTCGAACGCGGCGCGGTTGGCAAGGCCGGTGAGCGGGTCTTGGAAGGCGAGCTCACGCAAGATCTTCTCGGCTTGGAGCTTTTGGGTCACGTCGTGCGAGATGGCGACCACGAGCCCGCCGTCAGGGGTGTCGATGTAGCGCGAGAAGACCTCATGGGACACTTCGCCGCCATCGGGCAGCGGCTGCACCGCGACGAACGAGTAGCTGTCACCCGCCTTGATCAGGTCGAGGCGGGTCTGGCGGTCCGCATCGCTTGGCATCGAGCTCCACCCATAGGGCGGGAGCTGAGCGAACTCCTCCGGCTCGTAGCCAAGGCCGCGGGCGAACGCGTCGTTGAACAGCACGATGGTGCCGTCGGTGCGGTGGATGAGGATCCCTTCGTGTGTGGCGTCGAGCGCAACCCATGCGAGACGGAGCTCATCGGCCAGGCCCGGCTGTACCGAGTTGCGATACGACTCTCCGATGTAGGGCGCCACGACGGTCCTCCGACGGAAGGGGACTACTGTTGTGACAATTCCCATCCAGGCACGCCTGTCTCGCGCGATTCGTACATCGCGAGGTCGGCTCGGATCATGAAGGAGTCGGCGTCTTCGCCCGGCTGACGCACCGCCAGGCCCACGCTGAGGTCCAGTGTGACCATTGCCGGGCCCAGCTCCATGGGGCGGCAGATCTCTTTGGCGAGCTTGCGGGCGATGTCCGGAAGGTCTGAGGCGACACGGAGGCGGGGCAGCAGAACCACGAACTCGTCGCCACCCAGGCGCGCGACGGTGTCGGTCTCGCGCACGGCGCCCGCGAGGCGATTGGCGACCTCGCGCAAGGCGTCGTCGCCAATGGCGTGACCGTGCGTGTCGTTGATCGGCTTGAAGTTGTCGAGATCGATGAAGATCAGACCCACCAGGTCGCCGTGGCGCTCTGAGGCGGAGATGGCGTGCGCCAGCTCGGTGCCCAGCATGGTGCGGTTCGCAAGGCCCGTGAGGGTGTCGTGGTACGCGAGGTAGCGCACCATCTCCTCGGTGGCCATCCGGTCGGCGATGTCGCGGATCACCGAGACGGCCACGGGGCCGTCGGCGGTGTCGATCAGGCGGGCGTGGACCTCGGCATAGCTGGGCAATCCGCCCCCGCGTGTGCCGTGGCTCTCGAAGCGGGCGCTGCGCTCGGTCTTGAGGCGCTCGATCCGCTCTGCGACCCGTTCTCGTTGCTCGGGAGGGACCCATCCCCACAGCCCGGCCGCGTTGATACTCGCGACGTCATCCGCGTGCCACATGTCGAGGGCCGCGCGATTCGCATAGAGCAGCCGGCCGTCGAGGGTGTGCGCCACCACGGCGTCGACCACGTTGTCGAGCAGGAGCGAACGCAGCAGAAGCTCATCACAGCACGGGCTGCTCTCGCGTTCGCGGACCACCATCATCACGTGGCCGGCGTCGAGTGAGTGTGCGCGCCGGGCCGTTATGTCGGCGTCGAAGACCGTTCCGTCTGAGCGCCGCTGCCGTGCACGGAAGCTGTGTGAGCTGCCGTTGCACGATGTGACCTGAGCCGCACTCGTGTCATCCACGCACAGGTCGCCGAGCGTCCTGCCGAGAAGGTCCTCGCGTGCGTGCGCGTACAAGACTGCCGCCGCGTCGTTTGCCGCGGTCACGCAGCCGTCAGCGCCGATCACCACGCAGGCGTCGCCGAGCGAATCGATGAGCAGGTCGAACGGTGCATGTCCGTTTCCGGCAACGGGCTCCATGGGCGCCTCACCTCCTCATGGGAGGGCGCGGGCACAGTAGTCTGCTTGTTTCGGTATCGGAACGAGGCCCGACAACCTTAGTGATTGACGTCACCTATGCGACCAACGGTAGATTCCATGCATTCGGCGGCGTATCGCGCACGCGAGACGTTTGAGCATTAGAATTGCTGAGTTGCGCTGTGGGACTTTCGAAAGGAGCCTTCTTCATGCGCTGTTCGCGTATCGTTCTGGCAATCATGCTCGCGGTCTCGTTGTTCGCTGTCGTTGGCTGCAGCTCGGCGGGCACCGCGCCCACCTCTGAGGAGCAGGCCAGCAAGAACCCCGATGCCGGTGTTCCCCAGTTGCTGGGCTGGCAGTTCAATGCGGTGCCCAGCGCGTTGGATGAGGCGAGCCTGAAGCTTGGCACCATCACCTACAAGAAGGTCGAGGGCTACGGCCCCGGCACAGTCATCGGGCAGAAGCCTGCCGCTGGCTCGGTGGTCAAGAAGGGGACGAAGGTGGACTTCATCGTCTCCAAGTAGGCCACGCCACACACGTATCGCCTGCAGGGGCACCCATTCCGGGTGCCCCTGTTGCTTGCTACTCGGCGACGCGGGCCTGGAGTCCGCACTCGGTGGCCGTGCAGAGCGCTCCGACCATCGACGACTCCTCGTCGCGTAGTCTGCGGTCGCGCGCGTCGAGCGCTGCGGCGCCAAAGAGCAGAAGCGCCGTTCCTGCGATCCAGATCACGATTCCCATGGTCGTCACCTTGCCTTCGTTGCACGGACGCGGATCGAGCTGAAGCGGGAGGCGGCCTCCTCGAGCTGTTCGCGCGAGACCCCAGCGTGCAAGGAGAACTCGGCGATGAGATCCTCGGCGACCACGTCATCGGCGGCGAACGTGCGCTCCTCGGTCACTTCGACGTCGGCGAAGCCGGCGGCCTCGATCAGCGCGAGGTAGTCGTCGCGCAAGATCGCGCCGGACAGGCAGGCGACGTAGGCCTCAACCGAGTCACGTATCTCGAGCGGTACCTCGCCGGTGAGCACGATGTCGGAGACCGACAGCCGTCCGCCGGGAGCCAGGACCCTGAAAGCTTCCGAGAAGACCTGCGCCTTGTCGGGGACGAGGTTGACCACGCAGTTGCTGATGATGGCGTCCACGCTCGCGTCCGCGACGGGCAGGTGCTCGATCTCGCCCAGTCGGAACTCCACGTTGGCGTAGCCGCCGGACTGTGCGTTGCGTCGTGCCCGCGCGATCATCTCAGGGGTCATGTCGACGCCGATGACGTGGCCGGTGGGTCCCACGCGGCGGGCGGCAAGGAAGCAGTCGATGCCCGCCCCACTACCCAAGTCGAGCACCGTCTCGCCCTGGGCGAGCTCGAGCATCGCCAGGGGATTGCCGCATCCCAGGCCAAGATCGGCACCCTCGGGGATCTGCGCGAGGGCGGCGGCGTCGTAGCCCAGCGCCTCGGAGGTGGAGGAGGCGGTGTCGCAGCCGCAGCTCGAGGCAGGGGAGCAACAGCTCGTGCCGGCGGTCGCGTGTCCGGCGTAGCGCTCTCGGACGGCTTCTTTGATGACGGTTGGATCGTGCATGACGGCTCCTCTCATGTCGCTCGATAGTTCGACGGTTGTCGAAGTCTTCTCACAGCGCGATACTAGTTCGACAGATATCGAAGTGTCAAGGAGTAGTTTGATGAGCATCGAAGAAGTTGCGACCAGCTCGGAGCAGGCGAAGGTCGACGCCGTGTTCAAGGCGCTCGACTCGCGTCCGCGCCGAGCGATCCTCACGATGCTCGCGCAGGCCCACCTCGACGGCGAGGACGGCTGCTGCGGAGACGGCGACCTGTGCGCCTGCGACTTCACGGACCGTCTGGGGCTGGGCGCTCCCACGGTGTCGCACCACATGAAGCAGCTGATCGAGGCGGGGCTGGTGAGCTCCAGCAAGCGCGGCCTGTGGGTGTACTACCGGCTCGTACCGGACGGGTTCGCCGGCGTGCTTGCCGAGCTCGCGCCCATCGTGGACGCCGCCGCCGGCTGCGCGAGCGAGGCGTAGCGGGCGCTCGACCTGCGGTCGCCTACTGAAGCGAGGCCCACAGCCACAGGCTCGCCGCGCTGCGGTGTGGCTTCCACAGCTCCGCGCGCTTGGCGAGCTCGGCGCGATCCATCGCGGCGTCGCTGCCCACCATCCTGCCCGCGCTCGTGCGGATGCCCAGGTCGTCGACGGCCAGGACGTCTGGCCTGCGGAGCGCGAACAGCAAGAACATCTCGGCGGTCCAGCGGCCAACGCCCTTGAGTGTGGTGAGCCGGGAGATGACCTCTTCGTCGTCGAGGCGCTCGAGCGCGTCGAAGTCGAGGTCGCCGGTGACCGCCGCGCGGGCGATGCCCTGCACGTACTCGACCTTGGCGCGGGAGAGCCCGGCGTCGCGCAGGGTCTGGGGGTCTGCAGAGGCGAGGTCCGCGGGCGTGATGGGCACCGCCTCGCCCAACCTGCGCCAGATCGTGCCGGCCGCCTTGGTGGAGAGTTGCTGTGACACGATCGAGCCTACGAGCTCCTCGAACGGGTCTGACGGGACGCCCAGCTCGACCTTGCCCACGCGCGCTATGACGGCGCCCAGCTCAGGGTCCGCCAGCGCCAACGCGGCGGAGACGGGGTCGCTGGGGTCGAGTGTCAGTGGTCCTCGGTGCATGTGCCGAGTGTACCCGTCGTCACTGACATCAGCGCTCCTTGACTCGCGGGGCCTTGCGACCGTATCATTCCTCGCCCCCCACTCGGGGGCATTCCCTGTCAGAGGTGCCTGCTACTCTATGACGCCGCGAGCCCGAGTACTCGCGTGCTTCCGCCACCGCGTGCCTGGAAGAGGTGCAGATGTCGACTCGTCGTTCCACCGTCTCGATCTCGAGTGACTCCGTCCGCCCGTATCTCGCGCAGATCGGCAAGATCCCGCTGATCAACGCCGCTCAGGAAGTGGACCTCGCGACCAAGATCCAGGCCGGTATGGAGGCCGAAGAGCGCATGGAGCAGATCGAGGCCGAGGGCATCGAGCTCACGCCTCTCGAGCGTCGCCGGATCACGCGCGTGATCGCCATCGGGCTCGACGCCAAGGACCGCCTCACCGAGGCCAACCTGCGCCTCGTGGTCAAGAACGCCAAGGTCTTCACCGGCAGTGGCCTGCCGCTGCCCGATCTCATCCAGGCCGGCAACATCGGCCTCATGCGCGCCGTGGAGAAGTTCGACCACACGCGCGGCTTCAAGTTCTCCACCTACGCCACCCACTGGATCCGCCAGGGCATCACGCGGGCCATCGCAGACCAGGGCCGCACCATCCGCATCCCCGTGCACCTCAACGAGCAGGTCAACCGCCTGCGCAAGGTGCGCAAGGAGCTCACCATGGAGCTGGGCCGCGAGCCGGAGATCCCGGAGATCGCCGCGGTGCTCGAGGTCACGCCCGAGCGCGTGCACGAGCTGATGCGCGTGGGCCAGGACCTCGTGTCGCTCGAGACCCCCATCGGCGAGGACGGCGACAGCTCGCTGGGCGACTTTCTGCCTGACACCTCCGTGGCGTCTCCCGCCGAGGAGGCCGAGGCCGAGGCGATGCGCGCTGAGCTCGAAGACGTGCTGGCCGGCCTGACCGAGCGCGAGCGTCAGGTGCTCGAGCTGCGCTTCGGCCTGCTCGACGACAAGCCAAGGACCCTCGAAGAGGTGGGCCGCGAGTTCGGCGTCACCCGCGAGCGCATCCGCCAGATCGAGAACAAGACGCTCGCCAAGCTGCGCACCTCGCGCCGCGTGGGTCTGTTGCGCGACTACCTGGCGTAGAACCGCGGCCTTTCAGGGCGGCTCGACTCTTTGCAGCAGACCGACCCTCGGCAGCGATGCCGGGGGTCGGCTCGGCTATACTCGCAACCGTACCCCTGACACGGTTGGAAGCTCCCCCACGGAGGCATGAGATGCTCGACGCACGCTTCGTCCGCGAGAACCCCGACGCGGTCCGCACCGCGATGGCACACCGCAACGCATCGTGGGACGTGGACGCGTTCCTTCGCCTCGATGAGGAGCGCCGCCGTCTGATCGCCGAGGTCGAGACGTTGCAGGCCGAGCGCAACGAGTCGTCGAAGGCCATCGGCGCGCTCATGAAGGACGGCAAGCGTGACGAGGCCGAGGCCGCCAAGGAGCGCGTGCGCGAGGTCAACGAGCGTATCGCCGGGTTCGAGGCGCACCTTGGTGCCGTCGACGCCGACGTGCGCGACATGCTCATGACCGCCCCCAACCTGCCGCACGCCGACGTGCCCGTGGGCGCCGACGAGAACGACAACGTCGAGGTCCGCCGCTGGGGCACGCCGCGCGAGTTCGCCTTCGAGCCCAAGGCGCACTGGGACCTGGGCCCTGACCTGGGCATCATCGACTTCGAGCGCGCCGTGAAGCTCGCCAAGAGCCGCTTCGTGCTGCTGGGCGGCATGGGCGCCAAGCTCGAGCGCGCGCTCATCAACTTCATGCTCGACACCCACAGCGACGCCGGCTACAAGGAGTGGTGGCCGCCCTCGCTCGCCAACGCCGAGACGCTCACCGGCACCGGCCAGCTGCCCAAGTTCGAAGACGACCTGTTCAAGACCGACGGCGAGGGCACGCAGCTCTACCTCATCCCCACCGCCGAGGTGCAGCTCACCAACATCCACCGCGACGAGGTGCTCGAGGGCGACACCCTGCCGCGCAAGTACACCGCGTTCACGTCGTGCTTCCGCGAGGAGGCAGGCAGCGCCGGCCGAGACACCCGCGGCATGATCCGCGTGCACCAGTTCGACAAGGTCGAGCTCGTGAAGTTCGCCAAGCCCGAGGAGTCGATGGACGCCCTCGAGGGCATGGTCGCTGACGCCGAGAAGATCCTGCAGCTGCTGGGGTTGCCGTACCGCACGATCGTGCTGTGCACCGGAGACATGGGCTTTGGCGCCACCAAGACCTACGACATCGAGGTGTGGCTGCCCAGCTACGGCGCGTACAAGGAGATCTCGAGCTGCTCCAACTGCTGGGACTTCCAGGCGCGACGCGCCGCGATCAAGTACCGCCAGCCGGCCGAGTTCAAGGGGAGCCGCCTCGTGCACACCCTCAACGGCTCAGGGCTGGCCGTGGGGCGCACGCTCGCGGCGGTGCTCGAGAACTACCAGCGCGAGGACGGCTCGATCGAGGTGCCCGAGGCGCTTCGTCCGTACCTGCGCGGCGTCACGGAGATCACCGCAGAGGCCTAGCGCGGTGAAGGTGCCTGCTCGATGCCCGAAGGGCGCTCCAGGCTCATCTCCTCGATGACCCAACAGACCATAGACGAGGCGCCGGCGGCGATCACGCCCCCCGAGCAGATCGTGTAGACGGGCGTTCCGTCGCTGGTCTGCACCTTCGCCTGGATCCGGTTGAAGTGCAGTCCGGCGGCCACCATGGCACGCTGTCGTTCGCGGCTCGCCTCGAGGTCGTCCGGATGGGTGAGCTCCGACAGCGGGCGCCCGATCAGTTCCGAGCGGGACGGCAGCCCGATTCCTTTGGCGGCGGCGTCGTTCGCGTAGGCGAAGACCTGCGTGTCGTGTGCGATGACCGGCATGGGCAGTGAGTCCAAGATCGCCCTGACGAGCGGCGTGTCCTCCGGGTACTCGGGGGTTCCCGAGACCAGCGTGCCGGCGTCGACCGCGGTGCCGCCAAATACGCCGCGCGCGACCACCGCGAGCGTCTCATCTCCGATACGGAAGCTGCGCGCCATGACCTCGGCGGCCATGGACGTTTCGTCGTGCCGCCTGAGCTTGATGTCCACCGAAGGGAAGTGCTGGCCGGTGGCGAAGAGCACCGCGCGACGTTGCATGCCGGCGTCACGTGATTCCGGGTGCACGATCGCCGAGACGGGCAGTCCGGCGAGGTCATGCGGGTGGTCGTAGCCAAGCGTGCGGGCGGTGCCGCGGTTGGCGTAGATGATGGAGCTACGGTCGTGCACGAGCACGTCGATAGGGAGCTCATCCAAGATCGCCTGAAGTACGGTTGGCGACAGCTCGCCGACTGCGGTGGTGTTGCTGTTCATCCGGTCAGACCCCTCGGCACTCATCATCGGTGTGCGCGGTTCTGTGCAGGTAGTGTGCCAAAACTATGAAGACATTTTGCAGTGCGTGGGTCGCTTTGCCCGGTCGCGCTGCCGCTCACTCGTCAGATTCCCAGCAGGCGCGCGGCGTTGCCGCCCAGCAGGTCGTCGAGCTCATCGGCGGTGAAGCCCAGGCGGCGCAAATGTTCGATCTCCTCGGCGGCGTCGGTCCAGGGGCCGTCGCTGCCAAACAGCACGCGCTGGGTGCCGTGGGCACGGACGAGCGCCACGAACTCGTCGTCGGGAAGGTGGCGCAGGGTGTAGGCGGTGTCGAGCCACACCGCGCGGCCCTGCAGATGCTCGGCGACCTCGGCCCACTGCCTGAACCCGCCCATGTGCGCCAGGATCGCCTTGAGCCCCGGCCACGCGTCGATGAGGCGGGCGAACGACGGTGCGGTGCCGCGGACGCCGGGGTGGATCACGTCGGCCCCCGCGTGGAACAAGACGATGAGGCCGTGCTCGCACGCGGCGCGCCAGATGGCGTCGAGCCGCGGCTCGTGGGGCTCGAACGCCTGGTGCTCGGGGTGCATCTTGAAGCCCTTGATGCCCAGCGACGCCATGCGCGCGATCTCTGTTGCAGGGTCCTCGAAGTCCGGATGCATCGCCCCAAAGCCCACGATGCGATCGCTCGCGATGGATGCCGCCCAGTCGTTGATCACGGAGACTTGGGCGGGCTTGGTGGCGACCGGCTGTACCACGGAGACGTCGACGCCCGTGCGGTCCATCTCGGCGATCAGTCCTCGGACGGTCGCGTCGTAGTGCGCCTTGAGTCGGCCTTCGGCGCTGCCGAGCAGGGCGGGAAGCGCCTTCGCTGCCAGGTCGTCGGCGAATGCGTGTGTATGGACGTCGATGATGCGCATGGGTCAACGGTAGCAGAATCACACCCGGCCCAGACGCCCGCGCGCACATCGGGAATGTACCTTGTGCCGCTTCTTCGCGAGGCGCGCTCCGCCGCTCATGTTGTTCTCGGAAGGATCACTCATGTCCGCCCATGCCAAAGACCTGTTGCCCACCGTCCTCGTCATCTTTGGTCCCACCGGCGACCTGATGGCGCGCAAGGTGGTGCCGTCGCTGTTCTACCTGCGGGGCAAGGGGCTGTTGCCGGAGCGGTTCTGCGCGGTGGGTTTTGGCCGTCGGGACTGGAGCGACGACGACTTGCGCGCCCACGTGCGCACGATTCTCGACGAGCGCGCGAAGGGCGCCGACCCGGCCGACATCGAGGAGTTCCTCGCACTCTTCCGCTACCAGCGCGGCGAGTTCCACGACGCGCATGCCTACGCGCTCGCCAAGGAGCACGTGGGCGCCATCGAGAACGAGTGGGGCGTGTGCGCGAACAAGCTGTTCTACCTGGCGGTGCCGCCGGACAACTACGAGACGATCTTTCGCAACCTGGCGAGCTCGGGGCTCACGCGTGAGTGCTCGGATCTGACCGGATGGACGCGGATCCTCGTCGAGAAGCCCTTTGGGGACGACCAGGAGAGCGCGCGGGCGCTCGACACGCTCCTGGGCTCGCTCTTCCGAGAGGAGCAGATCTACCGCATCGACCACTACCTCGCCAAAG
>CAYOHY010000027.1:0-10587 GCA_964403885.1 uncultured Eubacteriales bacterium
GCGCGCGCTTGTTCTGGTCGACGTCGGTGCCCTTGTTGAGGCTCTCGAGCATCTCATCGGAGCTCGACTCGGCGCCAACATAGACGTGGATGACGCCCGCGTCGTGGTACTTATGCAAGATCGCCTCGTCGCGGATGATGTCTTCGACGCGCGTCTCCATGAGCAGCTTCACGTCGATGTTCGCTTCGATGAGCAGGTCGAGCTGGTGCTCCCAGCGCTCACGGTCGCTCGTGGGGTACGGGTCGATGAGCGTGATGAACTCGACCTGGTACTCGTCCACCAGGTGGCGGATCTCGTCGATCACCTTCTCGGGGGTGCGAGCGCGCCAGTCACCGCGCCAGAACTTGCGGTGCGAGCAGAACGAGCACCCCATCATGCAGCCGCGCGTGGTGAGGATCGAGGCCATCCGGCCCCACGGCTCGATGTTGTAGTGATAGTCGTCCCAGTCCAGCAGGTGCCACGCCGGCGTCAGGGTGTCGAGATCGGCGATGTGGGCGCGCATGGGGGTCGTGGCGACCTTGCCCTCGGCGTCCAGGTACGCGATGCCGCTGACCTCGTGGGCGCGTCCCTCCGGAAGCGCGGCGAGCAGCTCGCGCAAGGTCTCCTCGGACTCACCGCGGATGACGAAGTCGACGCTGTTCTCGGGGTCGGTGAGCACCTCGTCGTAGAGGAACGTGGGGTGCGGGCCGCCGATCATCGTGACGACTTGCGGGTTGAGCTCCTTGGCGATGTTGAGCGTCTTGAGCGCGGCCGGCACGCTTGCCGTGGCAACGGCGCCGGAGACAGGGAGATAGTCCAGGGTGACCACGACGTCGGGTGCGAAATCGGTGAGGCGTGCGCGCACGTCGTCGAAGTCGTGCATCTTGTTCATCGCGTCGTAGAGCTGCACCTCGTGGCCGCCCTCGATCGCGACGCCGGCGAGGTAGGCCAGCTGAACAGGGGGCCACGTACCGATGACCTGGACGCCCCAGCAGTGGTACGGCGGCGCTACGAACAGGATCTTAGCCATCAACTCTCGCTCTCACGACATGAATGCGTATCGCCCGATTCTACTACTCATGGCCGCCCGAGGACGCGGGGGCGTTGTGGCACCGGGGCGGTCGCATTCTCGCACGCGCGATGCCAACGGCGCAGGTTCTACACAGAATCGCCGTACTCAAGCACGCGCGATGGGCCGTACGGCACCTGCGATGCCCCATCACCGTCGGCGAGACGGCGTGTCGAAGACGCGACTTCGGCACCGCCTTTGCACTATCACGCACGACATCTCGACCCCCGCCGCCACGTGGCGGGAGATGCGCTTTGCGTGTAGAATCGCATGTTGGACTCGTCTCACACCGGCTTATGGGGTAAGCCACAACGTAGCCCTCGAGTCCGACCGGCAGGGAAGGCAGGTACATGAGCACCGGAACCGTCGCAACGCGCATTCGGCGCGCGACCGCACTCGCCACCGCTGTGGCGATGTTCGCCGCCGTGCCCGCGTACGGAGCCCCGGTCTCCACCGCCGCCACCCCCTCGGCCACGCCGAGCGCCACCACGCCCTCCGCTCCCAAGCCCGCCACGCGCAAGCCGCCGGCGTCCGGCTCGGAGATCATCGTCAAGCCCGACGCGAGGACCGACAAGTTCCGCAAGGAGCTCGCGGCCAAGCAGAAGCGCCTCGACGAGTTCATGGCCCAGCTCGACGCGCTCGACCGCGAGCTCGAGGTCGCCTCGGAGGAGTACAACAACGCCGTGGACCGGCTCGCCGCCATGAAGGAGCGCGTGCAGGTCGCCCAGGGTGACCTCACCAAGGCCCAGGCCGCCTACACCATGCAGTCAGACATCCTGGGCTCGCGCGCGAGCTCGATGTACAAGGACGGCTCGCTTGCCGCGATGGAGGTCCTGCTCGACTCAAAGTCGGTCTCGGACTTCATGGCCCGCGTGAAGTTCCTCAACACCATCGGCGTGCGCGATGCCGACATCGCGTCGTCGCTGCGCGGCCAGAAGGAACTGCTCGAGAGCCAGGTCAACGAGCTCAAGAACACCCAAGCGCTCGCCGAGTCGCTCGAGTTCGAGCTCAAGGCGCGCCAGATCGAGATCATGCTCCGCATCCAAGAGCGCCAGCAGATGGTCGCCGACGCGCAGACCGACCTGCTCACCCTGCTCGACTCAGAAGCCTCTCGCCGGAGCGCCGAGGAGAAGGCGCTGCTCGCCCAGATCCTGTCCGGCGCCAACGCCAAGGGCATCGAGGTCATGGCCGGCAGCCCCGTTGAGACCGCACTCGCCTACCACGGCGTGCCGTACCTGTGGGGCGGCGTCACACCTTCCGGCTTCGACTGCTCGGGTCTCGTGCTCTACGTGTTCCGCCAGCACGGCGTCGAGCTGCCGCACTACTCGGGCGCGCAGTTCCAGCTGGGCGACAAGGTCGCACCGGCAGCTCTGCAACCCGCCGACGTGGTGTTCTTCGGCTCGCCCATCCACCACGTGGGCATCTACATCGGCGGCGGCTACTACATCCACGCACCGCGCACCGGCGACTTCGTGAAGATCTCGAAGCTCGCGGACCGCTCGGACTACGCCGGCGCCCGCCGCTACGCGTGGCAGCCCCGCGTGGGAGCCCCCCAAAACGCCGTGAACGACACGGCCAACGCGCTGAGCGGCGTCAAGCGATAGGATGATGGTGCGGGTCGCGCATCCGTGCGCACCCCCATCGTTCACAACGCTCGCCCTCTACCCAGGAGGCCCCCGTCTTGAGAGACGTCATCGAGGCTGCCCTTGAGGCTGCCCGCCTCGCCGGAGCCCACTACGCCGACTGCCGAGTGGTCGACTCCTCCCGTGAAGAGATCTCCGTGTCCACAGGCCGCGTCGAGGCCATCGAGCGCAGCGACTCGTTCGGTCTGGGCGTGCGCGTCCTGGCCGACGGCGCCTGGGGATTCGCCTCCAGCCGAGAAGTCACCGCCGATGAGGCCGTCCGCGTCGCGCGCCAGGCCGCAGCCATCGCGCGTGCCTCGGCGATGGTCGCCGGCGAGCCCGTGAGACTCGCGCCGGTCGAGCCCGCCGTGGGCACCTGGAGCGGACCGGTGGGCATCGACCCGTTCTCGGTACCGCTCGAAGACAAGCTCGCCGTGCTCATGGCCGCCGACGAGGTGCTGCGCGCGCAGCCCGAGGTCACCGTGACGCAGGCGCACTGCGGCTTCTACCGCGAGCGCAAGTGGTTCGGCTCCACGGAGGGCGCCTTCACCGAGCAGGACTGGATCGAATCGGGCGCCGGCATCGAGGCGTACGCGATCAAGGACGGCGACGTGGTGACGCGGTCGTACCCGTGCTCGCACGGCGGCGGCTGGGCGCAGGCGGGCTGGGAGTACGTGACCGGCCTCGACCTCGTGGGCAACGCCGCACGCGTCGCCGAGCAGGCCGCGGCGCTCCTCACCGCACCCGAATGCGAGAGCGCCACGGTCGACCTCATCATCGACGGCTCCCAGATGGCGCTGCAGGTCCACGAGTCCATCGGCCACCCCACCGAGCTCGACCGCGTGCTGGGCGAAGAGGCCGCGTTCGCGGGCACGAGCTGGGTGGGCCTGTCCGACGTGGACACGCTGCGCTACGGCTCTCAGTTCGTGACGGTGACGGCTGACGCCACGGTGCCCGGCTCGCTGGGCAGCTTTGGGTGGGACGACGAGGGTGTACCCGCACAGCGCGACCACCTGGTGCGCGAGGGCATGCTCACGGGGCTGCTCACGTCGCGCGAGACCGCGCCGGCGATCGGGCGCACCTCCAACGGCTGCATGCGCGCCGATGGCTGGAACCGCACCCCGCTCGTGCGGATGACCACCGTCTCGCTCGAGCCCGGCACCTGGGAGTTCGACGACCTCGTCGCCGACACCGGCGAAGGTCTCTACATCGAGACCAACAACTCGTGGTCGATCGACGACAAGCGGCTGAACTTCCAGTTCGCCTGCGAGATCGGCTGGGAGATCAAGGGCGGCGAGCTGGGCCGCATGGTCCGCATGCCCAACTACACAGGCATCACGCCGCGCTTCTGGGCGAGCTGTGACGCGGTGTGCAACGAGAACCACTGGCAGGTCTGGGGCCTGCCCAACTGCGGCAAGGGAGAACCCATGCAGGTCGCCCACGTGGCACACGGAGCCGCCCCTGCCCGCTTCCGTGGCGTGAAGGTGGGTGTGGGCCGATGATCACGTCTGACGCCGCCCGCGAGCTCGCGCGCAAGGCCGTCTCGCTCACCCCCGCCGATGAGGCCGAAGCCCTCGTGATCGCCGAGTCGAGCGCGCTCACCCGCTTCGCCAACAACCGCATCAACCAAAACGTCGCCGAGGACAACGCGCTCGTGAGCGTGCGCGCGGTTCTCGGCAAACGTGTGGGCGTCGCGTCCACCAACCGTCTCGACGACGCGTCGCTTGCCGCTTGCTGCGAAGCGGCGGTGGCGGCTGCGCGTGTGGCACCCGAGGACCCGGTGTTCCCGGGACTGCCCGAGCCGGTCGAGCCCATGGCGGCTGAGCGCGCGAGCGAGTCCGCCCGTGCGTTCGATGCCGAGGCCCGTGCTCGTGCGGTCGCAGCGATCGTCGAGCCTTCGCGCTCGCGCGGGCTGAGCGCCGCCGGCAAGGTGCGTGTGGGCGAGAACGTGGTCGCCGTGGCCAACAGCCACGGAGTCGACGTGGGGATGGCGGTCACGAGCGTGCAGGCCACGGTGCTGTCGATGGGCGACACCGGCAGCGGCTGGGCGAGCTTCCTCGGCCAGGGCACGGAGGGGTTCGACCCGTCGGCCATCGGCGAGCAGGCGGCCGATCTCGCGGTTCGCTCGGCTCATCCCGCCGACCTCGAGCCGGGCGTCTACCCGGTGGTGCTGGGACCCGAGGCCGTCGCCGACATCATGGACTTCTTGGGATACGTGGGCTTCTCGGCCAAGGCGTATGAGGAGGGGCGCTCGTTCATGAGCAACCGCCTCGAGGACCAGGTCTTCAGCACCGAGGTGTCGATCGTCGACGATGCGATCTCCGCTCACGCGATGGGGCTCACCTTCGACTACGAGGGCTCACCCAAGCGCCGCGTGCCGCTGGTCGAATACGGCGTTGCATCGATGCCGGTGACCGACTCGTACTGGTCGGCAAAGACCGGCTTTCTCAACAGCGGACACGCGCTCCCCGCGCCCAACGCCTATGGCCCCATGCCGCTGAACCTGGAGATGCTGCCGGGCGAGGCGACGATGGACGAGCTCATCGGACGCATCGACCGAGGTGTCTACGTGACCCGCTTCCACTACGTCAACGTCGAAGATCCGGTGCCGGTCACCCTCACGGGCATGACCCGCGACGGCACGTTCCTCATCGAGAACGGCAAGCTCACCACGCCGCTTAAGAACCTGCGCTTCACGCAAAGCATGGTCGAGGCGCTCGAGGAGTGCGAGGGGGCGACCGCCGAGCGTCGCTTCGTGGGCACCGAGGAGGGCGCGTCGCTCGTGCCGGGGATCCTGCTGCGCCGCTTCACGTTCACCGGGCAGACCACCTAACGAGCGCCGCACGGACCCCGCTCGGCGAGCTACTGGCCTCGGCGTCCCAGCTCGATGACGCGGTCGGCGATGCGATCGAGCGGCAGCTGCTCCACCACCGCGCCCAGACCGGCCGCGGCGCCCGGCATGCTGTACGAAGCCGCCGTGGCCTCGCTCTCACCGATGGTGTAGCCCCCGGCGTTGCGGATGGCGAGCATGCCCGTCGCGCCGTCGGAGCCCAGACCCGTGAGCAGCACTCCCAGGGCACAGCTGCCGTACTGCTGGGCCGCCGAGGAGAACAGCATGTCGACCGAGGGTACGTGCAGCGAATCGGCGAAGTCCGGGTCGAGGCGCAGCCGGCCGCCTATCGCGGTGCGCATGATGCGGGTCTGGTAGCCGGCCGGCGCGATGTAGGCGGTTCCGGGCTCGAGCCGCAGTCCGTCTCGGACCTCGACCACGTCGATCGCACACAGGTTGTTGAGGCGCTCGGCCCAGTGCTCGGTCATGCCGGGCGTGATGTGCTGGCAGATCGCGATGGGCAGCCTGAAGTGGCGCGGAACCTTGGTAAGGATCGTCTCTACGGCCTTGGGGCCGCCGAACGACGCGCCGATCACGAGGATGTCGAAGGGCCCCATGCTGGCCGGCAGGCCGGTGGATGCGGCGAATGACTCGACGGAGAACACGGTGACGGCTCGGCCTCCCCCCGGGGCACGGAATCGCGATGCGCTCAGAGCGCGAATCGCTGCGCACTCAGAGTACTCATGCGCGCTCAGGGCAACAACAGGGCCCCGGCGATCTTCTCACGCCGAGGCCCGCTGTGGAAACCGTGACCGACCTGCGGAGGGGCACCGCGTACGGTGGGTTCGTGCTTCCGGTGTCGGGATCCGTCTCCGTTTCCCGACACTGAGATTATCGGTATACCGACCGCCCCACTTTAGAGGCCGAGGGCTACTTCAGGTGGCAATCGCAGCCGCGCGCGGTGGCCTGCTCCTGGTTGACCGGATGCTGCTGGGCGATCACGCCGGCGCCAAGCTGCTCGGGCGAAAGCTTGGGGGCCTTTTGCATGCAGCCGGCAAGCACGCCGACGGCCAGGATCGCGATACAGACCGCCATGCCCACGCGGGTCACTGCCTTCATGAAGTGCTCCTCTCACGCTCGGCGGCCTCGGCCACCGCTCTTCGTCGGCGCAAATGATACTACAGCAGAATCATTTGTCACAAGCGCTCGAGCCTCTATACTGTGGAACCCGCAAGGCGACCACCCTCACAGACGCCCGTGGAGGGCCGCCGGCACAGGAACGACGTTTGCTTCGACAGGATCTCATGCGCACCGTCCTCCATTCTGAGAGCTTCGCCCTGTGACGCCCCCGCGACGACCTCGCACGGGTCAGCGCCGCGATGGCGGCGTGCGCGTCATACGCGCCGAAGAGGTGCGCTATCCGGGCGTCGAGCTCCCCGTCCAGTCTGAAGACGAGTACGGGCAGTGGCGCAGCGAGGGACGTCGGCTGAGGCCCGCCCGCGACGCCGGGCTCGCTCTCGAGGGCCGCAAGGCACGCGACGCGCGTCGCCGAGCCAAGCGTCAGCGCCGACAGGCCACCTCGGTCGCCGTGGCGATCGCGCTGTTGGGCGTGCTCGCGTTGGGGTGGCAGTACGCATCGGACAAGCGCGCCCAGAAGGAGCCGCTTCCCGCCGCGTCGACCGCCGAGAACCCCACCGGGACCCCGTCGCTCTCGCGCGCGGACGCACCCGACCCCGCGATCGCGGGCATCCGCGCCATGGATCCCGCCAACGACCCCACGCCCATCTTCGCGCGTCTGGGATCGCTCGAGGTGCATCTGCCGGTGCGCGTGACCGACCTCACCGAGGTCGGCTTCCACCAGGCGTCCTACACCTACGCGCTGCACATGACCACGCCGCTCCCCACTGCCGATACCGACAAGGTCAAGCGCGAGCGCACCACGCACCGCGACAAGGCGAGTCAGCCCACCGGTGCCGACGCGGTGCTGGTGGGCTCAGTGCTGCGCATGTGGCGCAGCCGGCCCGGCAAGCCCGATAGCGCCGCCGACGTGGGCGCAGCCCCCGGCAGCGACGTGTTCTCGCCCATCACCGGCACCATCGTGAAGATCAAGCGGTTCAAGCTCTACGGCAAGTACGACGACTACGAGATCCACATCCAGCCCACCGGACGCGCGAACATCGACTGCGTCATGATCCACGTCGACGACCTCAGCTGTAAGGTGGGCGACCGCGTGACCGGCGGCGTGACGCGGATAGCGGCGGTGCGCGATCTGGACAAGCGCGTGAACCCGCAGCTCAAGGAGTTCACGCGCAACGGCGGATACCACACGCACATGCAGCTCAACAACGCCGACGACCCGCAGTACAAGGGGCTCAAAGGCGCGATCTCGGTGGACGGGTCCTAGCCCGCCCGCTCGATGAAGCCGCGGAACCGGCGATCGAACTCGAAGCGCTCCAACATCACGCTTCGATCGCACCCGCGACACCGCAGCCGGATGTCGGCCCCGATGCGGGTGACCTCCCACTCGTTGGTGCCGCACGGATGCGGCTTCTTGAGCCTGACCACGTCGCCGACGTGTACCGGCGTGATGGGGATCGCCATAGCCTCGCAACTCTCTTCGTGCACAGGTAGCCTGTACGGCCACCCAACGTTCGCGATGTCGTGACCGATCGTGCGGTATAAACGAGTATAGCGTCGGCGCCCCGGGCGTCGGCGTGCCGCACACGAGTGAGGAGCCCCCATGCGCACCCCAGCGATCCTGTCCGTCCTCGGCGAGGACCGCGTCGGCATCGTCGCGACCGTCTCTCGCGTGCTCGCCGAGTCACACACCAACATCGAAGACATCCGCCAAAGCATCATCGGCGGCATCTTCTCGATGACCATGCTGGTCACCGTCGACGAAGAGGCATCGAGCTTCGAGGCCCTCCAGAAGCGACTCTCTGAAGTCGCCGAGGAGCTGGGCCTGCAGATCACCTTGCAGCGCGAGGACGTCTTCCGCTACATGCACCGCATCTAGTCCTACCCCGGGGGCCTTCCCGGCACCCGTACCCCCGTGACCCGCCACCACCCCCACCGAGAGGTTCCCTTGTGCATATCGATCCCGAGGAGATAGTCGAAACGCTGCTGATGGTTCAGCAGCAAAGCCTCGACATCCGTACCGTCACCCTTGGCCTGTCGCTTCGCGGCTGCGCGCATGAAGACGTCAACGTGACCGCCACGCGCGTGTACGACCGCGTCACGTCTGCCGCCGAGCGCCTTGTGCCCGTGGCCCGCCAGCTCGAGGCCGAGTACGGCATCCCCATCGTCAACCGACGCATCTCGGTGACCCCCATCGCCGAGCTCGCTGCGGTCTGCACCGCCCAAGACGTCAGCCCTCTTGCCGACGCGCTCGATCGCGCGGCCAAGGCCGTGGGCGTCGACTTCATCGGCGGGTTCTCGGCGCTCGTTCACAAGGGAATCGGTGACGGCGACCGTCGGCTGATCGCGTCGATCCCCTCGGCGCTCGCGACCACCGACCGCGTGTGCGCCTCGGTCAACGTGGCGTCGACGCGCGCCGGGATCAACATGGACGCCGTGCTGGCGATGGCAAAGACGGTGCGTGCGGCGGCCGAAGCGACCGCGGATCGCGACTGCATCGGCTGCGCGAAGCTCGTGGTGTTCGCGAACATGGTCGAGGACAACCCGTTCATGGCCGGAGCCGTGCACGGTGCCGGTGAGCCCGACGAGGTCATCAACGTGGGCATCTCGGGCCCGGGCGTGGTGCGCGCCGTGGTTGACGCGCTGCCCAAGGACGCAGACCTCACCGCCGTCGCCGAGGCGATCAAGGGCACGGCGTTCAAGATCACGCGCGCGGGCGAACTGGTGGCCCGCGAGGCCGCGCGACGCCTGGGCGTGCAGATGGGCATCGTCGACCTCTCGCTGGCCCCCACACCCGCCGAGGGTGACTCGGTGGCCGAGATCATCGAGGCGATGGGCGTGGGCCGCTGCGGCGGACCCGGCACCACCGCTGCGCTCGCGCTGCTCAACGACGCCGTGAAGAAGGGCGGCGCCATGGGCACGAGCTCGACCGGCGGCCTGTCCGGCGCCTTCATCCCCGTGTCCGAGGACCAGGGCATGATCCGCGCCGCGGAGTCGGGCGCGCTCACGCTCGAGAAGCTCGAGGCCATGACCGCGGTGTGCTCCGTGGGTCTCGACATGATCGCCGTCCCCGGCGACACCACCACAGAGACCATCGCGGGCATCATCGCCGACGAGTGCGCCATCGGTGTCGTGAACTGGAAGACCACGGCGGTGCGTCTCATCCCCGCGATCGGCAAGGACGTGGGCGACCGCGTCTCGTTTGGCGGGCTGCTGGGCGAGGCGCCGATCATGCCGGTCAACCAGTGGGCGGGCAATGTGTTCGCTCACCGAGGCGGACGTCTGCCGGCGCCGCTCCAGTCGCTGAAGAACTAGGACGCGGCGTTCCCTGTGGGTGCGTTCCCTGCGGATACGCTGCGTGCAGATACGCTCCCTGCGGATAGTCTGTCTGCGAAAGTACTCGCCGCGTCCGTTCGGGCGGCGACGGCCTGAGTTCGCTCAAGAGCGGCGATGAGTCGCGTGGTGGGTCGAACTCGTCACACGCGGCCATCAGATGCCTGAGAGCGGGCACCAGCGGGTTGCCGTCGACCACGTGGAAGAAGCAGGCGCCGCCATCGCGACGGTTCCTGATCACACCCAGGCTGATCAGCCGGTCGCATTCGCGGCGCACACACGACATGCTGCCCACTGCTCGGTAGAGCTCTCGCAGCCAGATCATGCCGTCGGGAGCCTCGAGGATGCGCCGGATCATCTCGGCGCGGATATGTGACCCCAGGATGCGGCCGAACTCGCCGGCATGTCGGCGCGGCATGGCGATTCCTCTCCCTCGCGGTTGCCGTGGGCGCGGGTTCCGGGAGGGTTGAGAACTCCTATGACAACTAGGTACGACTGTTCCTCATAGAGGTACGATCGCACCTAGTCGCTGCAGGGAACCGGACACCCCCACCAAACCCCGCGCCCACGTCCTCTCACGCACGAGGATGGACGTCGGCGCATGCCGGAATCGAACC
>CAYOHY010000027.1:10687-27303 GCA_964403885.1 uncultured Eubacteriales bacterium
CTAAATCCCCACGGCCTCGCGGAACTGGCGCACCTGGCGGCGCGCGACGGGGATATGGGTCTCGTCGCGGTCGGCAGCGACCACCACGTAGCCCCCATCGACCCGCAGGATCTCCTTCACCTTGTTCAGGTTCACGAGGTAGCTGCGGTGCACGCGAGTGAACGACTCACGGCCCAGCTTCGTCTCAAGATCACCCAAGGTGAGATCCACGAGGTACTGGTTCTCGTAGGTGTGCGCGTACGTCGACTTGTTGCGCGCCGACAGGTACACGATGTCATCCAGGTTGAGCAGCACGGTCCGGCCGCCCTTGCGTACGGCGAGCTTTCGGAACTCGGCCTCAGTGGACCCGGCGCTCTCGGCGGACATCCGCCTTCTGCCGCGGGCCAGGCTCTCGACGCGCGCCGCAAGCTCCATGATGTTGAACGGTTTGGTCACGTACTGCTGCACGCCCTGCTTGAACGCAAGGATCTTGGCGAGATCCTGCGTCTTGGCGGTCAGCATGATGACGGGGAGATCGGCGGTGGCCGGGTTGTTGCGGATGTCCATGAGCGCCATCCAGCCGTCGACGCGCGGCATCATGATGTCGAGCACCACCACGTCGACACGCTCACGGCCCAGCACGTCGATGCCCTCGCCACCGTCGGCAGCGCCGAACACGCGCATCCCATCGGCCTCGAGGCCCATACGAATCATGTCGACGATCGCTTGATCGTCATCCATCACGAGTACGGAGATGGTCTCATCTGCCACCGCTCGTACCTCCTGGGCCGCCGATTGGAAGTCGTTTCCTACCGATGAACGCTCGGAATCCCACCGTTCGTCCGTCGTTGCGATTGTACCCAACCGACACCCGAAAGGGGCGGTTCCAGTCGCAAACGGTCGCAACTGAGCGGTGGAGCAGGTCCCTAGGAGCCGTTCGTCAGCCAGCGGTCCATCGCACGGGCCGCCTTCTTGCCCGCGCCCATGGCGAGGATGACGGTCGCGGCACCGGTCACGATGTCGCCGCCCGCGAAGACGCCCGGCAGGTTGGTCGCGCCCTCGTCGTCGGTGACGATGTAGCCGCGCCGGGTGAGCTCGAGATCGGGTGCCGCGTCGGCCAGCAACGGGTTCGCGCGCGTGCCCACGGCGATGATCACCGTGTCGCAGTCGATGACGAAGTCGGAGTCCATGACGCACACGGGCGCACGGCGACCAGACTCATCGGGCTCGCTGAGCTCCATGCGGGTGGCAACGATGCCGGTCACCCAGCCGTCGTGCCCGCGAATCTCGAGCGGCGAGCACAGCATCTTGAACTCGACGCCCTCCTCGCGCGCGTGGTGCACCTCTTCGCGGCGGGCCGGCATCTCATCGGCCGTGCGTCGGTAGACGAGGAACACCTCGTCGGCGCCCAGGCGAAGGGCGGTCCGTGCCGCGTCCATCGCGACGTTGCCTCCGCCCACCACGGCCACCTTGCGACCGCGCCACACGGGCGTATCGGCGTGCGGGAACTCGTAGGCGCGCATGAGGTTCACGCGCGTGAGGAACTCGTTGGCCGAGTAGACCCCGTTGAGGTTCTCACCCGGGATCCCCATGAAGGTGGGAAGCCCCGCGCCGTTGCCGATGAAGACCGCGTCGAAGCCCTCCTCGGTCATGAGCTCTTCGACGGTGGCGATGCGGCCGATGACCTGGTCGCACTCGATCTCGACGCCCATCACCGAGAGCATCTCGATCTCGGCGGCCACGATCGACTTGGGCAGGCGGAACTCGGGGATGCCGTAGGAGAGCACGCCACCAGGGGCATGCAGCGACTCGAACACGGTGACCTTGTGGCCCAGCTTCGCGAGCTCACCGGCGCAGGCGAGGCCCGCAGGACCCGATCCCACGACCGCGCAGCGCTTGCCGCTGGGCTCGGCGAGCTCAGGCGTGCAGCGGTGCTCAAGGTCGCATGTCAGGTCGAAGTCGCCCAAGTAGCGCTCGAGGCGGCCGATCGCCACCGGCTCACCCTTCTTGCCCAGGATGCACTGCGCCTCGCACTGCTCTTCCTGCGGGCACACGCGACCGCACACCGCGGGCAGGGCGTTGCGCTCCTTGAGCACCTCGACGCCGCGCGCGGGCTCGCCGTCGATGATGGCGCGGATGAAATCCTTGATGTGGATGTTGACCGGGCAGCCCTGCTCGCACAGCGGGTTCTTGCACTGCAGGCAGCGCTCCGCCTCGGCGCGGGCCTCATCGGCGGAGTAGCCCAAGGCGACCTCGTCGAAGCTCATCCGGCGCTCGGCGGCGTCGCGCTCGGCCATGGGCGTGCGCGGCGCACGGCTGGGCTTGTGGCGCGGGGCCTCGGCGGATGCGGCGTGCGAACCGGCGGCGTTCTCGGGCGTGGCGCCCCTGGTGTTGTCGTCTAGAGGTGACACGAGCAGCTCCGGGAGTATTCGGCGTCAGCGACGCGCTCGTCTTCGTAGTAGATGCGCTGGCGGCTCATGAGCTCTTCCCAGTCCACCAGGTGCGCGTCGAAGTCCGGTCCGTCAACGCAGCCGAACTTGACCTCCTCGCCCACGCTCACGCGGCAGGCGCCGCACATGCCGGTGCCGTCCACCATGATGGGGTTGAGCGACACGGTGGTGGGCACGCCGTACTCGCGCGTGGTCGCCGCGCAGAACTTCATCATGATCGCAGGGCCCACGGCGAACGCGTGGTCGATCGCGCCGGCCTCGCACAGCCGCTTGAGCGGCGTGGTGACCAGACCCTTCTCGCCCGCCGAGCCATCGTCGGTCATGATCTGCAGCTTCACGCCCGGCAGCGCCGCGATCTCATCGGCGAGCACGAGCAGGTCAGCGGTGCGCGCACCCAAGATCACGTCGACCTGTGCGCCGGCCTGAGCCATCGCACGAGCCACCGGGTAGGCCACGGCGGCGCCCACTCCCCCGCCCACCACTGCCACACGGCCAAGGCCCTCAGTGTGCGTGGGAACGCCCAGCGGACCAACCACGTCGGCGAGCTCGTCGCCCACGCCCAGATGGCTCAGCTGGTGCGTGGTCTTGCCCACGCGCATGAAGATGAAGCGGATCCAGCCCTCCTCGGCGTTCCAGTCCGAGAAGGTGAGCGGGATGCGCTCGCCGCCCTCGCTCGCGCGGACCATGAGGAACTGGCCGGCGCGGACCTTCCGGGCGATCTTGGGAGCCTCGACGCCCATCTCGAAGACGGCGTCGGAGAGCTGCTGTGCGTGCACGATACGAAACACGGAGCCTCCGTGGGGTGTGGCGTGAGTGTGCGTGGCAAAACGTCGAGCAAGTATAGCAAGCGTTCCCGAGTGAACCGCGCGTGTCACGCGTGCGCCGATGAGACCCTGCGCGCGCTGTCGCGGAGCCGGGTGCCAGCCCAGCGATTCACAATCGATAGTCGAGTCCGTGCAAGCGAGCGTCGGCCATCGCTGAGGGCACCATCATAGTTACGATTCGTAAGTAACACCCCTTTGCGACCTACGGTGAAGTTGCGCTTCATCGAATCGGTAGCAGATATCGCTTTTGTTACGAAAGCCCTCCTCAGTAGACTGCGGCAACTCGCACCGTGTAGGCGCGGGCGGGACCACACCACAAGGGACGGGAGACACGATGAAGAACACACGCACCAAGCTGCTCGCAGCCGTGCTGTCCGTGGCGCTGTTGGCCAGCGTCGGAACCACCGGATGCTCGAAGAAGGCAAGCGCCCAGGGCTCGACCTCCTCGGAGGGTGCGACCTACAAGATCGGCGTGGGCATGCCCATCACGCAGGGCGCGACCGCGCTAGGCGAGGGCATCACCCGCGCCGCCGAGCTCGCGGTGGCCCAGGCCAACGAGTCGGAGCGCGCCAAGGCGCTGGGCGTCAAGTTCGAGGTCCTCTCGGGCGACGATCTGGGCGACCCCAAGACCGGCGTGAACGTGGCCAACATGTTCGTGGGCGACCCGCAGCTCGTGGGCGTCATGGGGCACCTCAACTCCGGCGTGTGCATGCCGGCGTCGAAGGTCTACTCGGACAACAACATCGTCATGGTGGCGCCCGCCGCGACCAACCCTGACCTCACCCTCCAGGGCCTGAAGAACGTCTTCCGCCTGTCGACCATCGACACGGTGCAAGGCGAGTTCGCCGCCGACGCCGCGGTCAACAAGCTGGGCTTCAAGACCGCGTTCGTGGTCGACGACTCCACCCCGTACGGCGAGGGTCTGGCCGCTCGCTTTGGTGAGGTCTTCGCCCAGAAGGGCGGCAAGGTCGTGGGTACCGACAAGACCACCGACAAGGACACCGACTTCAACGCGCTGGCCACCAAGATCAAGGCCGCCAACCCTGACGTCGTGTACTTTGGCGGCGTGTACAACGCAGGCGCCCTGTTCGCAAAGCAGCTCGCCGACGCCGGCTGCACCGCCCGTTTCATGGGCGGCGACGGCCTCAAGGACGCCGAGTTCGTGAAGCTCGCGGGCGCTCCCTCGGAAGGTGCGTTGTCCACGAGCGTGGGCCTGCCGCTCGACAAGCTGCCCGCCGGCGCGGACTTCCTCAAGGCCTACGAGGCCAAGTTCCCGGGCAAGCCCGTCTCGGCCTACGACGCGTACGGCTACGACTCCACCAATGTGGTCATCGACGCCGTGCTGGGCACCGCCGAGAAGATGGGCGCGGGCAAGGTCACCACGCCCGCCGGTCGCGCTGCCGTCATCTCGGCCGTGGCCGCCACCAAGACCGACGGTGTGACCGGCGCGATCCAGTTCGACGAGCGCGGCGACACGCTCAACAAGGTCATCACCCTGTACGTGGTCAAGAACGGCGAATGGGTGGCCTACGAGTAGGTCACACCCACTCGATCATCATCCGGACGCGCAACGGCGCGCGGCCGATGAGTAACGGAGCCGCCCCGGGCACGTCTCGGGGCGGCTCCGCCGTTTGTCGGGAGCGCGTGCGCGCTGATATACTCTGAGGCGAAATGCGCCTTCCGGCGGTACCACTACTACGACGCAGCCCACCGGAGGATCTACCGCAATGAATCGCAGCCGCGCAGTCTTCGCCTTCGCGCTCTCAGTAGCGCTCCTTCTGGGCACGACTTCTCCTGCGCCTGCCGTCTCCCGCTCCGAGCTCCAGCAGCACCGTCGCGCCGCCGATGAGGCCCGCAAGCGCGCAGCCGCGGCCGAGGCGCTCGCCAAGAAGCTCGCCGGCGAGGTAGCGGCCCTCGACGGCCGCATCGAGCAGCTCCAGGCCGAGACCGACGCGCTCGACTCCCCCATCGCCGCCGCCACCAAGCGAAGCGCCGCGCTGCAGGCCCAGGTCGCCAGCTTGCGCTCCGAGTGCCGCTCGCTCGAGTCCGAGATCGCCTCCACGCAAGTCGAGTTCGACCTGCAGCGCTCGTTGCTCGCCGACCGCGTGCAGTCCACCTACAAGCAGGGCACGTGGTTCTACCTCGACATGCTGCTGGGTGCGCAGAACTTCAACGACCTCATCACGCGCACCGAGCTCGTCAACCGCGTGATCGAGTCGAACAACAACATCGCCGCAGGGCTGTCGCGCACCAAGGACTCGCTCACGCGAGACAAGGTCAAGCTCCAGCGCTCCCTCGATCAAGCCGCCCTCAAGCGCCGCGAGGCCGAGCAGGTCGAAGCCGAGCTGCGCCAGATGCAGGACTCACGACAGTACAAGGTGAACCTGCAGGCATCGGTCCAGTCGCAAAAGACCACCCTGATGAAGAACGCCGAGGCCGACGCGGCCCGCGCCCGCGCACTCGAGGCCGAGGAGGAGCGCGAGTCCGACCGCATCGCCGCCCAGCTGGCGGCCAGTGGCGGCTCGGGCGTGTTCGCGGGCACGATGGCGTGGCCGGTGCCTGCGTCTCACCGCATCACCTCCCCGTTCGGGCCGCGCATCTGCCCGTTCCACGGCCGCGAGATGCACAAGGGCATCGACATCGGAGCACCCATGGGCTCATCGATCGTCTCGGCGGCCGATGGCACCGTGATCTACGCGGGGTACCGCGGATCGTACGGCAACACGCTCATGGTCGATCACGGCAACGGCGTGGTGACCCTCTACGCACACCAAGCGTCGGGCGGGTTCAAGGTAGGCAACGGCGACAAGGTGTCCAAGGGCCAGCGCATCGGCACCGTGGGCAGCACCGGCAGCTCGACCGGCCCGCACCTGCACTTCGAGGTGCGCGTGAACGGCGTGCCCAAGAACCCGGTGACCTACCAGTAGCGCCTAGCCCGCGTTGTACTCCCGCATGGCGCCCTCGATGCCGTGCTCGATGATGTGCAGCGTGGCCTGAGCCGCCGTGGGGATGGTCGCCTCGAACTCCTCGAGCGCGTCTCCCTTGAGTTGCTGGAGCACCCAATCGGCGGCGTCCATGCGACCGGGCGGGCGGCCCACGCCCACGCGCACGCGCAGGTAGCCGTCGGTGCCCAGCTTGTCGTGGATCGACCGCAGCCCGTTGTGGCCGCCGTGTCCGCCGCCTCGCTTGCACAGCACGCGTCCCGGAGCCAGGTCGATGTCGTCGTGGATGACGATCACGTCGGCGGGCTTCACGCCGTAGGCGTCGGCGAGGTTCTTCACGCTCGATCCCGAGAGGTTCATGAAGGTCTGCGGCTTGGCCAGCACGACCTCCTCGTCACCCAGCCGAACAACGGCGACCTGCGCGCCACCCTGGTCCTTCCAGTAGGTGGCGCGCAGATTCTCGCCGAGCAGATCGACCGCCAGGAACCCGGCGTTGTGTCTCGTGAGAGCGTAGAGGGGGCCCGGATTCCCGAGCCCCACGACGAGGCGCGTCATCGAGCGCGCCCTTCGACGATGTTCTCCACGTGTGTGCTACTCCTCCTCGGCGGCCTTTCCGCCGATGACTTCGGGCTCAGCGACCTCGGCAGCCTCGCCCTCCTCGGTCTCGACACGCGGTGCCTGCACCGACGCGACGACGGCCTCGGGGTCATCGAGCAACGTGATGCCCTTGGGGGCCTTGACGTCGCCCACGTGCAGCGAGTCACCGATCCCAAGGCCTGACACATCACACTCGATGGCGTCCGGAAGGTCTCCGGGCTTGCCTTCCACGTTGAGCTCGTGGACGTTCACGGTGAGGGTGCCGCCTGCTTTGACGCCCTCGGGGTCGTTCACCAGGTGCAGCGCCACCGAGGCGTGCACCGCCTTGTTCATCGAGACTTCCTGGAAGTCCACGTGCAAGATGTTGCCCTTGACGGGCGAGTGCTGTACCTCGCGGATCATCGCGTTGACGGGCTTCTTCTCGCCCTCGAGCTTGAGCTCGACGAGCGATGACCCGGACGCGTGATGCGCTACGAAGAGCTCGAACTCGTGCTTGTCGAGGCTGATGGCCACCGATTCGCGTCCCACACCATACAGCACGGCCGGGATCTGGTGCTTCGAGGCGAGACGCTGTGATGCCTTGCCTACGATGTCTCGTGGAGTTGCGGCGAGCTCGCTTGATGCGGTCATTGGCTGCTCCTTGTCGATACCGGGTGTTAGGAGGTTCGTACCCGTTCGACCGCAGCGATGACGCGTCTAGAGCTGGAAGTCCGGGTCGAACAGCTCCGAGACGCTCTCGTCGTTGAAGACGTTGTCGACCGCATGGGCGATGAGCGGTGCCACGGAGAGCACACGGATCTTGCCGTGGCGGCGCTCCTCGGGGACCGGCACCGTGTTGGTGACCACGACCTCCTCGACCGGCGCGCCGTCGATGCGCTCGAACGCCGGCGGCGAGAAGATGCCGTGGGTGGCGGTGACGTAGACCTTCGCGGCGCCCGCCTGCACGAGCGCCTTGGCGCCCTCGGTGATGGAGCCGGCGGTGTCGATCATGTCGTCGGCCATGATGCAGGTCTTGCCGCGCACGTCGCCGATGACGTGGCTGATCTCGGCCACGTTGTGCTCGGGACGGCCCTTGTGCATGATCGCGAGGCTCGCGCCCAGCATGTCGGCGAGCTTCTTGCACGCCTTGGCGCGGCCCACGTCGGGGCTGACCACGCAGCAGTTCTCGAGCTGAAGCGACTCGAAGTAGTCCGCAAGGATGGGCAGCGCGGTGAGGTGGTTGACCGGCTGGTTGAAGAAGCCCTGGATCTGACCCTGGTGGAGGTCCATGGCGATGACGCGGTCCACACCGGCGGTGGTGAGCAGGTCGGCCACGAGCTTGGCGGTGATGGGCTCACGCGCGGCGCTCTTCTTGTCCTGGCGCGCGTAGCCGTAGTGCGGGATGACGGCGGTGATGCTGTCGGCCGAGGCGCGCTTGGCGGCGTCGACCATGATCAGCAGCTCCATGATCATGTCGTTGACGGGCTTGGTGGCGGACTGCACCACGAATACGTCGGCACCGCGGACGCTCTCCAGGTAGCGAACGTAGATCTCGCCGTTGGCGAACTTGCGGATCTTGACGTTGCCGAGCTCGACTCCCAGATGGCGAGCGACGTCCTCGGCCAGTTCGGGGTTGCTCGTGCCCGAGAACACCATCATGCGCTTGCCCTGGTCCATCGCCACGCCACTCCTTAAGTGAATGTCTGACCTACTCGGCGCCACGCTTGCGCGTCGCCCAACCTTCGACGATCCGCTGCTCGGTGCGCTCCACCGCGAGCGAGCCGGCCGGCACGTCGCGCGTGATCGCGCTTCCCGCACCGGTGATGGCACCCTCGCCGATGGTCACCGGCGCCACGAGCATCGTATCAGAGCCGACGAACGCGCCGTCGCCGATGACGGTGGGGTGCTTGCGCGCACCGTCGTAGTTACAGGTGATCGAGCCGGCTCCCACGTTCACGCCGCGGCCGATGGTCGCGTCGCCGATGTAGGACAGGTGCGGGACCTTGGAGCCCTCGCCCACCACCGAGTTCTTGATCTCGACGCTGGTCCCGGCCTTGGCCCGCGCCTCCAGCACCGCGCCGGGACGCAGGTACGCCACGGGGCCCACGGTCGCGCCGGCGCCCACGGTGGCCGAGACGAGGATGCTCGCGTCGACCACGGCGTCGTCGGCGACGCTCGAGTCGGTGATGCGGGTGTTGGGACCCAGCTGCACGCGGTCGCCGATGGTGGTCGAGCCCATGAGAAACGTCATGGGCGCGATCTCGACGTCGCGCCCGATGCTCACGTCCGGACCGATCCACACCAGGTCGGGGTCGATCATCGTGACGCCCTCGAGCAGGTGGCGCCGGTTGATGCGCGCCTGCAAGACCTTCGTGGCCTCGGCGAGCTGCACGCGCGAGTTGACCCCAAGGGTCTCGAGCGGGTCATCGGTGGCCGTCGCCGAGACGGTGAGCCCCTCGGACTTGAAGACCACGATCATGTCGGTGAGGTAGTACTCGCCCTGCGCATTGGCCGTGGTGAGCCGGTCGAGGTGCGCGAACAAGACGGCCGAGTCGAAGCAGTACGTACCGGTGTTGACCTCGGTGATCCGACGCTCCTCCGGCGTGCAGTCCTTCTCCTCGACGATGCGCTCGACCTCGCCGTCGCGGTTGCGCACGATGCGCCCGTAGCCGGTGGGGTCGGGCAGGTGCGTGGTGAGCAAGGTGACGGCGGAGCCGCTGGTCTCCCGCATCGCGATGAGTCCCGCGATGGTATCGGGTGTCATGAGCGGGGTGTCGCCCGACAGGACCACGAGCGAGCCGGCCTGGCCGCCCAGAGCCTCGCGGGCGCACATGACGGCGTGACCCGTGCCCAACTGCTGGTCCTGACGCGCGCACGGGATCTCCGGGATGAGCGCCTCGACCGCCTCGGCCTTGTGGCCGGTGACGGCGACGATGCGCTCGATGCCGGCCGCGCGCGCGGCATCGGCCACCAGGCGCACCATGGGCACACCGAGGACCTCGTGCGCGACCTTGGGCTTGTCGGACTTCATCCGAGTCCCCTCGCCTGCGGCGAGGATAAGGGCGGTGGCGCTCATCGTGAGAGTCCCCCTGTTCGATCGCGCGGCTGCGCGAGGGTGTTATCTGGCTGGGGCACCAGGATTCGAACCTGGATAGCGGGAGTCAAAGTCCCGAGTCCTGCCGTTGAACGATGCCCCAACGTGCCCGTGAAGTGTAGGTAGATGCCCAAACGCGCGTCAACCAGCCCCGCGGCGTTTTTCGCCGGAGGGCTGGGGCAGCACCACCGTGAAACCTACGCCTCGGCGACCATGGGGATGGCGGCGGCAGCGGCCTCGAAGGCGGACAGGCCGCCCTCCTGCTCGAACTGCTCGAGCACCGCTTCCTGGATGCCGGTCCGCGCGTCCGTGTTGATCGGGTGGCAGATGTCGCGGAAGTCGCCGTTGGGCAGCTTCCTCGACGGCATGGCGACGAACAGTCCCTTGTCGCCGTTGACCACGCGCAGGTCGTGAATGACGAAGCAATCGTCGATGACGATGCTCGCGATGGCGATCACCTTGTTCATCGCTACCGGGCGCAACGTGACTTTCGTGATCTGCATGAGACTCCCCCTTGCTGCGGTTCGAGCGGCCCCCACCGCCCGACGTTGCGCGTGCACTTGTGTACTCATTCGGTGCCCGCAGTATCAATCCTACCGCTTATTGCGGTCGAAGAGCACCCTTTCCGAGACAACCACGTCGATGGGTTTGTCCACATCGGCGCCTATCGAGGCGTGGGTGGTGTAGATCGCCGCACACGTGCCGCCCAAGAGCTCGCCGAGTTTGGCCTCGACATCGGCGGGATTCAGCGTGCCGGTGGCCATCTTCCACATGAACTTGAGCCCCACGACGCGCGCCATCTTCACGGGGCTCTTGCGGGTCTCGAAGAACCGCTGGCCTATCTCGCGAGCCTGCGCCACGAGCGCGGGCGTGAGCACCATCATGTTGCCGCCGGTGACCTCGCCGCCCGAGATGCGCACGAAGGTCCGCTCGGAGCCGGGGAACTGCTCGAGCATGTCCTCCTTGCGCACGAGCGGATAGCTGAAGTCGGCGTTTCGCGCGATGGACTGCGCCACGAAGTCGTCGATCGCCTGAGGGGTGAGCGCCGGCAGGTCGCCGGTGGTCAGCAGCACGGAGCGGTCGTTGCGAAACGCGTCCACGCCGGCGATCGCGTTATCGGCGAAGCGGCCATCGCTCACCACGATCTTGTCGGCCTTGTCGACCCACGAGCCCAGGTTCTCGGCGGTGGGGACCACCACGGCGACGTCGGCGATGGAGTCGGCGGCGCGCAGCGCTTCGACGACCCACTCCACCATGGGCTTGCCGGCGACCGGCACGAGCCCCTTGATGTGGACGGTCGGGTCGATGACCTCTCCGTCACCGCCCGCAAGAACTACCGCGTCGACCTTCACGAGCATCCCCTCATCCGCCGGTGACCACGACACCTGATCCTCTCAGTGCCGTGTCACATCCCCACCATCCGTGGGTCTCTGCCGAGCGTGCGATTGTGGCGGCCGCGTCACCGGTGTCGCACAGCGCGAACACCGCCGAGCCTGACCCGGCCACCGCAGCGCCCCTGACGCCCGACTGCTGCTTGAGCCATGCTAGCGCGTCGGCCACCGCGGGCACCACCGATGCTGATGCGCTTTCCATGTTGTTCGCGATCGCCGCGCTCACCGCGGAGGCGTCGTGTGCGTCAAGTGCCACAAGCAACCTCGTGGGGTCCGGTGCTACCGGCGGCGCGGCGTCGAACGCGCGGTAGGCCGCGGCGGTGGGAACCGGCATGGGGGGTCGGACCAGCACGACCGGCACGCCATCGAGTGCGGGCAGCTCGCGCGCGAGCACGTCACCTCGGCCGGTCATGAGCGCGCACCCGGTGGGCGCGAGAAAGAAGGGCACGTCAGCGCCCAGCCCCGCGGCCACCTCGATACAACGAGGGTCGCGCGGGTCCACACCCCACAGCGTGGCGAGGCCGGCGATGACCGCCGCGGCATCCGAGGAGCCGCCACCCAGCCCTGCGCCGTGCGGGATGTGCTTGATGAGGCGGATCGCCACCTGCGGCCGACGCCCTACCGCCTCGCCCAGCGCAACGGCGGCGCGGTAGGCCAGGTTGTTCTCGGGAGAGACGCCCACCGAGGGCTCGCAGGTCAAGGTGAGCTCGGCGGCAGGCTCGATCTCGACCATGTCGGCAAGCTCGAGGGCGTGCAGCACCGTGGTGACGTCGTGGTAGCCGTCGGTGCGGACGCCGCCCACGCCGAGGTGGAGGTTCACTTTCGCAGGTGCGACGGAGATGAGCACACAGACTCCCTGCGCTGGGAAACGAACGAGCGCGGCTCAGGTGATGAACCGCGCTCGGTCTCGACCGGTACCTGTTCCGTGACTAGTTGAGCCAGGGGAAGAGGGTCTCGCCGCTTTCAGGGTGGGTCAACTCGACCGTGCCCGTGAGGACGTCGACGTACTGGTAGGATGCGCGGGCGGT
Organism: uncultured Eubacteriales bacterium; assembly: GCA_964403885.1. GTDB lineage: Bacteria > Actinomycetota > Coriobacteriia > Anaerosomatales > PHET01 > CAYOHY01. Next base: position 22,972 of record CAYOHY010000027.1, read on the forward strand.
ACGCTCACGCTTCTCCTGAACCTCGACGACGAACAGGGCGGGGTGGGTCTGCATCAATACACCCTCGCGCTCCACGATCTTGGAACGCCCCATATTGGCTCGGACGCGGATGCGCGAGCCGGTCAGTTCTTCGAGGTCGGAGCGGATGCGACCGACGACCTCGGCCTGACGTGCAAGGTCCATACAGGAAACCTCCTTCGCTCAAGCGGCGATTATAGCCGATGAGCGGCGAAAACGCCAGCGTGAACCCCACCAGCGCTATGCGTGAACAGCGGGGGTCGTATGCAGAGCTTGATACGTCAGGCGCGCAGGGCGAGCGCGAGCGTGATGAACTGCTCGGGCGCGAGCGTCTCGGCTCTGACCGAACCGTCGATGTGGGCGGCCTCGAGCGCCGCATCGATCTGGTCCGCGGGCACGCCGAGCGTGGCGCGCAGTGAGTTCCTGATGGTCTTGCGGCGCTGCGCGAAGCCGGCGTCGGCCACACGCGCCGCCTCCCTCAGCAGCTCGGGGTCGGCGTCGATCTCACGGCGCTCAAGACGGATGACGGTGCTCTCCACGCGGGGCGGTGGCAGGAAACAGCCGCGCGCCACCTGGAAGCGGCCGGCGGGCTTCGCACGCAGCCGCAGCTTCACGGTGTAGGAGCCGTAGTCCTTCACGCCCGGGTCGGCCGCCATGCGGTCGGCGACCTCGGTCTGCACCATCACCGTGGCCTGCTTGAGGCTGGGCATGATCTCGAAGAAGCGCAGGACCACGGTGGCGGCCACCGCGTAGGGCAGGTTCGCGACGAGTGCCGTGGGCGGGCCGAACGGCGCCGAGACCTCCTGGGGGGTGACCTCGACCGCGTCGGCGTGCACCAGCGCGAATCGCTCGCAGGCGGCCGTGGTCTCCGCGAGCACAGGCGCCAGATCGGTGTCGCGCTCGATGGCGACCACCGCACCGGCGGCATCGCACAGCGCGAGCGTGAGCGTCCCGATGCCGGGACCGATCTCCATGACGGTCTCGGTGGGGTCGATCGCCGCGAGGTCGATGATGCGGCTCACCGCGTTGTCGTCGACGAGGAAGTGCTGGCCAAAGGACTTCTTGGTGTAGAGCCCGTGACGCTCGAGCACGGCGAGCGTGGCCTTGGGCGTGGCCAACGGAGAGGTTGCCACCGCTAGTCGAGGATGATGATCGTGGTGGTGCGGCGGCCCCACTGCAGGGCCTCTGCCACGGTGTCGAAGCACAGATCGACCCGCTTGCCGTGGATGGCGCCGCCCGTGTCCGCAGCCACGGCGTAGCCGTAGCCCGGGACGTAGACGTGGGTGCCCAGCGGGATGACCCGCGGGTCGACCGCGATGACGCCGTGTCGGGCGCGAGCGCCGGTGGCGGTGGTGTCGTCGAGATCGGGCTGCTGCGCCGAGTAGCCGGTGGTCTCGACCACCATGCGGCGACCGGAACGCGGCGGACGCGCCGAGCCGCGCGCGCGATACGCCGCCGAGATGATGGCACCCTTGTGGCCCGTTCCCACCGCGACGATCCGCGGCTGTGCCGGCTCAAGGGTCTTTTGGGTGGTGAGCACCGGCGTGCCTTCGACACCGTTGGTGACGAGCACGCGGTAGACCCGCAGCACGCGTCCGGTGGAGCCGGTGGCGATGATGCGACGAGTGCCGGCAGGAAGCGACGGGTCCTTCTGCAGCCTGGTTCGGGGCGGCAGGGTGGCTTCCTCGTTGGTGACGCGCATGAACACGTCCGGCACCGAGATGACCATGCCCTCCGTGAGGCGCGTGTCCGCCGAGGGGGTGACCGCCGGGTTGGCCGAGGGGTCCGCACCGGCTGCGACGAGCGCGTCGGCCACGGTCTCGCCCACGATGTCGAGGCTGACGCGGGAGCCGCCCAGATCGAGCGTCACGGGAACCGAGTGACGGACGACGATCGTCTCGCAGCCCGCGAGAGAGGTACCGACGGGGGGATCGACGACATCGTCACGATCGACCGAGACGCCCGCCTCCGCGAGTGCGGCGGCGACGCTGTCGGCGTGTGTCTTTATGGAGAGGGAGCGACCGTCGACGACGACGGTGACCTCTTTCTGTGCCCACACGAACCCGGTGATGCTGAGTGTGACGATGAGTGCTGGGACGATCGCTGCGATGAGGTACTGGAGCTTCCAAGACCGGGCCGATCTGGTCGGCCAGAAACGCATAGAAGTCCTCAAGAAGTAGTCGAATTGTCAACCGCCCGGTAACGGCGGGGACGTTCGATGCTACCCCTACCGCCCACACGGCGCAAACGCGCAGGTCGCCACGGAACGCGCTCGCGTAGGTCCGGCTCGGACTACCGGCCGAGCGCCCGTGCGACGAGCGTGCGGCCGATCTCCTCGGCGCGCTCGAGGTCTTTGGGGCGACGCGAGATGTCTGTGGGTGAGTCCGGGCCGACGACCTCGAGGACCTCGTCGAGCGACACGCTCAGCACGTTGAAGACCGACTGCGTGGGCGTGATCGCGCACGACGTGCCGAAGGGGTCTCCACCCCCGCCCACGATGAGCGTGGCGCCGGGACGCTTGCGCGCCGGGCGCTCCTCGCCCAAGACGTAGCGGCGCGCCCAGTACGGCTGGCAGCGGTCGTAGAGTGTCTTGAGGACCGCGGGCACGGTGGCGAAGTAGACCGGCGTCGCGACGACGATCGCATCAGCCGCGTCGAGCAGGCGGTAGACGTCGTCCATGCCGTCGCGCACGACACACTGTCCCGTCGAGGAGCAGGCGTTACAGCCCCTACAGGGCGCCACTCCGGCATCGGAGGCAGTGAGACGCACGCACTGTCCCCCCGCGTCTGAGACGCCGCGAGAGAGCGCGTCAAGCAGTCGATCGGTGTTGCCACCGCGACGCGGACTGCCCGCCACGCACAGGATTCGCGGCGCGGCGCTCACGCGCGGTCGCCGTCGAGAAGAGCGAGCGCCGCCGCGAAGGTGTGCTCGGCGAACGCGGCGAGCTCCTCGCCACGGGCCTCGGCGATGCGTGCGGCGGTGAACGCCACGAGCGCCGGCTCGTTGGTGGTGCCTCGGAACGGCTCGGGCGCCATGAACGGGCAGTCCGTCTCCGTGAGCAGCCTGCCCACCGGGACTGAGCGCGCGGCGTGGCGGACCTCCTCGGCTTTCTTGAAGGTGACGGGACCCGCGAAGCTCACGTGGCAGCCAAGCTCGAGGAACGGGCGCATGACCTCGGGCTCGAGGTTGAAGCAGTGCAGGATGCAGCCCGCGTCAGGGATCTTCGTGCCGGCGAGGATCGCCTCGCCCTCGCCGTGGGCCTCGCGCAGGTGCACGACGGCGGGCAGGTCGAACTCGTGCGCGAGCTCGAGGCTGCGCACGAAGTGGGCGCGCTGGATGTCGCGCGGCGAGTGGTCGTAGTGGAAGTCGAGGCCGAGCTCGCCCACCGCGCACGTGCGCGCGTCGGCGGCCAGGCGGCGAAACTCCGCCTCGGCCTCGGCCGACCAGTCCTTGGCGTTGTGCGGATGCGCGCCCAAGATCACGCGGACGCGAGGCAGGTCGACGTGCGCGAACCCGGCGGCGTCGAGTAGGGCGCGCGCGTTGTCGAGCCAGCTGGGCAGCTCGTCGTAGGTGCGCCACGCGTCCTCGGTGACGTCGGCGACGGTGGCGATGAACGCGACGCCGGCGGCCGCGGCGCGCGCGAGGGCGAGCGCCGGGTCGTCGAGCATGTCGAGATGGGCGTGCGTGTCCGCGATGGGCGCACCGCCAAAGTCCGGCGCGGCGACCTCACGGCCCTTGGCGTCGGCGAACAGCGGGTGCAGGGCCTCGGCGACGGGCTGTGACACGGTGATCCGCCCCCTATTCGGTCTCTTCGACGATGCGCGGGAACAGCGGGTCGCCCTTGACGACCTCGTTGCCCACGGGCAGGTGGCCCCACTGCGCGGCCGCGGCGATGTCGGTGACGGCGGCGATGTCACCCAGGCCCATGCGCTTCCAGACCTCGGCCGAGGTCAGCGGCATCACCGGTGCACAGAACAGCGCGGCGATACGGACCGACTCGAGCACGTTGTAGAGCACGGCGGCCAGACGCGGCAGCGTCTCCTCGGACTTGGCGAGGTTCCACGGCGCCGAGTCCTCGATGTAGCGGTTCGCGGCCTTGATGAGGTCCCACGCGGCTTCGAGCGCGCCTGCGTAGTCGAGCGCGGCCATCGCGGCGTCGTAGCGCTGCGGCAGTGCCAGCGCGATCTCGCGAAGCACGGTGTCCTCGGCGGTGGGGACGGGGGCACCCGACGGGTCCGGGACCTTGCCCTCGAAGTACTTGCCCACCATGTTGAACAGGCGGGAGCACAGGTTGCCCCAGTCGTTGGCGAGGTC
>CAYOHY010000028.1:0-26913 GCA_964403885.1 uncultured Eubacteriales bacterium
CCCCTGAGATCATCGTCAACAACGAGAAGCGCATGCTGCAGGAGGCCGTCGACGCACTGTTCGACAACGGCCGTCGCGGCCGCCCGGTCACGGGCCCCGGCAACCGCCCCTTGAAGTCCATCTCGGACATGCTCAAGGGCAAGCAGGGCCGCTTCCGCCAGAACCTGCTCGGCAAGCGTGTCGACTACTCCGGCCGTTCGGTCATCGTGGTCGGCCCGGAGCTCAAGCTCCACCAGTGCGGCCTGCCCAAGGCCATGGCGCTCGAGCTGTTCAAGCCGTTCGTCATGAAGCGTCTGGTCGACCTCGACCATGCGCAGAACATCAAGGCCGCCAAGCGCCTTGTCGATCGCGGCAAGGGTGTCGTGTGGGACGTCCTCGAAGAGGTCATCGCCGAGCACCCCGTGTTGCTCAACCGCGCACCTACCCTGCACCGACTGGGCATCCAGGCGTTCGAGCCGATCCTCGTCGAGGGCAAGGCCATCCGCATCCACCCGCTCGTCTGCACGGCGTTCAACGCCGACTTCGACGGCGACCAGATGGCGGTCCACCTGCCCCTGTCCGCGGAGGCTCAGGCCGAGGCTCGCATCCTCATGCTCTCGACCAACAACATCAAGAGCCCGGCTCACGGCCGCCCGCTCACCACGCCCACCCAGGACATGGTCATCGGTCTGTACTACCTGACCGCCGACCGTCCCGGTCAGCCCGGCGAGGGACGCGCGTTCATGAGCTTCGATGACGCCATCTTGGCCTACGACAACCGCAGTGACCTCGATCTTCAGGCGATGATTCGCGTACGTCTCACCGAGGACACCCAGGTGCAGAGCGCCTTCGGTGTCATCGAGGAGAAGAAGGCCGGCGAGCGTATCGAGACCACGGTCGGACGTATCACGTTCAACCGCTCGCTGCCCACCGACCATCCGTACGTGAACCACCCGCTCGACAAGAAGGGCATCGGCCGCATCGTCGAGGAGTGCTCTGTCACCTACTCCACGACCCAGATGGGCGCGATCCTCGACGAGATCAAGCGTCTCGGCTTCCACTACGCCACGCGTGCCGGTGTCACCGTATCGGTCTACGACGCGATGATTCCGAAGAACAAGGGCGAGATCCTCGCCGCCTCGGACCTCGAGGTCGGCAAGATCGAGGGTCAGTACGAGCGCGGCCTCATCACTCGTGACGAGCGCCATCGCCAGATCGTCGACGTGTGGACTCGTGCCACCGAAGACGTCGGCGACGCCATGGCCGAGAGCTTCGACAAGTTCAACCCCATCTACATGATGGCGTTCTCGGGAGCCCGAGGTAACATCAAGCAGATTCGTCAGCTGGCCGGTATGCGAGGCCTCATGGCGAACCCGAAGGGCGACATCATCGACCGCCCGATCAAGGCGAACTTCCGTGAGGGCCTCACCGTTCTCGAGTACTTCATCTCGACGCACGGTGCCCGTAAGGGTCTCGCCGACACGGCGCTTCGTACCGCCGACTCGGGCTACCTGACTCGTCGACTCGTCGACGTCGCGCAGGACGTCATCGTTCGTGAGAGCGATTGCGGTACCGACGAAGGCGTGTCGTTCGCGCTGGTCAAGGATGACGGCAACATCGACCACAACATCGTGGGCCGTTGCCTGCTCGAGCCGGCCGTCAACGCCGAGACCGGCGAGATCATCCGTGAGGCCGGCTACTACTTCATCAACGACGACGATGTGCACTCGGCCGTTGCAGCGGGTGTCACTCACGTCGTGGCCCGCACGGTCATGACCTGCCACGCGAAGCACGGCATCTGCCAGGCTTGCTACGGCTGGGACCTTGCGTCGAGCCGCCCGGTCGATATCGGCACCGCGGTGGGCATCATCGCCGCCCAGTCGATCGGTGAGCCCGGTACTCAGCTCACGATGCGTACCTTCCACACCGGTGGTGTCGCGGGTGAGGACATCACCCACGGCCTCCCGCGTGTCACGGAGCTCTTCGAGGCCCGCAAGCCTAAGGGCCAGGCGTTCATCGCTGAGGTCGAAGGTGTTCTGGCCATCGAGGACGTCGAGAAGAGCCGAAAGCTGACCATCACCGCGGAGGATGGCACCGAGAAGGCCTATACGGTCTCCCGCCGTGCCCGCCTGCGCCCCGGTGTGGTCGCTGGAGCCACGATCGAGCTCGGTCAGCAGCTCACTGAGGGTTCGGTGAACCCCCACGACCTGCTCGCGCTCAAGGGCCCCAACGAGACGCTCCGCTACACGGTCGCTCAGGTCCAGGACGTCTACCGCTCCCAGGGCGTAGACATCAACGACAAGCACATCGAGGTCATCGCTCGTCAGATGCTTCGCAAGGTGTCGATCCTCGAGCCCGGCGATACCGGCTTCCTGCCCGGTCAGCTGGTCGACCGTCTCGACTTCGCCTCCGCTAACGGTGCCGCTGCGGCAGCCGGTGGCGAGTTGGGCAACGGACAGCCCGTCCTGCTCGGCATCACCAAGGCGTCGCTCGCGACCGACTCGTTCCTCTCGGCTGCATCGTTCCAGGAGACCACTCGTGTGCTCACGGATGCTGCGATCGCAGGCAAGGAAGACGAGCTGCTCGGTCTCAAGGAGAACGTCATCATCGGTAAGCTCATCCCGGCTGCTACCGGTATGAAGCGCTACCGTTCGGTGAACCTGACCTACAAGGGCCAGGCCGTGGAGCACACGTCTGCCGCTGAAGGTCCGCTTCCGGACTGGGCTCCCGAGGAGCTCAAGGAGATCGAGGCGCTGCTGCCGGTTCGTCCCGAGCAGGGTGCGCTCACCGAGGCCGATCTTGAGGGTGTGTTCGGTGACTTCGATCTTGAAGACGCCGACATCGACGTCTCGGCGTTCGCCGGCATGACGTTCGATCCCAACGCCGAGGTGGCGCCGGTCGAGTTCGACGAGGCGGTTGAGGTCGTCGAGTTCGACGCCGAGCCCGCCGAGGCGCCGGTGGCCAGTGGTGACCTTGAGTCGATGACGCTCGCTGACCTGGGTGTGTCTGCCCGCTGGGTCAACAAGTTCGCCGAAGCCGGCGTGACGAGCGTGGCCGACCTCAAGGGTAAGTCCGAGGACGATCTTCTTGCCCTGCCGGGTGTCGGCCAGAAGGCCGTCGAAGAGGTTCTCGCTGGTCTTGAGGCTAAGGGCCTCTCGATCCTGGCGTAGTTGGCAGTGAATCGAGCGCCTCGCCGCTGATGCGGCGAGGCGCTCGTCTCTCCTGAATGACAGTGCAGGGGAGTGGGTATAGATACGCCCGGGTGCGTGGCGTTTGACACGGCCCTGCGTGCTTGTTAGAGTTCGACCTTGTGACTTCATGCTCGGGGGTCTGCGCACACGTGCGCCTCGGGCTGTCGAGCAAGAACGGAAGAAGGAGTGAGCGTTGCCTACGATCAACCAGCTGGTCCGCAAGGGCCGCAAGCAGGTGGCCGACAAGAGCAAGACGCCGGCGCTCAAGGGTAATCCCCAGAAGCGCGGCGTGTGCACTCGCGTCTACACGACCACCCCGAAGAAGCCGAACTCGGCCCTTCGTAAGGTTTGCCGTGTGCGCCTTGTCAATCAGGTTGAGGTCACCGCGTACATCCCCGGAATCGGACACAACCTCCAGGAGCACTCGATCGTGCTCGTGCGTGGCGGTCGTGTTAAGGACCTTCCGGGTGTTCGCTACAAGGTCATCCGTGCCGCGCTTGACTGTGCTGCGGTGAACAACCGTGCACAGGCCCGTTCGCGTTACGGTGCCAAGAAGCCCAAGAAGTAGTAACCGGTGAGTCCGGGCCGCGCATCCCGTGCGGTCCGATCGTTTGCGAGGAGACAAGGCCCTATGCCCAGGCGTGCAGCAGCTGTTCGGCGCGAAGTCGTGCCGGACGCCGTGTACAACAACCGGCTCGTCACGCAGCTCATCAACAAGGTGCTGCTCGACGGCAAGAAGTCGACCGCCGAGCGTATCGTCTACGGTGCGTTCGACATGATCGAGGCCAAGACCGGACAGGATCCGCTGTCGGTCTTCAAGAAGGCCATGGACAACGTGCGTCCGACGCTTGAGGTTCGCCCCAAGCGTGTCGGTGGCGCCACCTATCAGGTGCCGGTGGAGGTCAACTCCCGCCGTTCCACCACCCTGGCGATCCGCTGGATCGTCGGTTTCTCGCGCAAGCGTCGCGAGAAGACCATGACCGAGCGTCTCGCCGGTGAGATCCTCGATGCCGCCAACGGCACGGGCTCGTCGGTCAAGAAGCGCGAGGACCTGTACAAGATGGCCGAGTCCAACCGAGCGTTCTCGCACTACCGCTGGTAGTCGGCCCTCCGTACCGAGAGATAGAGGTCTGTACTTCAATGGCCAAGCAGATTCCGCTGGATAAGACCCGAAATATCGGGATCATGGCGCACATCGACGCCGGCAAGACGACCACCACCGAGCGCGTCCTGTACTACACGGGCAAGACGCACAAGATCGGTGAGGTCCACGACGGCGCCGCCACCATGGACTGGATGGTTCAGGAGCAGGAGCGCGGCATCACGATCACGTCCGCCGCGACGACTGCGTTCTGGAAGGATCACCGCATCCAGATCATCGATACGCCCGGCCACGTGGACTTTACCGTCGAGGTTGAGCGCTCCTTGCGCGTCCTCGACGGCGCGTGCGCTGTGTTCTGTGCCGTCGGCGGCGTTGAGCCGCAGTCGGAGACCGTGTGGCGTCAGGCGGACACCTACGGTGTTCCGCGCATCGCCTACATCAACAAGATGGACCGCTCCGGCGCTGACTTCGCCAACGTCGTGCAGATGATGCGCGATCGACTGAATGCGCGCCCTGTGCCCATCCAGCTCCCCATCGGCGCTGAGGACACCTTCACGGGCATCATCGACCTCGTCGAGATGAACGCGTGGTTCTTCAACGAGGACGACAAGGGCATCAACCCCACCGTGGGCGAGATCCCCGCTGAGCTCAAGGACGAGGCGGACATGTACCGTCACGACCTCCTCGAGGCTGCCGCCGAGCAGGACGATGAGCTCATGATGAAGTTCCTCGAGGAAGAGGAGATCTCGGCCGACGAGATCAAGGGCGCCCTGCGCAAGGCGTGTATCGCGTGCATGGTGACCCCGGTCGTGTGTGGTGCGTCGTTCAAGAACAAGGGCGTCCAGCCCCTTCTTGACGCCGTCATCGACTTCCTGCCGTCGCCGCTCGACATCCCGGCGATCAAGGGTATCGACCTCAAGACCGACGCCGAGGTCGAGCGTCCCGCAGACCCCAAGGCGCCGTTCGCGGCCCTGGCGTTCAAGGTCATGACCGACCCGTTCGTGGGTAAGCTGACCTACTTCCGCGTGTACTCGGGTTCGCTGTCGTCCGGCTCCTATGTGCTGAACTCCACCAAGGACAGCAAGGAGCGCATCGGCCGACTGCTCCAGATGCACGCGAACCATCGCGAGGACATCGACGTGGTCTCCGCCGGCGACATCGTCGCCGCGGTGGGTCTCAAGAACACCACCACTGGTGACACTCTGTGCGCCGACGACGCGCCGGTGCTGCTCGAGTCCATGGTCTTCCCCGATCCGGTCATCGACATCGCGATCGAGCCCAAGACCAAGGCCGAGCAGGACAAGCTGGGTCAGGGCCTCGCCAAGTTGGCTGAAGAGGACCCGACGTTCCGTGTCCGCACCGACGCCGAGACCGGTCAGACGATCATCGCCGGCATGGGCGAGCTTCACCTCGAGGTCATCGTCGACCGCCTGCTTCGCGAGTTCAAGGTCGAGGCGAACGTTGGTAAGCCGCAGGTCGCCTACCGTGAGACCGCCGGCAAGCGCACCGACCGTGTGGACATGAAGTTCGCGCGCCAGTCGGGTGGTCGCGGCCAGTACGGTCACGTCGTCATCAACGTGGTGCCCCAGGCTCCCGGCGACGGCTACGTGTTCGAGAGCAAGATCGTCGGCGGTTCGATTCCCAAGGAGTATGTGCCGTCGGTCGACAAGGGCATCCAGGAGGCGCTCAGCTCCGGTGTTCTGGCCGGGTTCCCGGTGGTCGACGTCAAGGTCGAGCTGATCGATGGTTCGTACCACGAAGTCGACTCGTCCGAGATGGCGTTCAAGATCGCCGGTTCCATGGCGATCAAGGAGGGCCTGCGCAAGTCGTCGCCGGTGCTTCTCGAGCCGATGATGGCCGTTGAGGTCGTCACCCCCGAGGAGTTCATGGGCGATGTCATCGGCGACCTCAACCGTCGTCGTGGTCAGATCGAGAGCATGGAGCCTCGCGGCAACGCACAGGTCGTGCGCGCGAAGGTGCCGCTGTCGGAGATGTTCGGTTACGCCACTGACGTTCGTTCGAAGACGCAGGGTCGTGCCGCGTACACCATGCAGTTCAAGGCCTACGAGTCCGTGCCGAAGTCGGTCGCGGATGAGATCGTGAGCAAGTACGGCGGCAACGCCTAGTCAAGTTCTATGGCCGGACGGCCGGGCTCGCCGCCCGGCCACCGGATGACGGAGGGTAGAGAGTTGGCGAACCAGAAGATCAGGATCCGCCTGAAGGGCTACGATCACGAGATCGTCGACCAGTCGACCAAGCTTATCGTCGACACGGCGCAGAAGACCGGCGCGAAGGTTTCGGGACCCATCCCGCTGCCGACCGACCGTAGCGTGTACACGGTCATTCGCTCGCCGCACGTGAACAAGGACAGCCGCGAGCAGTTCGAGATGAAGACGCACAAGCGCCTCATCGATATCCTCGAGCCCACCCCCAAGACGGTTGACTCGCTCATGCGACTCGACCTGCCTGCCGGTGTGGATATCGAGATCAAGCTGTAGTTCTGGTATAGTCGTCGGTCTGCGTGCGAAACTGCGCGCCGACGAGAAGATAGCGGTCCTCTGGGGGCGGCACCACGCGGGTGCTGTGCAGGTCCCATGACCGCCTGAGGTAAGGATGAAAGAATGGTCACGACTATCCTTGGCCGAAAGCTGGGGATGACGCAGGTGTGGAGCGAGGACGACAAGCTCATTCCTGTCACCGTCATCGAAGCTGGCCCCTGCGTTGTCACGCAGGTCAAGACCGAGAAGACTGATGGCTATCGCGCCATGCAGATCGGTTTCGGCGATATCGCTGAGCGCAAGGTCAACAAGCCGATGGCCGGCCACTTCGAGAAGGCCGGCGTCGACGCCAAGCGCCATCTCATGGAGGTCCGTCTTGAGGATGGCGACGATGTGAAGGCTGGCTCGACGATCACCGTCGAGGCACTCGCCGATGCTTCGTCGGTCCACGTCACCGGCGTCAGCAAGGGTAAGGGCTTCGCCGGTGTCATGAAGCGCCACAACTTCAAGGGTGGTCCTGGTGGACACGGCTCGCACTCGCACCGAGTGCCGGGTTCCGTCGGCCAGTGCGCTACCCCTGCGCGTGTTTTCAAGGGCAAGAAGCTCCCTGGTCACATGGGTACCGACACCGTGACCGTGCGCAACCTCGAGATCGTCAAGATCGATCCCGAGCAGAACCTGCTCATCGTCAAGGGCGCCGTCCCCGGCGCCAAGGGCGCGCTGCTGACCATTCGTCAGGCCTAGCGCGCACGCCGGAGACACCCCTGAAGGAGTAGAGAAATGGCAAGTATCGAGATCAAGGACGCGAAGGGCAAGAAGGTCGGAACCGCCGACCTCGCCGACGGCGTCTTCGGCATCGAGCCGAACACTTTTGCAGTTCACCAGGTGGTTCGCAGCCAGATGGCCGCGCGCCGCTCGGGTACGCACGACACCAAGACCCGCGGTCTGGTTTCCGGCGGCGGCAAGAAGCCGTGGCGCCAGAAGGGCACCGGCCGCGCTCGCCAGGGAACCACTCGTGCGCCGCAGTGGGCCGGCGGTGGCGTGGTCTTCGGACCGCACCCGCGCAGCTATGCCTTCAAGGTGCCGAACAAGGTCGTCAAGCTGGCCATGCGCTCGGCGCTGTCGGCCAAGCTCGCCGATGAGGTTCTGTACGTGGTCGACGGATTCTCGTTCGAGAAGCCTTCCACCAAGGCCGCGGCGGACGTGCTGTCTTCCCTCGGTATCGCGGGCCGCGTGACGATCATCGTCGAGAACGATGACATCAACTCGCTGCTCTCGTTCCGCAACCTGCCGAAGGCCCGTGTCATCACGGCCTCTGAGGCGAACACGTACGACCTGGTCGATAACACCGCGCTTCTGTTCACCCAGCCGGCCCTCACTTGGCTCGAGGGGGTGCTGTCCTAATGTACGATCCCCGCGATATCATCATCCGGCCGATCATCTCGGAGAAGTCCTACGCGATGATCGAGCAGACTCGCTACACCTTCGAGGTGGCCAAGTCCGCCAACAAGACTCAGATCGCCCAGGCGGTCTCGGAGATCTTCGGCGTCACCGTCACCAACGTGAACACCATGAATGTCACCGGTAAGCCGCGTCGCCTTCGCTATTCGAAGGGTAAGACCCGCAACTGGAAGAAGGCCGTGGTGACGCTCAAGGCAGGCGAGACGATCGACCTGTTCCCCGCTGTGTAGGTTCGAACCCTCGGGGTTCGTGTAGGGTGTCGGCATGCGGCTCGCTATGGAGCCGCCCGGCACCGTGGTAGTCCGGAGTCGAAGTCGCAACGTCCCTGGCGACGACGGCAATCGGACGGAAGGAGTGAAGATGGGACTGAAGAAGTACAAGCCGACTTCACCGGGTCGCCGGTTCCAGTCGGTCTCCGATTTTGCGGAGATCACGCGGACCGAGCCCGAGAAGTCGCTTCTCGAGCCGCTGCACAAGAAGGGCGGCCGTAACAACAACGGTCGAATCACCACCCGTCACCAGGGTGGCGGCCACAAGCGCCGTTATCGCGTGATCGACTTCAAGCGCAACAAGGACGTCGTCCCGGCCAAGGTCGCTACCATCGAGTACGACCCCAACCGCTCGGCCCGTATCGCGCTGCTGCACTACGCCGACGGCGAGAAGCGCTACATCCTGGCGCCCAAGGGCCTCAAGGTGGGCGATGTGGTCGTCAACGGTCCCGGTGCTGACATCAAGCCGGGTAACGCGATGCCGCTTGCGGACATCCCCGTGGGTACCGTCGTGCACGCCGTTGAGCTTCAGCCTGGCAAGGGTGCCGCACTGGCTCGTTCGGCCGGTACCTCGATCCAGCTGATGGGCAAGGAGGGCGGCTACGCCATCCTCCGTATGCCGAGCTCGGAGATGCGCCGCGTGCTCATCACCTGCCGCGCCACTGTCGGCGAGGTCGGCAACGCCGAGCACGGCAACATCTCGATCGGTAAGGCCGGTCGCAACCGTCACCTGGGCAAGCGCCCGACGGTGCGTGGTACGGCCATGAACCCGGTCGACCACCCGCATGGTGGTGGTGAGGGCAAGAACAAGTCCGCCGGTCGTCACCCGGTCTCCCCGTGGGGCGTTCCCACCAAGGGTCACCGTACGCGTAGCAAGAAGAAGGCGTCGAACCGCCTCATCATCCGTCGTCGCAAGAAGTAACGAGAGGAGTCAGCACAATGAGCCGCAGCCTCAAGAAAGGGCCGTTCGTTCAGCCCCGCCTCCTCGAGCGTATTCACGCGATGAACGAGGCCAACGAGAAGAAGGTCATCAAGACCTGGTCGCGCAGCTCGACCATCTTCCCGGAGATGGTTGGCCACACGATCGCCGTCCACGACGGCCGCAAGCACGTCCCGGTGTACGTCACCGAGTCGATGGTCGGTCACAAGCTCGGCGAGTTCTCGCCGACTCGTACCTTCCGCGGTCACGCCGCCGATAAGAAGAAGGGCAAGAGGTAAGCCATGGAAGCCAAGGCCATTGCACGTTTTCAGCGTGTGAGCCCGCGCAAGGCGCGCTTGGTGGTCGATCTGATCCGCGGTAAGTCCGTGGATGAGGCTCGTACCATCCTCAAGTTCTCCCCGCGCGCGGCCGCCGAGATCGTCGAGAAGACCCTCAACAGCGCAGTCGCCAACGCCGAGCGCAACCTGCACCTCAAGTCCGAGGATCTCGTCGTCGGCACCACGTTCGTCGACGAGGGTCCGACTCTGAAGCGCATCCAGCCCCGTGCCATGGGCCGTGCGTTCCGGATCAACAAGCGCACGAGCCACATCACCGTGGTCGTCACGTCGCGAGAGGAGGCGTAGGAGCCGCATGGGACAGAAGGTTTATCCGATCGGCCTGCGTCTGGGCATCACCGAGAACTGGCGTTCGCGCTGGTACGCCGGTAAGGACTATGCCAAGACGCTCGAGAACGACGTTCAGATCCGTCGCTTCCTCGAGGCCCGCCTGCGCCGCGCCGCCGTCTCGCGTATCGAGATCGAGCGCAAGGGTGACAGGACCGCTATCGAGCTGTGGACCGCGCGTCCCGGCATCGTCATCGGCAAGAAGGGCGCCGAGGTCGATGTCCTGCGCAAGGAGCTCGAGAAGATCACCGGCGGCCCCGTGGCCGTCAACATCATCGAGATTCGCCGCCCCGAGCTCGACGCCGCGCTGGTAGCCCAGTCCGTGGCCGAGCAGCTCGTTGGTCGCGTCGCGTTCCGCCGTGCCATGCGCAAGGCTGTCGCTTCCGCGATGAAGAGTGGTGCCCTCGGTATTCGAATCCAGTGCTCGGGCCGCCTTGGTGGCGCCGAGATGGGTCGTCGTGAGTGGTACCGCGAGGGTCGCGTGCCGCTTCACACCCTCCGCGCCAAGATCGACTACGGCTTTACTGTCGCGAACACCACCATGGGTGTCATCGGCATCAAGGTCTGGATCTACCACGGCGAGGTTCTGCCCGGTCAGAAGCCCCCGACGCCGGCCATCGAGGGCACTCGTGCCCCGCGCCCGCGCCGTGAGGGTCGCAACGAGGGGAGGCGCTAGATGCTTCTGCCTAAGCGCGTAAAGCACCGCAAGGTTCAGCGCGGTAGCAACTGGAAGGGTGCGGCCAAGGGCGGCACCCAGGTTCACTTCGGCGAGTTCGGCCTCAAGGCCCTCGAGCCGGCGTGGATCACCAACCGCCAGATCGAAGCCGCCCGTATCGCCATGACTCGCTACATGAAGCGTGGCGGTAAGGTCTGGATCTGCATCTTCCCGGACAAGCCGATCACCCAGAAGCCGGCCGAGACCCGCATGGGTTCCGGTAAGGGTAACCCCGAGAAGTGGGTCGCCGTGGTCAAGCCGGGCAGGATCATGTTCGAGGTTGCAGGCGTGTCCGAGGAAGTCGCCAAAGAGGCGATGCGTCTCGCGGCTCACAAGCTGCCCATCAAGTGCAAGTTTGTTACCCGTGCTGACAACGGCGGGGAGGCGTAAATGAAGAACACCGAGATTCGCGAGCTCAACGACGTCGAGCTGGTTGAGAAGCTCAAGGCCACGCGTGCCGAGCTGTTCAACCTCCGGTTCCAGCTCGCCACCGGCCAGCTCGACAACACGACCCGCATCGGCGCAATCAAGAAAGACATCGCGCGCCTGCACACCGAGCTGCGCACCCGCGAGCTCGCCGCCCAGCGTGACGCGGCTGCGTCGTAGGTTTGAGGAGAAGGCATGACTACCGAGCGTAACCGCCGCAAGGTCCGCCAGGGTGTCGTCGTTTCGACGGCCGGCGAGAAGACCTGCGTGGTCAAGATCGAGGAGCGCAAGAAGCACCCGCTCTACGGCAAGATGATCACCATGTCCAAGAAGCTCCACGCTCATGATGAGGAGAACCTGTGCGGTGTCGGCGACACCGTGGAGGTCATGGAGACCCGCCCGCTGTCGAAGCTGAAGCGCTGGCGCCTCGTCAAGATCGTCGAGAAGGCCAAGTAGGCACTTCGGCCGCCGATGTGCGACACCTTCAACGGTGCGCACCTCTCCCGGACCGAACGTAACGGAGGATTAGTAGATGATCCAGGCAGAAACCCGGCTCAAAGTCGCCGACAACTCTGGTGCCCGCAAGGTTGCGTGCATCAAGGTTCTCGGCGGCTCGAAGCGCCGCTACGCCCATGTGGGCGACGTCATCGTGTGTGCTGTCAAGGAGGCCACTCCCAACGGCGCAGTCAAGAAGGGCGATGTCGTCAAGGCGGTCGTGGTACGCACGAAGAAGGAAGTTCGCCGTCCTGACGGCAGCTACATCAGGTTCGATGACAACGCCGCTGTGGTGATCGATGCGCAGGGCAACCCGCGTGGCACTCGTATCTTCGGCCCGGTCGCACGTGAGCTTCGCGATCGGCGCTACATGAAGATCGTGTCGCTCGCGCCGGAAGTGCTCTAGGAGGTAGACATGACGAAGCTGAGCATCCGCACGGGCGATAAGGTCAAGGTCATCGCCGGCAAGGACAAGGGCAAGGAAGCCAAGATCCTGGCAACCCTGCCGTACAAGGAGCGCGTCATCGTCGAGCGCATCAACATGGTCAAGAAGGCCACGCGTCCGACCCAGAAGAACCCCAAGGGCGGCATCCTCGAGATCGAGGCGCCGATTCACGTCAGCAACGTGATGCTGGTGTGCCCGAGCTGCTCGCAGGCGACTCGTATCGGTCGCAAGCGTGTCGACGGTACGCGCGTCCGCGTGTGCAAGAAGTGTGGCAACGACATCGACAAGTAGTCGATGTGTGATAATGGCTCCTCGTTTTGGCGAGGAGGTGCAGGGTCAGAAATCCTGCACTGAGAACCCCGGATGAAAGAAGAGCGAACAACATGGCTCCGAGGCTCAAGATCAAGTACAACAGCGAGGTCGCTCCGGCGCTTCTGGAGAAGGTTGGCTACGCCAACGTCAACCAGATTCCGCGCCTTGAGAAGATCGTCGTGAACATGGGTGTGGGCGCTGCCGTCCAGGACGCTAAGCAGCTCGATGCTGCCGTCGAAGACCTGCGCATCATCACCGGCCAGCAGCCGATGATCACCCGTGCCAAGAAGTCCATCGCGGGCTTCAAGATCCGTCAGGGTATGCCCATCGGTGCGAAGGTCACCCTTCGCGGCGACCGTATGTGGGAGTTCTTCGACCGCCTGATCTCTGCTGCGATCCCGCGCATCCGCGACTTCCGCGGTCTGCCGGCCAACAGCTTTGATGGTCGTGGCAACTACTCGATGGGCGTGACCGAGCAGCTGATCTTCCCGGAGGTCGACTACGACAAGGTCGATCGCACCCGCGGTATGGACATCACGTTCGTCACCAGCGCGAAGACCGACGACGAGGCCAAGGCCCTGCTCGAGGGCTTCGGTTTCCCGTTCAAGCGATAGAAGGAACCCCTCGGCGGGGGATGCGCCCGCCGCGAAAATGGAGGTTTGGAAGTGGCTAAGAAGTCGATGATCGCCAAGGCGAAGCGCCAGCCGAAGTTCGGCGTGCGCCAGCACAACCGCTGCAGCCGTTGCGGCCGTCCTCGCGGTTTCTACCGCCAGTTCGGTCTGTGCCGTGTCTGCCTGCGTGAGATGGCTAGCCGAGGCGAGCTCCCCGGCGTGCGCAAGGCGAGCTGGTAGGCCCGACCTGCACGCACGGAGGAGACCCATCCGGTCTGGCGTGACTGCCATGGGCTGTCACGGACCGCGGACAGGGCTCATCCCGGACCATAGGAGGATCCAATGAGCATGACCGACCCGATCGCAGATATGCTGACGCGTATCCGCAACGCCAACTCGGCGTACAAGACCAGCACGACGATGCCGTCGAGCAAGAAGCTCGTCGAGATCGCCCGCATCCTCAAGGAGGAGGGCTACATCGTGGATTACACGGTGACGCCTCAGGCTCCGCAGGACGTGCTGGAAGTCACCCTGAAGTACGGCCCCCGCAAGGAGCGCACGATCACCGGCCTGCGCCGCATCAGCAAGCCCGGTCTGCGTGTCTACGCGAAGAAGGACGAGCTGCCCCGTGTTCTGGGTGGTCTCGGTATCGCTGTCATCTCGACGTCTGCCGGTGTCATGACCGACCGCGCTGCCCGCAAGGCCGGCGTGGGCGGCGAAGTCATCGCCTACGTCTGGTAATCGGACGGACCAAGGAAAGGAGCGTACGCCGTGTCACGAATCGGCAAGCAGCCCATCCCGGTTCCGTCCGGGGTCGAGGTCAAGATCGACGGTTCGACCGTCACCATGAAGGGCCCGAAGGGCGAGCTCACGAGCACGTTCTCGGACATCATCAACATCTCGCTGGAGGATGGCGTCATCAACGTCACCCGTCCGGACGATAGCCGCGAGGCCAGGTCGCTGCATGGCCTGACCCGCACCCTGTTGTCCAACATGGCCGTCGGTGTGTCCGAGGGCTATGCGAAGACCCTGGAGATCGTCGGCGTTGGTTACCGCGCCGTGCTCAAGGGCTCCGATCTCGAGCTCGCGCTCGGTTTCAGCCACCCTGTGGTTGTGACCCCCGAGCCCGGCATCACCTTTGAGGTGCCCGCCCCCACGAAGATCGTGGTGCGCGGCATCGACAAGCAGCGCGTCGGTCAGGTTGCCGCCGACATCCGCGCGTGGCGCAAGCCTGAGCCCTACAAGGGCAAGGGTGTTCGCTACGAGGGCGAGTACGTCCGTCGTAAGCTCGGCAAGGCTGCCAAGTAACCAAGCCAGTCGGCTCCGCGCGGGCCGTGTGAAACGAGGAGATCGAGGTCATGGACAAGCTCAAGGCGAAGCAGGCAGCGCTGGCCCGCCGCCACCGCCGTGTCCGCGGTAAGGTCAGCGGCACCGCGGCGCGTCCGCGTCTGTGTGTAAACCGTACGAATGCTCACATCTACGCCCAGGTGATCGATGACGCCACCGGCCTTACGGTCGTGTCGGCTTCGAGCCTGGACAAGGAGCTCAAGGCGTCACTCGCCTCGGGCTCCAACATCGAGGCCGCCAAGGCCGTTGGTGAAGCAGTGGGCCGCCGGGCCGTCGAGGCCGGTGTCACCGAGGTCGTGTTCGACCGAGGTGGCCGCCTGTATCACGGTCGGGTCAAGGCTCTGGCTGACGGTGCTCGTAGCGCCGGCCTGAAGTTCTAGGGAGGAAAGGTATGGCGCGCAGGGAAGCCCCGGTGTCGGAGCTCCAGGAGAAGGTTGTCTATATCAACCGTGTCTCTAAGGTCGTCAAGGGTGGTCGCCGTTTCGCGCTGACCGCTCTGGTGGTCGTGGGCGACGGTGCGGGCAACGTCGGCGTCGGCATGGGCAAGTCCCAGGAAGTGCCGATCGCCATCAAGAAGGGCATCGAAGATGCCAAGAAGAACATGTTCAAGGTGCCCGTGGTGAACGGGACCATTCCGCACGAGATCTACGGCGTGTTCGGCGCCGGTCGCGTGATGCTCAAGCCGGCTGCGCCGGGTACCGGTATCATCGCCGGTGGTCCGGTTCGCGCGCTGCTCGAGCTGTGCGGTATCCACGACATCCTCAGCAAGTCCTTGGGCAGCGACAACGCGCTGAACATGGTCAAGGCCGCCGCTGAGGGCCTCAAGGCTCTCTCGAGCGCCGATGAGGTCGCACGTCGCCGCGGCAAGACCGTTGCTGAGATTTACGGCTGGGAGGAGTAGTCCATGCCGAAGAACACGCAGGCCAAGACCCTCAAGGTCACCCAGGTGCGCAGCACCATCGGCCAGAAGGCCGACCAGAAGGCCACGGTGCGTGCACTGGGCCTGAAGCGGATCAATGACTCGATCGAGCAGGTGGACACGCCGGCCGTCCGAGGAATGATCTTCAAGGTCAAGCACCTGGTGAAGGTCGAGGAGCTCTAGCGGCGAATTGTCCGCTTACTGAGGCCCGGTGCGAATGCGCCGGGCCTTCGGTGTCTGATACGATGCCGTGATGTATGCAGTCAGCCGGCGGCGAGCGGCCGGCGACGGTGGAGAGTCCACCGGTAGCGAACATGAAGGAGTACCACGCAATGCAGATTCACGATCTTTTCCCTGCGCCCGGTTCTCGTAAGAACCGCAAGCGCGTCGGCCGCGGCAACGGCAGCGGTCACGGAAGCACCGCAGGTCGCGGTGACAAGGGTCAGAACTCACGCGCCGGTGGCGGCAAGGGCCCCGGTTTCGAGGGTGGCCAGAACCCGATGCACATGCGTCTTCCGAAGCTCCCTGGCTTCACGAACCGCAACCGCGTCGAGTACTCGGTCGTCAACGTGTCGCGCCTGAGCGAGCTGTTCGCTGATGGCGACACGGTGACCAGCGCCGAGTTGGTCGCCAAGGGTGTCATCAAGTCGACCTCCGAGCTCGTCAAGGTGCTCGGCGACGGCGAGCTCACCAAGAAGCTCACCGTTCAGGTGGACAAAGTGTCCGGCCCCGCTAAGGCCAAGATCGAGGCCGCAGGAGGGACGGTCGAGACGCCGTGCTAACTGCGATCGCTAACGCGTTCAGGGTTCCGGAGCTCCGAAGGAAGATACTCTTCACCCTCGGCATCATCTGCCTGTACCGCGTGGGTTCGTACATTCCGGTTCCCGGCGTTGACACCACCGTGATCCAGAACCAGGTCGCCGACGCAGCCACGCTTGGCCTGCTGAACCTGTTCTCGGGCGGCGCCCTGTCGCAGTTCTCGGTGTTCTCGCTGGGCATCATGCCCTACATCACGTCCTCGATCATCATGCAGCTTCTGCAGGGAGTCATCCCGCAGATCGAGGCGTGGCAGAAGGAGGGCGAGTCCGGTCAGCGCCGCATCACCCAGATCACTCGCTATATGACCCTGGGTATCGCGCTGCTGTCTTCGCTCGGCCTGCTGACGCTGTTCCGCAGCGTTCCGGGCGCACTCCCCGTGTCCGGTCCGGGCCTCCCGCCCTTCCCGTTCACGGCAACGGTGATCATCATCTCGCTCATCGCGGGCACCGCGCTCATCATGTGGTTCGGTGAGTTGATCACCCAGCGTGGTATCGGCAACGGAATGTCGCTGCTCATCTTTGCGAGCATCGTGTCGAGGTTCCCTGTCACCATCGCGCAGTCGATCCAGTTCGGTGACTGGTTTGTGACCGTCGGTATGATCGTCATCGTGGCCTTGGTCATCGCGGCGATCGTCTACATGGAGCGCGCGCAGCGCCGTATCCCGGTGCAGTACGCGAAGCGAGTCGTCGGCCGTCGCGTGTATGGCGGATCGGGGACCTACATCCCGCTCAAGATCAACGGCGCCAATGTCGTGCCGATCATCTTCGCGACCTCGCTGCTCTACTTCCCGACTCAGCTGGCCGTCATGCTCGGGTCGAACGCACCGCAGTGGTTCACGAATGTGGCGAACGCGATGGCGCGTGGGCCTCTCAACTGGGTCCTGGAGTTCGGGCTGATCGTGTTCTTCACGTACTTCTACACGGCTCTCGTCTTCAACCCCATCGATCTGTCGGACAACTTGCGTAAGAGCGGCGGCTTCATCCCCGGCGTTCGTCCCGGTGTGACGACCGTTCGTTACATCGAGAACGTCTTGAACAGGATCACGCTTCCGGGCGCACTGTTCTTGGGTGTCATCGCGGTTGTGCCGTCGATCATCTTCAGCTTCACCAACAACCGCCTTGTGCAGCAGTTTGGTGGTACGTCGATCCTGATCATGGTGGGCGTTGCCCTTGAGACCATGACTCAGATCGAGAGCCAGCTGAAGATGCGTCACTACGACGGTTTCTTCAAGTAGGACAGGCAAGGGGAGAGGGGTTCGGATGAACATCGTACTTCTGGGAGCTCCGGGGGCCGGCAAGGGCACGCAGGCGGCTCGCATCATCGAGGCGTACGGCTTGCCGCACATCTCGACCGGGGACATCCTCCGTGCCGCCGTCGCCAATGGGACCGAGCTCGGTCTTGAGGCGAAGCGCTACATGGACGCGGGCGAGTTGGTTCCGGACGCGGTCGTTATCGGCCTCGTGAAGGATCGCCTGTCCCAGTCGGACACCGACAAGGGCTTCATCCTTGACGGGTTTCCCCGGACCACCGCTCAGGCGGAGGCCCTCGATGTCGAGCTTGACTCGCTCGGCAAGTCCATCGATGCGGCGATCGCCGTGATCGTTGACCCCGAGGTCATCGTCTCGAGACTGACGTCTCGTCGTACCTGTGGTGAGTGTGGCCGCATCACGTCTGCCGCCGAGGGTGACACCTGTGTTGCCTGCGGCGGAGCGCTCGTTCAGCGTGATGACGACAACGAGACCACCGTGCGCAACAGACTTGATGTCTATGAGCGTTCGACTGCTCCATTGATCGACTACTACGGCTCAAAGGGCGTGCTTCACTCGCTTGACGGCGACCGACCGGTCGACGTCGTGTGGGCCGAAGTCAAAGCCATCCTGGAGGCTTAGGACACGCGTGATCATTCGCAAGTCCGCTTCCGAGATCGAGATCATGCGTGAGGCCGGGCGCATCAGCGCCCGCGCCTTGCGTCTGGTGGGGGAGGCCGTCGCTCCGGGTGTGACGACGGCTGAGCTCGACGAGATCGCCGAGTCGGTCATCCGGGAATCCGGGGCCGCTCCGGCGTTCAAGGGCTACCACGGCTACCCCGCCACGCTGTGCACGTCGATCAATCATCAGGTCGTTCACGGCATCCCTTCGGCGTCGGTCGTGCTGGCCGATGGAGACATCATCTCCGTGGACGTGGGTGCGGTGTTCCAGGGGTACTTCGGCGACAATGCCAAGACCTTTGGTGTAGGAGTGATCTCACCGGCCGCACAGAGTCTTCTTGAGACCACCGAGGCGTCTCTGGCGAGCGGTATCGAAGCAGCACGGGCGGGCAATCGTCTCTACGATATCGGTGCCGCGGTGCAGAGCGTCGCAGAGGCCCAGGGCTTCGGTGTTGTCAGGGAGTACGTGGGGCACGGAATCGGTCGTGCCATGCATGAAGACCCCAACGTGCCCAACTACGGTAAGGCGGGCACGGGACCGAGGCTTGAGGTGGGCATGGTGTTCGCCATCGAGCCGATGGTCAATCAAGGCGGATTCGCCGTTGATGCGTTGCCTGACGGATGGACCGTGGTCACCCGGGATGGCTCACTGTCGGCTCACTTCGAGCACACCGTGGCCATCACCGAGAACGGACCTTTGGTACTGACGCAGGAGTAATCGCCCTACGGGGTACGAACTTGTTCTGGACGCAGCCATTCTGCTTGAGGTACCATAACCACTTGCGGATTCAGGCCCCTTGAAGGAGCTACTAGGTAGTGACGAAGAAAGACGACGCCATCGAGCTCGAAGGTACCGTGATCGAGCCCCTGCCCAACGCGATGTTCCGCGTGGAGTTGGAGAACGGTCACAAGGTGCTTGCTCACATTTCCGGCAAGATGCGCATGCACTACATCCGCATCCTCCCGGGGGACAAGGTCGTCGTCGAGCTCTCGCCGTACGATCTGTCGCGCGGGCGCATCACCTACCGCTACAAGTAGGTTCGAACGACCGGCAAGTGGACACTCCCGGCGGCGTGTGTGCCGTTGGGCTGTAGGACAACTCACGCCTGCGGC
Source organism: uncultured Eubacteriales bacterium (assembly GCA_964403885.1). Lineage (GTDB taxonomy): Bacteria > Actinomycetota > Coriobacteriia > Anaerosomatales > PHET01 > CAYOHY01. Next base: position 19,233 of record CAYOHY010000028.1, read on the forward strand.
TGGGCGTGGAAATAGATTTGTTTCGCCGAAAGGAAACGGAACGATGAAGGTACGTCCTTCTGTCAAGAAGATGTGCGACAAGTGCAAGGTGATCCGGCGCCATGGCCGCGTTCTCGTTATCTGCGAGAACCCGCGCCATAAGCAGCGCCAGGGCTAGGAGGGAGCACGCGTGGCCCGTATCACAGGTGTCGACCTTCCGCGCGAGAAGCGCGTTGAGATCGGCCTGACCTACATCTTTGGAATCGGTCTTACGACCAGCCAGCGGATTCTGCGTGAGTGCGGCATCAACCCCGACACTCGCGTGCGTGACCTCACTGAAGAAGAGGTCGTGCGTCTGCGTGAGTACATCGACAAGAACGTCAAGGTCGAAGGTGACCTTCGCCGTGAAGTCGCTCAGAACATCAAGCGTCTGATGGAGATCGGCTGCTACCGCGGCCTGCGTCACCGCAAGGGCCTTCCGGTCCGCGGTCAGCGCACTCACACGAACGCGCGTACCCGTAAGGGGCCGCGTCGTCAGATCGGCGCTAAGAAGAAGGGCAAGTAAGCATGGCCGCTAAGAAGAAGAACGTGCGCACTCGCCTGAAGCGTAGCGAGCGTAAGAACATCGCAGTCGGCCAGGCGCACATCAAGAGCACCTTCAACAACACCATCGTGAGCATCACGGATCCCTCGGGCAACGTGATCTCATGGCAGTCGGCCGGCACCGTGGGCTTCAAGGGCTCGCGCAAGTCGACGCCGTTCGCCGCCCAGCTCGCCGCTGAGGCTGCCGCCAAGATGGCGCAGGAGCACGGCCTGCGCAAGGTCTCGGTCTTCGTGAAGGGCCCGGGTTCGGGTCGCGAGACCGCAATCCGTTCGCTTCAGGCCGCTGGCCTCGAGATCGCGAGCATCCAGGATTGCACGCCTGTTCCGCACAACGGCTGCCGGCCGCGCAAGCGCCGCCGCGTCTAGCTTTTACCTGAAGGGACCTAGATAAGATGGCACGTTACACCGGGGCGGATTGCCGTCTGTGCCGCCGCGAAGGAATTAAGCTCTTCCTCAAGGGCGACCGTTGTTATGGCGACAAGTGCGCCATCGAGCGTCGTCCGTACCCGCCGGGTCAGGCGGGCAAGAAGCGGCCGCGCGACAGTGAGTACCGCGTACAGCTTCGTGAGAAGCAGAAGACCAAGCGTATCTACGGCCTGCTCGAGAAGCAGTTCCGTGGCTACTACACCCTCGCCAGCCGTCAGACCGGCATCACCGGCGAGAACCTGCTGCGTATCCTTGAGAGCCGTCTCGACAACGTCGTCTACCGCCTTGGTTTCGCCAAGTCGCGTGACGAGGCTCGCCAGATCGTCCGCCACGGCCACATCGCCGTGAACGGCCGCCGCGTCGACATCCCGTCGTACCGCGTGCGTCCGGGTGATCTCGTTGCCGTGACTTCCAAGTCGAAGGACCTGCTGGTCATCAAGACCGCGATCATCGCGTCTGAGAAGATCGAGGTTCCTGGTTGGCTTGAGGTCGACATGGAGAAGCTGCAGGGCACCATCGTCTCGCTGCCCACCCGTGAGCAGATCGACGCTCCTGTCCGCGAGCAGCTCATCGTCGAGCTGTACTCGAAGTAGTTGGACCGAGAAGCCAGGGAGGCTGCTTGATGACTGAGTTCATGAGGCCCCAGGTCACGGTCGACCGCATCGATGACCGCATCGCTCGCTATGTCGTCGAGCCGCTTGAGCGCGGCTTCGGCTACACGCTGGGCAACTGCATGCGTCGCGTGCTGCTGTCGTCGCTGCAGGGTGCTGCCGCCACGTCGATCCGTATCGAGGGCGTCCAGCACGAGTTCGCGTCGATCGACGGTGTCCGCGAGGACGTCACCGATATCGTTCTCAATGTGAAGGGTCTTGTCTTCCAGGACACCGGCGTTGGTGCCGGCGATGCTGTGGCGACCCTTTCCGTGACCGGTCCTGCGACCGTCACGGGTGCGGACCTCAAGGTCCCTGCCGAGTTCGAGCTGGTGAACCCGGAGCACGTGATCGCGAACCTGAACGACGGTGCCAAGCTCGACATGAGCGTGCGCATCGGTGTCGGCCGCGGCTATGTCTCGGCCGACCGCAACAAGCGCGCCGAGGATCCTATCGGCGTCATCACGGTCGACTCGCTGTTCTCGCCCGTCGTGCGTTGCACGTATGTCGTGGAGAACACCCGTGTCGGCCAGCGCACCGACTATGACAAGCTCACCCTCGAGGTTGAGACCAATGGTGCGGTCGATCCGGGCGACGCCGTCGCGCGTGCCGGCCGGATCATCGACGAGCACATGATGCTCTTCGTCGACCAGGCGTCGACCGTGATGTCCGATGAGGGCATCTTCGCCGCCGCCGTCGATGAGGGCGAGAGCGTGCTCGACACCCCGATCGAGGAGCTCGACCTGTCGGTCCGTTCCTACAACTGCCTGAAGCGCCAGGGCGTCAACACGATCGGTCAGTTGACGGAGTGCTCCGAGCAGGACCTGCTCAACATCCGCAACTTCGGCGCTAAGTCCATCGAGGAGGTCAAGGACAAGCTTGTGTCCATGGGCCTCAATCTCAAGCTGTAACGGGAGAGCGCTGAGATGAGACACCTCAAGAAGGGCCGTAAGCTCGGCACCGACGCGTCGCACACCAAGGCGATGCTGAAGAGCCTGGCCATCGCGGTTCTGACTCACGACCGCATCAAGACCACCGAGACCCGCGCCAAGGAGGTTCGTCCTCTCGTTGAGAAGACGATCACTTGGGCGAAGAAGGGCGACGTGCATTCGCGTCGTCTCGCGATCGCTGCCCTTGGCAACAAGGAAGTCGTCGCCAAGATCTTCGCCGAGAAGGAGCGCTTCGAGGGCCGCGAGGGTGGATACACCCGTATCCTCAAGCTCGGTCCCCGCAAGGGCGACTCTGCGCCGATGGTCATCATGGAGCTCGTCGACTAAGACGGGCACCGGCTACGAGCGGTACCATGTGAGGGCCCCGAGAGGGGCCCTCATTCGTTTCTCGGTCCATCTGGGAGATCGTCCTTGATTCGCTTTGACGATGTGAGTTTCGCGTACGGACAAGACGCTGGTTCGAGGCGAGCGCTCGACGGCGTGTCCTTTACGTGCGCCCGGGGCGAATGGGTGGCCATCCTTGGCTCGAACGGTTCCGGCAAGTCCACGACGGTCCGTTTGGTCAACGGTCTGCTCCTGCCCAGCACAGGGCGTGTGACCGTCTGCGGGTACTCGACGGCGGATGCGTCACGCTCTCGGGAGCTACGCGAGTCGGTGGGCGTGGTGTTCCAGAACCCTGACGACCAGATCGTGGCCACCTCGGTGGAGGACGACGTTGCTTTTGGGCCCGAGAACATGGGGGTGCCCCGTGAGGAGATCAGGCTGCGCGTCGATGCCGCACTTGAGGCGGTGGGACTTCGTGGTTTCGAACGACGTGAGCCGCATCTTCTGTCCGGAGGACAGAAGCAGAGACTTGCGATTGCGGGCGCCGTGGCGATGCGGCCCGACTTCATCGTGCTCGATGAGCCCACCTCGATGCTCGACCCGCGTGGGCGGGACGAGGTGCTCGCGGTTGTCGAGGGCCTGAGGGCCAGGTCCCACGGCATCATGATGGTGACCCACGACCTGGCCGAGGCCGCACGCGCAGACCGCGTACTCGTCTTGGATGCGGGGAGGATCGCGTTCGAAGGCGAGCCAGGCGACCTGATGTCAGACGCCGGGCTGGTGGAGTCGTTGGGCCTCGAGCTTCCCGGTATCGCGGTGCTTGCCGCGGAGCTGCGTCGCATGGGGGTCCCGCTGCCCTTTGCGGCCGCCACGCCTTCTGCGGTGGTCGATGCCCTGTGAGTCTGTCGCTGAACGGTGTTGGATACACGTACGGTGCCGGGACGTCATTCGCTGTCCAGGCGCTTCAGGGGGTCGACCTCGAGGTCTCGGTGGGTGAGCTGGTACTGGTGCTGGGCTCCACCGGTTCGGGCAAGTCGACGCTCTTGCGTCTGGCTGCCGGCCTGATGGATCCGGCTGATGGTTCGGCTACGCTCGACGGAGCGCCCCTTGGGCGCAGCAGTGCGCGCGGCGTTGTGGGGCTGGTGTTCCAGGATGCGGAGTCCCAGCTGTTCGCGGACACCGTTCTCGACGATGTGGCATTTGGCCCCCGCAATCTGGGTGCGAGCAAAGCCGAGGCCGATGCCGTGGCCCGAGAGGCGCTTGAGCGCGTAGGGCTGTCGCCGGACGAGTTCGGCCCGCGCTCTCCCTTTGCGCTGTCGGGCGGAGAGGCAAGGCGCGCTGCGATCGCGGGCGTGCTTGCCATGCGCCCGCGTTATCTCATGGCCGACGAGCCCACCGCAGGACTTGATGCTCGGGGTCGGCGCATACTGCGTCAGGTAGTGCTGTCAATGCGCGACTCCGCAGGAGTGGTCGTGGTCAGTCACAGTGCTGAGGAGTTTCTCGGTGAGGCTGACCGCGTGATCGTCTTGTCGGGCGGGATGGTCGCGTGGAGTGGTGATGCGCAGGCGTTGGTTCAGGAGCCGGAGCATCTCGCGTCGGCCGGGTTGCGCGCGCCGGATGTGCTGGAGGTCCAACGGCTTGCACGCAGGCGGGGCCTCGACCTGCCAGAGCTCTCGCTGGATCCGGTGAGGGCGGCCGTGTCGCTGTCCATAGGGCGGGTGAGCAGCTGATGGCCGTCCCGGTGCCGTTTGGGCAGTTCGTGCCTGGCGACTCAGTGGTGCATTCCACCGACGCGCGCGTGAAGATCGTGGTCACGGCCGCGTTCACGGTGTCGCTCTTCGCGGTCGGCTCATGGCGCGGCCTGGCCGCTGCAGGTGCCCTTGTGGCGTTGGCGGTGACTCTGTCGAGAGTGCCGTGGCGCATCGCCGCACGAGGATTGCGCGCAGTCGCGTGGCTGCTCGTGTTCACGGTTGCGGCCAACGCACTGCAGTGGGGGCAGGCCGATGGCATCCTGGAGGTGGGAAAGCTCTCCGTGGATCCGGCAGGGTTGTCCAAGGGACTGTTCTTCGCGATCCGAATACTGCTGCTCGTGCTGGGAAGCTCGCTTGTCACTCTGACGACCTCGCCCGTCGCGCTCACGGACGCGTTGTCGTCGCTCATGAGGCCTTTGGGCAAGGTTCGTTTTCCGGTCGATGACGTCGCGATGATGTTGTCCATCGCGCTACGGTTCATCCCCATCACCGCCGAGGAGGCGGAACGGGTGGTGGTTGCGCAGACCGCGCGCGGGGCACGGTTCGATGAAGGTGGACTCGTCCAGCGGGCCAAGGCGTGGATTCCTGTGCTCGTGCCCTTGTTCGTGAGGCTGTTCAGGCGCGCGGACGATCTGGCCATCGCCATGGAGTCTCGGTGCTACACCGGGCGGGGACGTACACGCCTGAGGGAGCTCAAGATGGTCCGGGCCGACTGGCTCGTTCTTGCAGTGGGAGTGAGCGCGTTCATGATCGTGGCGGTGATCTGGTGACGATGACTCAGGGTCCGATACTCGGACACGAAGACGCGGTGCCCCAGGAGACGCTCACGCTGACCGTCTCCTATGACGGCTCATTGTTCGCAGGGTTCGCTCGGCAGCCTGGTCTGGAGACGGTGCAAGGAAGAATCGAGTCAGCGCTCGCGACGGTCTTGCGTCGGGAGGTGCAGACGGTCGGGGCGGGGAGGACCGATGCTGGGGTGCATGCCCTCGGTCAGGTGGTGAGCTTCGAAGCACCCGGTACCGAGCCCGACTTGAGGAGGCTCCGGCGTTCGCTCGACGCGCTCACGGGCGAAGGGATCGTCGTGCGGGAGGTGCGGCGCGCACGCGCGGGGTTCTCGGCACGATTCGATGCGGTGTCGCGTGAGTACCGGTACCGGATCGTCGCGGGTACCGTGCCGCCCTTGTTCACGTCGCGGTACGTGTGGCACACAGCCTCGGAGCTCGACGCGCCCGCGATGCGCGAAGCGGCACGGGCGCTTGTGGGCGAGCACGACTTCAGGAGCTTTTGCGTGGCTGAATCGGCCGAGGGCAAACGGACCTTCAGGCGCGTCGATGTCGTCGACATCATCGACGAAGAGCACCTGGGCGAGCGCTGCCTCACCGTCCGCGTGGTGGGCAACGCGTTCCTGCACTCGATGGTGCGGGTCATCGTGGGATCGCTCGTGGAGGTGGGCACAGGGCGGCGTGAGGCCGACTGGATGGCCGAGGCGCTGGCGGCGTGCGATCGCTCGGCGGCCGGACCCACTGCACCTGCTCAAGGGCTCACGTTGTGGCGCGTGGAGTACCCGGACGACGTCTGGGCTGTATGATGCGTGGACGGTTCGTCGGGGTATAGATACGCCCGGGCGCGTGTTTGATTGACGCTCCCTGCCACCGAAGATAGAATGGCAGGGTTCGTTTCCAACAGCCCCGTGACACGAACACATGAAACTCACCGTAGTTGGAGGACCCGTGAAGACCTACCACGCCAAGCCTGGCGAAGTCGAGCGCGAGTGGCTGCTCATCGACGCCACGGATATGGTGCTCGGCCGGCTCGCGAGCGAGGTTGCGCAGATCCTGAAGGGTAAGCGCAAGCCGACCTACACGCCGCACGTCGACACCGGCGACTTTGTCGTCATCATCAATGCCGAGAAGATCCGCCTGACCGGCAACAAGGCCAACACCAAGAACTACTACTCCCACAGCGGCTTCCCCGGTGGCCTCAAGGAGGTTTCGTTCCAGCGCATGCTGGCGAAGCACCCTGAGCGCATCATCGAGAAGGCCGTCAAGGGCATGCTGCCGAAGAACACTCTCGGCCGCGCGATGAACCGCAAGCTCAAGGTCTACGCCGGCCCGGAGCATCCGCACCAGGCTCAGATGCCGCGTCAGATCACGCTGGAGGGCTAGTCAATGGCTGAGAACAAGGCTGTCTATCTCGGCACCGGCCGCCGCAAGAACGCGGTTGCCCGTGTGCGTCTGGTGCCTGGCACCGGTGTCGTCACCTGCAACAAGAAGACCGCTGCCGAGTACTTCGGCCGCGAGGCTCTCGTCAACTACGCGCTCATCCCGTTCAAGGTCACCGAGACCGTCGATCGTTTCGACGTCATCGCGACCATGCACGGCGGTGGCGTCTCGGGTCAGGCCGGCGCGCTTCGCCTCGGCATCGCCCGTGCGCTTCTCGAGGCCGGCGAGGACTATCGTCCCGAGCTCAAGAAGGCCGGCCTGCTGCGCCGCGACCCGCGTATGGTCGAGCGCAAGAAGTACGGTCTCAAGAAGGCCCGCAAGCGCCCGCAGTTCAGCAAGCGCTAGGACCTCTTCACCGCACAACAGCAAACCGAACCGGGGCCTGCCGCTTGCGGCGGGCCCCGTGTCTGTTACAGGAGACGAGACGACATGAGCACGCGACTCTTTGGCACTGACGGCGTACGCGGCATCGCGAACAAGGAGCTCACACCTGAGCTTGCGTTCCGACTGGGAGAGGCCGCCGGCCACTTCCTGGCCGATCACGGCAAGGGCCGCATCGTCGTGGGCCGAGACACGCGCCGCAGCGGCGAGATGCTCGAGGCCGCACTCGTTGCCGGCATCACCGCAGGTGGCGGCGATGCGCTCGTGTGCGGCATCGTCCCGACTCCCGCGGTGGCGCATCTGGTGCGCGAGCTTGGGGCGGACGGCGGCGTGGTCATCTCGGCGAGCCACAACCCTCCCGAGTACAACGGCATCAAGCTGTTCAGCCGCGAGGG
>CAYOHY010000029.1:0-14566 GCA_964403885.1 uncultured Eubacteriales bacterium
GTCATCGAGAACGTCATGCTCCCCATGGACTTCTGCAACGTCTACAAGGTGGACGACCGTCCGCGCATCGCGATGGAGCTCCTCGAGCAGGTGGAGATGGTCGACCAGGCGCACAAGCTGCCCTCGGCGCTGTCCGGCGGCCAGCAGCAGCGCGTCGCCATCGCGCGCGCACTCGCCAACGACCCGCCCATCATCGCCGCCGATGAACCCACCGGTAACCTCGACTCCAAGACCGCAGACGCGGTGTTCGAGCTGTTCGAGAAGCTTGTTGCAGGCGGCAAGACCATCGTGATGGTGACCCACGACAACGACCTCGCGGAGCGCGTCACCCGTGCGCTGCACGTCGCCGACGGCGAGATCGTCGAGGACCGTCGCCGCTGGCTTGAGGCAGAGCTGGCGCAGGAGGTCGCCGCGGGGTCGTCGCACCATGGCTAACCCCCGCTGGAGCAAGATCGTCCGAGACCTCACCAGTCACAAGATCCGCACCGTCCTCGTCGTCCTGTCGATCGCCGTGGGTGTGTTCGCGGTCGCGGTGGTCATGGGCGGGCGGCAGGTGCTCATGCGCGAGTTCTCGGTGGACTTCACGGCGAGCGCCAAGGCATCGGCGGAGTTCGACACGAGCGGGTTCACGGAGAGTCTGCCTCGTGCGGTGACGGAGCGCCGAGACGTGCGCGCCGCCGAAGGACGCCGCCGCGTGACGGTTCGCTACTCCACCCAGCCGGGCGCTGCGACATCCGGTGGCACCTCTGCCGGGTGGGAGACCATGCGGCTATGGGCGTTGCCCGACTTCGAGCGCAGCGGCGTGCAGAAGATCGTGCGCGAGGAGGCCACGTCGTGGCCGCCGGGCCAGGGCGAGGTGGTGCTCGAGAGCAGCGCGCTTCAGATCGCCGACGTGAGCGTGGGCGAGACCATCACCGTCGAGTCCGCCGATGGGACGCGCGCGCAGCTGCGCGTGGTGGGGTTCGCCCACGACATCAACACGATCCCTGCGCAGTTCCAAAACGCCGTGACCGGGTTCGTGTCGATGGACACGCTCAAGCTGCTCAACGAGCCGGAAGACCTCAATCACCTCTCGGTGGTCATGGACCCGTCGCTGTCGCGGGCGGCTGCGAGCCGCATCGCGGCCGACATCCGCGACACGGACCTGACGGCGGCGGGCATCACCACGTACCGCACCACCGTCCCAGAGCCCGGGAGTCACTTCCTGGGCGACATCTTCAAGGCCATCTCGCTTCTGCTGCTTGCGATGGGCGTGATGGCGCTCGCGCTGTCGGGTTTCCTCGTGGTGACCACGGTCCAGGCGATCATGGCGCAGCAGGTGCGGCAGGTGGGCATCATGAAGGCGATCGGCGGCCGGCGCGGCCAGATCGCGGGCATGTACCTCGCGCTGGTGGTGGCCTACGGCGTCCTGGCCGTCGCCATCGCGGTGCCGCTTGGCCTGTGGGTGGGCGGCATGTTCATCACGTTCGCCGCAGGCGTGCTCAACTTCCGCGTCACGGATTCGATGCCGCCGGGCTGGGTCATCGGGGTCGAGATCGCGGTGGGCATCGTGGTGCCTGTGCTGGCTGCGGCGTTCCCGGTCAGGCAGGGAGCGATCCTTCCCGTTGCCCAGGCGCTCAACGCCGGCAGCTCGTCGGTCAAGTTCGGGCACGGCTTCGTGGATCGCGCGCTGGGACTCATTCGCGGCCTGCCTCGGCCCATGGCGCTCGCGCTGCGCAACACCTTCCTGCGCAAGGGACGCCTCACGCTCACGCTGATCACGCTGGTGCTGGCATCGGGCGTGGTCATGGCGGTGTGGACGGTGCGCGCGTCCACGCTGCAGACGGTCGACGACATCGGCGCGTGGTGGAACTACGACGCGCAGATCTACCTGTCGCGCCTCGTGCCGCGCGCCGATCTCGAGCGCGAGGCCGCCAAGGTCGACGGGGTCACCGCGGTCGAGACGTGGCTTGAGTCGCAGGCGTCACTCAAGCGCGCGGACGGCTCCGAGAACGAGGACATCTACGCGCTGGGCATCCCCGCCAACAGCCGCTTCGTCCACCCCGAGCTCGTGGCCGGCACGTGGCTCGACCCCGCCGTGGAGAACGGGATCGTCGTGAACACCGATGTGCTCAAAGACGAGCCGTACCTCACCGTGGGCGACACCCTCACCCTCACCACGCGCGGCGAGGAGCGCGACTGGAAGGTGGTGGGGTTGGCGACCGGCCAGCTGATGGGCCCGGTGGTCTTCATCGACCGAGAGCAGCTCGATGCGGCGCTCGGGGGAACCGGCGGCGTCACGCGCCTGCTCATGCAAAGCGACACCCACACCGCCGATGCGCAGGCCCAGCTCGCGCAAGCGGTGGAGAACCGGCTCGACAAGGCCAACTACCCCATCTCGGGCTCCCAGACCCTCACGGCCCAGCGCTCGACGGTCGCGAGCCAGTTGGGCATCCTCGTGACGTTCCTCGTCATCATGGCGTCGCTGCTTGCGGCGGTGGGGGTCATCGGGCTGACCGGGACGATGACCATCAACGTGCTCGAGTCGACCAGGGAGATCGGCGTCATGCGCTCGATAGGCGCGAGCCACGGTGCGATATTTGGCATCTACATCACCGAGGGCGTCACCGTGGCCCTCATGGCGTGGGCGTTGGGGGCGGTGCTGTCGTGGCCTCTGTCCGTGTGGCTCGTGAACGCGCTGGGCGGCGCGATGTCGCTGCCCCTGAGCTACTCGTTCTCGCTGCAGGGCGTGGTGGCGTGGCTGGTGCTCGTGGTCGCGATCGCGGTCATCGCGAGCCTGCTTCCTGCGTGGCGGGCCAGCCAGGTCTCGATCCGCGACGCGATCGCCTACGAGTAGGCGCACCGGGTCGCCCCGCTCCAAGTTCATCCCTTAGGATGACCCCGCGCCGCGGCGTGCGCGTGCCTTCGCGGGGTAGCAACCCCCTAGCGGTGCCATCGGGACCAAGGGGGATGCGATGAGCGGCGACATCTTGCTTCGGCGCTATCGCGACGGAGCGATCATCTTCTCGCAAGGCGACGAGCCCAACGGGATGTTCACGATCCTGACGGGCAAGGTGCGCATCTGGCGCGGACGCGACGGCCACGAGACCACCCTCGCCATTCTGGGGTCGGGTGAGTTCTTCGGCGAGATGGCCATGTTCGACGGCAAGCCACGTTCGGCGACGGCGCAAGCCGATGGCCCGGTCGAGCTGCGCTACATCGACGCCGAGGAGTTCGACCGTTTGGCCGGCGATCCGTTCGTGCGTCGCGTCCTGGGCAAGATGGCCGAGCGGTTGCGCGCCGCCGACGAGTCGCTCAGCAAGCTCGACGCCGAGAACGCCGCGCGCCACGAGTACGTGTCGCACCTGAGCGTGAGGCGTGACTGGGCGGTCTAGGCCCGGCATGCATGGACCGCGCTAGACTGGTGGCGGCGGGGTGACCCGCACGCCCACATCCAGTCACCGAGAGGCGCGAGAAGACCATGACGTTGCCGCTGTTCGACCGCTTCCCCGGATCCGCTCAGGCGCCCCGGGTCGAGTTGTGCTCGCTTCCCACGCCTATCGACGTGGTGGACGGTGTGTTGCCGTCGCGCGTGGGCTTTGGGCTGCTGCTGAAGCGCGATGACCTGACCAGCTCGCTGTACGGCGGCAACAAGGTGCGCAAGCTCGAGTTCCTGCTGGGCGAGGCGCTGCACCGTGGCTGCAAGTCCGTGCTGACCTTTGGCGCGTACGGGTCGAACCACGCGCTCGCCACCGCGGTCCACGCGCGCTCCCTGGGGCTCGAGCCGCACGTGGTCCTGTCGCCGCAGGAGCCGGGCCCCTTCGCGGCTGCGACTCTCAGGGCGCATGCCGCGCTGGGCACCGTCATCCATCTGGTCGACGGCTGGGACGGCAGGCGCGCCGCGGTCGAGGCGATCCGCGAGGTCGCTCAGCGCGATGGCGTCGAGCCGCTCACCATCCCCATGGGCGGTTCCGACGCCCGTGGCGCGACCGGCTACGTGAACGCGGCGCTCGAGATCTGCGACCAGCTCGACGCACCGGCCGACGTGGTCTACCTCGCGGGCGGCACGCTCGGCACGGCGCTTGGGCTTGCGGCTGGGTTCGCGGCGGCCGGCGCACCCACGCGGGTCGAAACGGTCCGGGTCACGCCGGCAGAGGTCGCCAACCACGCCTACGCCCAGCGCCTGACCTGCGAGCTCATCGAATTCCTGCGCGAGATCGACGCGGACTTCCCGGCCTACACGCTCGACGACCTGCCGTTCACGCTTCGCGACGACTGGTTCGAGCCGGGCTACGGCGTGGTGACACCCGAGACCACATCCGCGGTGGAGCTGGCTGCGTCACAGGGGGTCAAGCTCGAGACCACCTACACGGGCAAGGCGTTCGCAGCGATGCTCGCCGATGCGCACGCCGGCAAGCTCGACGGCCAGCGGGTGCTGTTCTTGGACACCTACAACTCGGCGCCCATGCCCGCGCCCGGCGATGTGAACGACCTTCCGGAGGTCTTGCAGGCCTACGTCGCGAGGTGCGACGAACTCTTCGGTGGCCCCCAGGACTAGCCGCTACTCGGCGCGGTACTTCTCCGGCACCCAGTGCAGCAGCATCATCAGGATGCGGCCGGCGCCGCCATAGATCGCCGCGTACAGGTGGAGCAGCGACAACGCGATCAGCAGCATCATGCCCGCGTCGTGGACGAGTCGCGCGCTCTCAACGCCGCCGATGAGGTCGGTGAACCACGTCACCATCCCCGAGAACGAAGGCGACAGCGCGAAGCCGGAGATCGCCATCAGCAGGATCGCCGTAGGAAAGCAGATCGCGTAGACGATCTTTTGGAGCGGGTTGTACTTCGCGACCTGGGGCACGTCGGTTCCGGGCTTCGCGTACTTGGTGAGCCACAGCACGACCTCGCGGCCGTCGCCGCGCTTGAAGGTGAAGTGCCGCCAATCCGAGACAAGTTCGTGAGAACCCTTCTCGGCGGACCCGTCGCCCAGAAACGCCCAGGCGTAGCGGATGAAGGCGGTCAGGAGGAACACGACCCAGCCGATCATGTGGTGTCGGCTCAGGGCGTCGCTCGTCTGGAGCGACTCGGGTGCGCGCATGACCATGATGCCGGTGGCGACCAGGTAGACGAAGGACGCCATGTGCGCCCAGTGCAGGACCACGGCGGTCAGCGGATGCTCTTGAGGTGTGACTCTCTTGTCCACGCTTCTCCACGAGGTTCGTGCGCAGCGGCTCCTGGTGTGTGCCGCGCGAGTGGAGCGCTATGCTAGCGTGCTTGGCGTGAGTTGTCAGCACCTGCGGCGAAGGGCGAATGCGATGTTGTGGCGTGGATTCGGTTCAGATAACCACTCCGGGGTCCATCCGGAGGTCTTCGCCGCGATGATGGCGGCCAATGTGGGACACGCTCACGCCTACGGTGACGACGAGTGGACAGCGCGTGCAACCGCGATCGTGAAGAGGCACGTGGGCGGGGAGTGTGACGTCGCGTTCGTCTGGAACGGCACCGGTGCGAACTGTGTGTCCTTTGCCGCCGTGTGCGCGCCGTGGCACAGCGTGATCTGCGCACAGACGGCGCACGTGAACTGCGACGAGTGCGCGGCGCCGGAGCGGGTGGCCGGTGTGAAGCTCGTACCGGTTGCCACCACCGACGGCAAGCTCACCCCCGCCCTTGTCGAGCCGCACCTGAGCGTGCTGGGCTTCGAGCACTCGGCGCAACCGCGCGTGGTGAGCGTCTCGAACGTGACCGAGCTGGGCACCGTCTACACCCCCGATGAGCTGCGCGCCCTGTCGCGCCACGCGCACGACCACGGCCTGTTGCTCCACGTCGATGGCGCCCGCATCGCGAACGCCGCCGCCTCGCTGGGCTGCACGATGCGTGAGCTCACCCTCGACGCGGGCGTGGACATGCTCTCGCTGGGCGGCACCAAGAACGGCATGCTCGCCGGCGAGGCGGTCGTGCTGATGGGCGGTGCTCGGACCTCGGACCTCAAGTTCGTCCGCAAGCAGCTCACACAGCTGTCGAGCAAGATGCGCTTCATCTCGTCGCAGTTCGTGGCGATGCTCGAAGGCGACCTGTGGCTCGAGTCGGCCCGTCACGCCAACGAGATGACTCAGCGGCTTGCTGCCGGGGCCCGTTCGGCCGGGGTCACGCTCACGCAACAGCCCCAGGCCAACGAGATCTTCGCCCTCATCGACGCCGACAAGGTCGCATCCCTGCAGGAGCGATTCCACTTCTACACGTGGAGAGAGAACGCGGCCCCCGGGATGCACGAGGTGCGCTGGGTGACGTCGTGGGACACCACCGCCGAGGACGTCGACCGTCTAGTCGCAGCGCTCTAGCGTCCCTCGATGCGATAGAGGGTGCCGCCGTAGTCGCACAGGTAGACGGTGCCGTCTTCGCCCTCTCCAAACGATGCCGGCGTGATGCCCGGGCGGTCCACCAGTACCCGCTTTTCGGTGATGGTGCCGTCTGTGCCCAGCCGCGCGCCTGCGATCCAGCCGTCGACGAAGTCGCCGTAGAGGTAGACGCCCTCAAGCGCGGGATAGCGTGAGCCTCGGTACACGTAGCCGCCGGTCACGGACTCACCCTGCTTGTGGTTGTACTCGATGACCGGCATGCGCTCCGACCCGGGGGTGCGTGACGCGCCGGGCGGGTAGGGGTGCGTGCCTTCGAATCGGTTCCAACCCCAGTTCACGCCCACCGATTCCTTGATCGGTACGACGTCGATCTCCTCCCACGTGTTTTGGCCCACGTCGCCGATCCACAGGTCGGCGGTCTTGCGGTCGAAGCTGAAGCGCCACGGGTTGCGCAGGCCGTACTGCACCACCTGCGGTGCGAACGAGGCATCGCCGGCCGCGCCCGGGTTGTCAGCCGGCATGGCCGGTGCGGCGCCCGGCCCGCTCACGTCGAGCCGCAGCATCTTGCCCAGCAGCGTCTTCTTGTTCTGAGCGCGCGCCTGAGGGTCGCCGGCGCTGCCACCGTCGCCCATGCCTATCCACAGGTTGCCGTCGGGGCCAAACACGATGCAGCCGCCGTTGTGGTTGGCGTAGGGCTGACGCACCTTGAGCACCACCGTGGGCCCGCTCAGCTTGGGCGTGTCGCTCGCGGGGTTATCGGCGGTGTAGCGGGCGATGGTGGTGTCGCCGTTGGCGTCGGTGAAGTCGACGTAGAAGCGTCCGGAGGTCTCATAGTCCGGGGCGAACGCCAGGCCCAGAAGCCCGCGCTCGCCGCCTGTCGAGATGCGGCGCGACACGTCGAGGAACGGCGCGTCGGCCACGCGTCCGCGGCGCACCACGCGCACGCGCCCCGTCTGCTCGACCACGAACAGGCGACCGGAGCCGTCTCCGGCGTGGGTCACGAACAGCGGCTGCTCGAAGCCGCGGGCGACGCGGCTCAACGTGATGCGGAGCTTGGCCAGCGCGACCGGTCCCGAGGGCTCGGCAGACTGGCTCGGCGGCGAGGAGGCCGGCGCAGAAGGAGTCGGCGTGCTCGACGGGGTCGTGCCGGGTGCCTGCGGGGTTTGTGCCGGCGGCCGCGAGCAGCCGGTCCCGGCCCACGCGCACGCGAGCAGCAGCAGCGCGACCGCGACCCTCGGCGTTCTCATGCCGAGCGCTCCTTCGCGAGCCCTTCCAGCGTGGCGATCACGTCGTCGGCGTGGCCCTCGACCTTGACCTTGGGCCACACGAAGGCGATGGTCCCGTCCGGGTCGATGAGAAACGTGCTGCGAGTCGCCGTGACGCCCAGCACCTGCCGGGCCCCGTAGGCGTCGATCACGGTCTTGTCGGTGTTGGGGACCATGGGGAAGGTCAGGCCGTACTTGTCGACGAATCGGCGCTGGATCTCAGGCTTGTCGGCACTCACGCCCACCACGAGGGCGTCGAGGGCTTCCAGGGCGGCTTTGCGCTCCTGAAAGTCCTTCGCTTCGTGCGTTCAACCGGGTGTGTTGGCCCGCGGGTAGAAGTACACGACCACCCACCGGCCGCGTTGCTCGGAGAGCCGGAACCGCCCGCCGTTGGATGTGTCCGCATCGATCTGCGGGGCGACATCGCCCACACTCGGCATCGTCAGCACGTCGGCCATGGGGCTCTCCTGTCGTGGGGTCGTGGGTCAGCAGACGCGCAACGCGGCCCAGGTCGCGCTGAGAATCTGTTCGAGCAGGTCCTCGTAGGTGCGGTGGGGTTCGTGCGTTGAGGCGTCGAGCATGCAAAACGTGGTCATCCCAAACAGCGCATAGCCGCCAAAGTCCGGGTCGATGTCGCTTCGGAACACGTTCTTCTCGATGCCCGACTTCACCACGCGGCACATCGTGTTCACGAGCTCGGTGCGCATGTGCAGCAGCGTTGGATACCACGGCCGGTCCGTGCGCCACAGCTCGGTGACCATGAGGCGGCTGTAAGCGGTCTCTGCGCTCAGAAACTCGAGCAGCACCCGCACGAGTTCCGCGATCGCTGCCTGCGGGTCATCGGAGTGGGCGACCTCGATCTCTCGGAAGCGCTCGACCAGCGACCCCATCCGCTCGCGGATGAGTGACTCGAACAGCTCGGCCTTGCCGGTGAAGTGGTAGTACACCGTGCCCTTGGCCATGCCGGCCGCCTCGACGATGTCGTCGACCGAGGTGTTGTCGTAGCCGCGTTCGCCGATGAGCTCGATGGCGGCGTCGTAGAGTCTGCGCTTCGTGATGGCTGTGCGAGTCGACATGTGCGCGGATCCCCCTTTGGAGTGTCGTGTGGCACCCACCCGGTGCCACGCTTGTTGATACCCGTCGATGCACCGAAAGCGCGCGCGACGCTCCCGGCAAACGGCTGCGGTACGATTCGAGCATGCTGGTACTTGTCGACGGATACAACATCACGATGCGCGACCCGGGATTCAGCACGCTGTCCAAGCAAGGTCAGCGCGACGCCCTGGTCCAGCATCTGCGCGCCCAGGCGCCCACGCTCGCGCCCAAGGGCCAGGTGGTGGTCGTCTTCGACGCGCGTGAGTACTACGGGCGCTCCACCGAGATGTTCGGGCCGGTCAAGGCCGCGTACGCGCCCGACGCCGACGACGAGATCGTCCGCCGCTGCGGCGTGGCGAAGGGGAGCGTGATCGTCTACACCGACGACATGCGGCTTCGCATGCGGATCAGCCAAGACATCGGCAGGCATGTGGAGTACCGTGATGCGTCAAGCCTGTTCGCCTCGCGACGCACACCGCGCAACGCCGGCGACCGGTCCGAGCAAGACCTTCCGAGCAACGCCGGGGACATCACCCGCGAGCTCGCGGACCTGTGGCTCGATGAAGATGACGACCCGAAAGGACCGTAGCCAGTGAGTGGCGTCGTACTCAACGTCTTGACCATCGCCGTGGGAACCGCCCTGGGCCTGCTGTTTGGCCGAGCCATCGCGGACCGCTTCCGCACGATCGCCTTCACCGCCATCGGCCTGTCGACGTTCGTGATCGGCGCGGCGATGAGCATCGGCGGCCTCACGAAGATGGGCGCCACCGCCATGGGCGACTTCGCGCCGCTCGTGTTCATCGGCTCGCTGATCGCAGGCGCGCTGACCGGTGAGGCGCTGCGCATCGAGCACTGGCTCGAGCGCTTTGGCCACTGGCTGCAGGACGTGTCGTACAAGATCCCGTTCTTCGCCCCCACGCCCAAGTCCGCCGCCGATGAACCCGGCGAGAAGGGCCACACGCTCGTCGAGGGGTTCGTGACGGCATCACTGCTGTTTTGCGTGGGCGCGATGACGGTGCTGGGTTCGCTGCAAGACGGCCTGGGCGATCACCAGTTGCTCTACATCAAGTCGCTGCTCGACGGCTTCGCGGCGTTGTTCCTGGCCACCACGCTGGGCATAGGCGTGGGGCTGTCGATCATCCCGGTCATCATCATCCAGGGCGGGCTCGCGCTGGGCGCCACCGCGCTCAAGCCGCTCATGACCGCAGGCGTCATCTCGTCGATCACGGCGGTGGGTGGCGCGCTGGTGCTGTCCATCGGTCTCGATCTGCTGGGCATCAAGCGGCTGCCCACCGGCAACTTGCTTCCCGCGATCGTGTTCGCGGCGGTCGTAGGGGGCATCCTTGCCTGACGAGACCCCCGACGGCATCGACGCCGCGCGCCTCGTATTGCGCCAGGCCGGCTACTGCGTGATGTGCAACCGCGTTGTCGAGCGCGTGGACGGCGGCGGCTGTGCGGCGGGCCACCCGGCGCAGGCGATCAGTGGTCGCATCATGCTCGAGGAGGGGGAGCCCATCCCCGTGCTGCCGCGGTTCAACCTCGCGGCGTTCCTCATCCCGCCCATCTGGGGCCCGGCGCACGGCCAGTGGGCCGGCGCCATCTTCTTGCCGCTGTGGCTGTTCGCCGATAGTGCGATGCGCAACGCCTCGATGAACACGGCCACCCTCGTGATGGCGGTGCTCGTGGGCACGCTCACCGTGGCGGCGATGGGCTGGTTCGCGAGTCGCGCCAACGGGTTGGCCTGGAGGCGCGTGTGCGACCGCGTGGACATCCCCACGTACCTGCGCACTCAGCGGGTCTGGGCGATCGTGTCCGTGCCGGTGGCCGCACTGCTGCTGGGCGCCGCGCTCTACTTCGACCTCGTGGTGCTCGCCTCGAGCTAGCGGGCACCTCTTCCGGCCTCAGGGCAGGTTCGGGTCCATGAGCCGTTCGCTTCGCCACACCCGCACGATCACGACCGCATCATCGGTGAGACGGTAGACGATGCGAAACGGCGGATGCTCGAGCTCGCGCAACCAGGGCGTGTCGAACTCGGGCACGATCCTGCCGCTCTCCGGGAACTCGCTCAGCTGCTGCAGGAGATCCCTGATCTCAGTCACGAGCCTCACGCCCACGTGGGGCGCGCCTTGGGACGAGTACCACGCCAAGATGTCCGCGAGATCGTCGCGCGCCGTCTGGGCGACGGCGACCCTGACGGCTCCCATCATTCGATCCCGAGCGAGCGCATCGCGTCATCGAGCGACAGCACGCGCCCAGCCTCGATATCGGCCAGCCCGGCGACTACCGCGCGCATGAACTCACGTTCTTCCTGTGCCGCCTCGAAGTCATCGAGCGCCTGAACCACGGCGACGCCGCGGCCATGGCTCGTGAGCAGCACCGGCCGACCGGTCTCGTCGATGCGGCGCACGACCTTGCCGGGATTGACCTTCATGTCGCCGAGCGGGACGACGTCCTCCGAGAACTTCACCGCAGAGCCTCGCATGAGGACCTCCAAACAGCATCGGTATTCTGGTGCGGATTGTAGCACCGTGGTGATGGGGGAGTGAATGAGCCCCGCGGTTCCCGGCGAACCAGGGGGCTTGTTTCGCTCTTGGTGTTGACCCGCGTAACAATGTGATGTTACGGTGTGTCGCGAGGGGGGAACACTGTACGTGTGACCCACTGAGAGACGGTTGGTACGACACGAGAAGGTGGCTTGATCATGCAGTACGGATACGACACGAACTCCGTCCCGCCGGTGCCCGACGCACCCGTGCGCAGCAGCGCATGCCCTGTGCAGAGCGCGCGCTACGCGGGCGGCGTGGGGTTGGGGCTCACGCTGATCCTGATCGGTGGGGCGTTCCTGGCGGCGCAGATGGTGCCCGGGCTGAACCTGTGGACGCTGTGGCCGCTCATCATCGTGGCCGTGGGTGTGGTGCAGATGGTGACGCCGGACCGCTGGCGCGGCTGGGGCGTCGAGCGCATCACCGAGGGTATCGGCACCATTCTGGCCGGGCTCGTGTTGCTCGGCTGCACCACCGGCTACATCGGGTGGGAGATGTGGTGGACGCTGCTCATGCTGTGGCCGGTCCTGCTGATCGCCGCAGGCATCGGGCTGCTGGGCCGCGCGTCGCACCAGAGCTGGCTGACCGCCCTGGCTCCCGTCGTGATCTGGGTCGCCATGGGATATGCCGCCGCGAGCGCGTGGACCGGCGCGGCCGGCGCGCTGCCCGCTTCCGTACTGACCGTCTTCGGTCTTTCCTAGGAGGTAGTCACGATGAACGAATCGAACTCTCGCATGGGCTTTTGGGGCATCGCAGGTGTGGTGCTCGTAGTGGTGGGCGTGTGGGCGCTGCTGGGCGACTTCCTTGGCCCCGTCATGCACGTGGTGGGTCACATCTTCTGGCCGGTGCTGCTCATCGGCGCGGGTATCGCGCTGCTGTTGAGCGCCAAGGGTCGTCCGCTCGTGGTGCCCGCGAAGGTGCGCGGCACCCTCTACCGCTCGCGCAACGACCGCGTGCTGGGCGGCGTGATCGGCGGCATCTCGGCGCACCTGGGTATCGACTCGGGGTTGGCTCGCGCGCTGTTCGTGGTGTTCACGATCCTGTCGGGCTTTGGCACCGGCGTCCTGCTCTACGTGGTGGGCATGATCTTCATCGCCGAGGAGCCCGTGGCGGCGACCGTGGTCGAGCCTGCGGCTCCGTCGGCACCGGTTGCCGACGCACTCTAGTCCTATCCGTCACGACCGTTTGGACTGGAGGTGTCATCCATGGATCCGGACTTGATCTCCAAGAAGGAACTGCTGCAGACCGCCGGAATCAGCTACGGCCAGCTGTATCGCTGGAAGCGCAAGGGGCTGATCCCGGAAGAATGGTTCATCCGTAAGTCGACCTTCACAGGCACCGAGACGTTCTTCCCGCGCGACAAGATGCTCGCGCGCGTCGATCGGATCTTGTCGATGAAGACCGAGGACCTGTCGCTCGACGACATCGCCGATGCCGTCACCCCGGACCTCACCGGCGTGAGCCTGTCTGCCGATGAGGCCGTGGCCAAGGGCGTGGTCTCGCGCACGGCGGTCGAGATCTTCTCGGCACGCAGGCCTGAGGTCGAGGCGCTGCGCTTGGGCGAGCTGCTCTCCGCGTACGTGGTCGACCGGCTGCTGACCACCGGTGAGGTCAGTATCGACGAGGGCGCGCTCGTGCTCGCGACGCTCGAGTCGAGCTACACCACCTTCCAGGGCCGTGACTGCGACGTGGTCATGGTCCGCAAGATGGGGGTCGCGGTGTGCTTCGTGGTGTCGAGCGCGGCTGAGCTGTGCTTCGACGAGGGCACGCGACTGCTCGCACGTATCAATCTGCAGGAATCCACCGAGGCGCTCGGCGCCCGGCTCAAGTAGGGAGGGCCACCATGACTGAACAGGTGAACGACGCGCGCGTGAACGGCGACGGGACCATCTCGGGCGGATCGTACGCGACGATCGTCATCAACGGCGCCGGGACCGTCACGGGCGACGTGGTGTGCAAGGAGCTCAAGATCAACGGAGCCGGACGCTGCACCGGCGCGGTGAAGGCAGACCTCATCAACGTCAACGGCGCGGGCACCTTCGACGGTGCGGTCCAGGCCGGCGAGATGGTGGTCAACGGCTCGGCCGACGTACACGCCGGCATGGGCATCGGGCGGCTCAAGATCCGCGGCACCTGCGCGCTCGACGGCGGACTCGCGGCACACGAGGTGGAGCTTCGCGGCGAGATCCGCGTGGGCGGCGACCTTCAGGCCGAGCGCTTCACCGGCGAGGGCAGGTTCGCGATCAACGGCCTGCTCAACGCCGACACCATCGATCTGCGCATCCACGGCCGAAGCGCCGCGCGCGAGGTGGGCGGCGAGCACATCGTCTTGCGCGCGCCGGAAGGCTTCTCGTCGATCTTCTCGGTGTTCTCGGATCGCAGGCTTGTGACCGATTCGATCGAGGCCGACGAGGTCCAGCTCATTTCGACCACCGCCAAGGTGGTCCGCGGAGCGCGGGTCACGGTGGGCGAGGGGTGCGAGATCGAGCTGGTCGAGTACACCGAGAGCTTGCAGCGACTCGCAGGCGCGCAGGTGCGCGAGGAGCGCAAGACCGAGGCGTAGGAGCGGCTAGAGCGTCTCGCGCCACCCGGCGGGCTTGAACGCCGAGGGGCACACGTCATTGAGAAAACACGCACCACAGGCCGGGCGCTTTGCATCGCAGATCGCCCGGCCGTGGTTTATCAGGTCGTAGTTCACGCGGTGCCAGTGGTCCGGCGGGAAGAGCGACATCAGATCGCGCTCCACCTTGTCGGTGTCTTTGTTGGTGGAGAGGCCGAAGCGGTGGGCGAGCCGAAACACGTGGGTGTCGACGGCGATGCCCTCGGTCTTGCCGAAGGCCTCACCCAGCACGATGTTCGCGGTCTTTCGCGCCACGCCCGGCAGCGACGTGAGCGCCTCCATGGTGTCGGGCACCTCGCCGCCGTGCTCGGCCACGATCATCTGGCAGGTGCGGATGATGTTCTTGGCCTTCTGGTGATAGAAGCCCAGCGACTTCACGTAGCCCTCCACATCGAGCTGGTCCGCGCCCGCGAGATCCGCCGGCGTGGGGTAGCGCTCGAACAGCGCGGGCGTCGCCTTGTTCACGCCCACATCAGTGGTCTGCGCCGAGAGGATCACGGCGATGAGCAGCTGGTAGGGGTTCTCGAAGTGAAGCGCGGCGTGCGGATCGCCGTAGTGGGCCTCGAGCCGCTCGGCATAGATGGGCGCGAGCCGCTCGCGCTCTTCGCGCGGCAGGTCCGGGATGGGCTCGGTGGTGGACTTGACCGCCATGGGCGAGGCTCCTCAGGGTGGGCGAGCGGTGATGCGGTTGAGGATACCCATCCGGGT
>CAYOHY010000029.1:14666-17648 GCA_964403885.1 uncultured Eubacteriales bacterium
GCGGCCGTTTCCCAGAGAGGGAAAAGCGCTGTGGCGTCGAGCACCGGTGACGTCGTGGTGATAGCTGAGTCGCCCGATGGGGGGCGCGCGGCGTTTGGCCTGGCCAGGGTGGCCGGACGCGAACACTGGGTGTACGTTCCGCTGCCCGAACCGACGGCGAGCGCGTACTCGAGAATACGCGAGCGTGCGGCGCAGGGGTCCGTGTACCTGGTCCCGTCGAATCTTGGGATGGCCGAGGCCTACTGGCTCCTGTTCGATGAGGGTGCATCGCAGAGCGCCCTATTCATCAGCGGTCCGCCGGAGACGCCCATCGAGATCGACAACGTACAGCTGCGTGAGGGGGGCGAGTATCCCTCGTGGTACGTCGCCAGCCCGACGGTCATCCGGCGGTGAGGGTGCGCATGAGGTCGGTCCTCGCTAGTGCAGAAACGACAAAGCAGACCGGAGGCACGGTGACCACGATTCTTCGTACGACCTTGGCGCTGACTTTGGCCCTGACGGGTCTGATTGCCGTTGTAGGATGCTCCAGCGTCGATTCGGGCGAGCGGGTCTCAAAGAAGGCGGCCCTGGAACACGTGAGGAGCATCGCGTCCGGGGATGCCGTGGTTGATACGGAATCGGGCGACACGCTCGAGATGATGCGCGAGGCTGCTTTCGGCACATACGATCCGGTGAAGCTCGTCTCGGCAAGAGTACTGTCGGTGGCGGCGCCCGACGAGTCGACGACCTTCACCATGGGCAAGGGCATCGTCGCGTTCGACGTGAGGGTCAAGGCGAAGATCGTCACCGAGAAGGGTGCGAGTAAGGCGCCGATCGTGCACGTCGTGGTGTTCGTGATCAACGGAAAGCCCTACGTCCAAAGCGCTTATCGGGGGAAGTAAGCACCGCCATCGAGTCGCAAGACGCCGGGAGTTCAGATGTGGGCCATACAAATCCTCTTGAATGCGGTGGGCCTGTTCCTCGTGAAGTTGCCCTTCCGTATCGCGGGAAGGATCGCTGCCCGCACAACGGGCTCACGGAATGTCTTCGACGCAGCTGGCGTCACGGCGGTCTGGCAGGATGTCGACCCCTACCATTGGGGTGCTCCGGTTCGCCCCAGTGAGTACGCGGAGATCGGTGTAGCGACTTACGAGGCCCTCGCTGCCGATCCCAGAGCGGAAGTGCGCGACACCCTGAATCTGATGGTCGAGCGATTTGCGTGGGAGTATGGCGACCCGGACGTTGCCAGAATGAGACTGCTGGCGAAGCAGGTCGATCGCCTGCGATCTGCGTGATGCGCCTACTCGCCCGGTCTCGCAGCCGTGTAGCGCACGCCTTCGACACCCTCGAAGTGGGAGTCCTGTGTCCACAGTGTGGCCCCGTGCGCTCGGGCGGTCGAAAGCATGATCGAGTCCGCAAGTGGCAATCCAAGATTGACGCTGAGCGCCGCTGCTTCTATTGCCGAGGCCGCGTCGAAGTCGACGATCGTGCCTTGCTGCATGAGTGCTACGGCCTGGAGCGCGTCGCCTTCATCTCGCTGCTGCAGGACTCGCTTGAAGACCTCGTAGACACTGATGGCGGGGACAACGAGCGATTCGACGTCGTTGAGCGCTGGCGCGAAGAAGTCTGCATTGGGTCCTGAGGCTAGGTACTCAAGCCACCCGCATGAATCGACGACATTCACACGCGGTCATCCTCACGGGGCACTGAGGTGTCGATGCCTGCGAGAAAGCCGCGCATGCTCGCAATCGAGCGAACTGGCATGAACTCGACACGGTCGCCGTACTCGATAACCTGTACTTGCTGGCCGGGATGCAGGTTGAGACGTTCGCGGATCCGCTTGGGAATGACGACCTGGAATTTGGGTGAGATGGTGACGGTGGTCATGATGCTCTCCATATCGATAACATCCGCGTACAACGAATAGTATATCGATACCCTATTGGTAGGACAAAGCGCCACATGCTCGGGCTGACGAAAGGGGGAGTCGGTCGCGGTGCAGCCGGGCTTTACCTGACTGGCGACGAGAGACGGAGGTGATCATGGAATCGACAGTCGCGCGTCGGCTTCGCAGGACTGGACTCGTTGTCGTGGGTATCGTGGCGGCTCTGCTTGGCGTCGTGCTGATGCTCGGCCTCTTCGTCACTGCACGTTCGTTTGTTCCTCATATTCCTTTCGAGCCGCCGGCCGCTACGGTGGTCAAGGGCGCCAGCTCTGGACCGGAGGCCGTGGTCCTCAAGTGCTTCCAGTTCGCCGCAGATGGCGATGTCGACTCCATGCAGAAGCTGTTTATGGGACCGACAGCGCGAGCCGATGCGCTGTTCTACTCTCGCATGCTTCGATCCTCCCGTGGTGTCAGGATCGGGCGACCGGTTCCAGAGCAACTGCCGGCTTCTCTGAGGCTCAAAGGTTCCGAGGTGCAGCCCTTCGCGCAGGTAGTGGGAGTCCCCGTGTTGTTCGTCTTGAAGACGCCGGATGGCCTCTTGCCCTACACGGTCGAGTCGAGATGGTTCATCCTCGGGCAGGATCGTGATTCAGGTGCGTGGGTGATCTTGGTGATCGGAGGCATGTCATAGCCGCTGACACGCGCGACGAGACCGTGGCGACATCAGCCCACGCAGGTCCGAGAAGCAGCAGCCCGTCGAAACACGGTGTGTGATGGCTGAACCAAGCAAAGCACCGCAACTCAGGCGCGATTTCAACTGGAACTGGCCTGCCGCGCTGGCGTCGGCCGCCCAGGCGCTAGCCTTCGCATTGGTCGCCTACACGGCGAATGCCACCGTCTGGTACTTCGCCATCGGGGCGGTGTTTGGTATCGCTGGCGGCATCTTCGAGGCGAAGGATGCCAGCGACGGGGTGGATCCTTTGTGGTGTGTCGCGCCCGTTGTGCTCTTCGGCCTGCAGCTCCTGGTGCCCAGCCTGTGGATTGACGTGAAGGTGCAGATGTCGGCCTTCGCGTGCGGTCTGGCGGCCTCGCTGTTCGTGGTCTTCGTTCGACAAGCG
>CAYOHY010000029.1:17748-24363 GCA_964403885.1 uncultured Eubacteriales bacterium
ATGCGGGGATAGTCTGTGGCGTCCCCGCAACGGCATCGGCACCCGCCGCGCTCCCGTTCGCGGGTCTTCGTGCTGTCTGCGACCCGTAGGGGAGCTTGCCTGATGTTGATCGACCGCCTCACTTCCGCGCTTCGCGGCTCCAAGGCGTACGGCACCGTGACCGAGCTCATCGCTCGCGGATCCGACGCCACGCTGGCCGCCCCGGGGCTCGTGCGTCCCGCGCTGGTCGCCTCGCTCTACTCGGCGAATCCGCGCCCCATCTTCGTGGTGCTGGCCGGCGCTGAGACCGCCGAGCGCTTCGCGCGCCAGACCGCGGCGTTCATCGGCCTTGAGAACGTGCTGCTGCTCACGGACCGCTCGGACCTGCCGTGGGGCGATGCCCAGCCGGACCTCGCCGAGGTGGGCGCGCGTGCGCGGGCGCTCTACGCGCTCGACAAGAACCGCCCCGTGGTCGTGGTCGCCTCGGCGCGTGCGCTGCTTCGCGCGGTGCCGCCGCAGGGCAGCCGTGTCTACGACCCCATCGAGCTTGGCGTGGGTGTGACGCTCGACCTCGAGCAGACCGCAGGCCGCCTGTCGCGCATGGGCTACGAGCGTCTCGACGCCGCCGATGAGCCCGGCACCTTCGCCGTGCGCGGCGGCATCCTCGACGTCTACCCCGCAGGCTCCCAGCACCCCGTGCGCGCCGAGCTCTTTGGCGACGAGGTGGAGACCCTCAAGCGCTACGTCCCCGGCACCGGCCAGTCGATCGGTGACTCCGAGGCCGTCGAGATCTATCCCTGCCGAGAGCTCGTGCTCTCCCAGCGCGGCTACGAGGCCGCCGAGCGGGTCCTGAGCGAGCGTGCCCTCAAGCACCCCGAGGTCGCCCACGAGCTCGAGCTGCTGCGCGAGGGCATCCCGTTCATCGGCGTGGAGCGCTACCTGCCGCTGCTCTACAAGCGGGCCGCCGCGCCCACCGAGTACATCGGCTCCGAGGTGCTCGTGGTGGTCGCCGAGCCGCGCTCGCTGTTCGACGACACCGTGCGCCGCCGAGAGGAGCTCGAAGCCGCCGCGAAGGCCGCCGGGTACCGCTCGGTCGCCCCGGCGACACCCGCGCTCGAGGGGCTGTACCTCTCGCCCGCGCAGATCGACTTCGGCGATCGTCAGCGGCTGACCCTGCTGTCGCTGCTGCGTGCGGGCAGCGGCGTGGACGCCGAGCTCTCGGCGCGCCGCCCCGAGGTCTCCGGCGGCGAGGACCGCTTCGTGGGCGGTGTGCGCTCGCTGCTGTCCTCGGGCTACTCGGTCGCACTCGCCGTGCCGGACCGCCGCACCCGTCGCCGCGTGGGCGACACGCTCGTGGCCGCGGGCGTGCCCGTGGTCGAGGTGCGCGACCACTCGGCGGAAGGGGAGTCCGAGGAGGCCCAGGCCCCCGCTCCTCGCGGCGCCGTGCTTCTCTCGGACGTCGACGTGCCCTCGGGCTTCGTGGTCGCCGATGCTCGGCTGGCGGTCGTCTCGATCGATGACGTCTACCCGCGCTCGGCCCAGCGCCGCCGCCGTCGCGACATCGACCCCACCCGCGTGACGTTCAGCTTCTCGCCGGGCGACTACGTGGTGCACGCGACGCACGGTATCGCGCTGTTCAAGGAGGTCGTGCGCCAGGAGGTGCTGGGCTCCCAGCGCGACTACCTCTTGCTCGAGTACGCCAAGGGCGACAAGCTCTTCGTACCGGTCGAGCAGATCGACCGCGTCACCAAGTTCGTGGGCCCCGAGGGCGCCGCGCCGCGCGTGACGCGCCTCAACACCGCAGACTGGACCAAGGCCACCACCAAGGCCCGCTCGGCGGCCCGCGCGCTCGCCTTCGACCTCGTGGACCTCTACGCGCGTCGCTCCACCGTGAGCGGTCACGCCTACGGAGCGGACACCGCGTGGCAGCTGGAGATGGAGGCGATGTTCCCCTACGAGGAGACGCCGGACCAGCTCGCCGCGATCGCCGACGTGAAGGCGGACATGGAGTCCGACAAGCCCATGGACCGTCTGGTCTGCGGCGACGTGGGCTACGGCAAGACCGAGGTCGCGATCCGCGCCGCGTTCAAGGCCGCCCACGACGGCAAGCAGGTCATGGTGCTGTGTCCCACCACCATCCTCGCGCAGCAGCACTACACCAACTTCTCGGAGCGCTTCGCTCCCTTTGGCATCACCGTCGAGGTCATGAGCCGATTCCGCTCAGAGGCGCAGCAGCAGGCGGCGCTCGAGGGCTTCATGCGCGGCGAGGTCAACGTGCTCGTGGGTACGCACCGCCTGCTCTCCCGCGACGTGGCGCCCAAGGACCTGGGCCTCGTGATCATCGACGAGGAGCAGCGCTTTGGCGTCGAGCACAAGGAGCACCTGAAGAACCTGCGCGAGCAAGTCGACATCCTCACCTTGTCGGCCACGCCCATCCCGCGCACCCTGCAGATGTCGCTGTCCGGCGTGCGCGACATGTCGATCATCGACACCCCGCCGCCCAACCGCTTCCCGGTCTCCGTGCACGTGGGCGAGTGGGATGCCGATGTGGTCTCGGGCGCGGTGCGCCGCGAGCTCGAGCGCGGCGGCCAGGTCTACTACGTCTCCAACCGCGTGAAGACGATCGACGACGCCGTGCAGCGCGTGCGCGACGCCGCTCCTGAGGCGCGCATCGGTGTGGCCCACGGCCAGATGTCCGAGCGCGAGCTCGAGAAGGTCATGGAGTCGTTCGCCGCCAACGAGTACGACGTGCTCGTGGCCACCACCATCATCGAGTCGGGCATCGACAACCCGCACTCCAACACGCTCATCATCGAGGACTCGCAGCGCCTGGGCCTCGCACAGCTCTACCAGCTCAAGGGCCGAGTGGGCAGAAGCCACGTCAAGGCGTTCGCCTACTTCCTGTTCCCGCGCACCGCGTCGCTCACCGAGCAGGCCATCGAGCGACTCACCGCGATCAAGGAGAACGACGAGCTGGGCAGCGGCATCAAGATCGCCATGCGCGACCTCGAGATCCGCGGCGCCGGCTCGCTCATCGGCGCCGAGCAAAGCGGCAACCTCTCGGCGGTGGGCTTCGACCTGTTCGCCCAGATGCTCATGGAGGCGGTCACCGAGGCTCGCGGCGAGCCGGTCATCGCGCACCCGGACGTTCGCGTGGACCTGCCGGTCGCCGCGTTCATCCCCGAGGAGTACGTGGCCGCGGTCGACGAGCGCGTGCTGTACTACCGCCGCCTCGCCGGATCGCCCACCATCGAGACGGTCGACGCCGTGGCCGCCGAGCTCACCGAGCGCTACGGTCCGCTCGCCGAGCCGGTGCGCAACCTGGTCGACATCGCGCGCATCAAGGCGATGGCGGCAGACCTCGGCGTGACCAACGTCGCGGTCGCTCGGCGTCGTCTGGTGATCTCGCCGCTCGTGCTCGACGACGAGCAGCGCGGCCGCATGGCGGCGCAGGGCGCCATCTACCTCGAGCGCAAGAAAGAGTTCGCTCTGCCACTGGGCTATGGAGACTCTGTGACTGCGACTGCCCTCGGTACGCTCGGTGCTATATACTCGCGTGAGTCCGACTCCAGTCTTCGGGAGGAATAACCGGTGAAGTCGATCCGCATCATTCTCGTCGCCTCGCTTGTGGCGGCACTCGCGTTCGGAGCGTTTGGCTGCTCTCAGAAGGACGTGGCCGCAAAGGTGAATGGCGAAACCATTCCGATCGAAGAGCTGAACAAGCAGGTCGATCAGCTCAAGAAGCAGTACCCGCAGATGTTCGAGGGTGCCGACGGCGAGGGTCGTCTCATCGACTTCAAGCAGCGCCTGCTCGACAACCTGATCAACCAGAAGCTCATCCAGCAGGCCGCCAAGGACAAGGGCATCGAGGTCACCGACGCCGAGGTCAAGAAGCAGATCGACCAGCTCAAGGCCGGCTTCAAGGACCAGGCGCAGTTCGACGCGGCCCTCAAGAGCGCGGGCATGACGCTCGAGACGCTCACCCAGCAGATCCGTGAGCAGCTGCTCACCCAGCGTCTGATCGAGTCGCTCGCAAGCGACACCAAGATCTCGGAGAAGGACATCAAGGCCTACTACGAGAAGAACAAGACGCAGTTCTATCAGAAGGACGCCAAGCGCGCGTCGCACATCCTCTTCAAGCCTGAGGACAAGAAGACCGCCGAGAAGGTCCTGGCCGAGGTCAAGGCCGGTGGCGACTTCGCGTCGCTCGCCAAGAAGTACTCGGTCGACACGGCCACCGCTTCCAAGGGCGGCGACCTGGGCTGGCCCAACACCCCGTTCGTGGCCGAGTTCGAGGCCGCGCTCGCCAAGCTCGACAAGGGCGAGACCTCCGGTCTGGTGCAGACCCCGTACGGCTGGCACATCATCCGCGTGACCGATGAGCGCAAGGGTTCGCAGCAGAGCCTGAAGAAGGCCACGCCGCAGATCGAGCAGATCCTCATCCAGCAGCGCAAGGCCGACGCCTACCAGAAGTTCCTCGACGGCCTGCGCAAGAAGGCCAAGATCGAGATCCTGGCCGAGGGCCTGCAGACCACCAAGAAGGACGACAAGTCCAAGTAGTCCGAGTCACGATCGAGGGGGAAAGTGGACTGTCACGGGTTCGATGAGCTTGTCGAGGTGATCGCGAGGCTGCGAAGCCCCGAAGGATGCCCGTGGGACCGTGAGCAGACGCACCGCTCGATCGCGAAGAACATGGTGGAAGAGGCCTACGAGGCCGTCCACGCCATCGAGACCAACGACGTCGCCGAGCTTCGAGAGGAGCTCGGCGACGTGCTTCTCCAGGTGGTGCTGCAGTCGCAGATCGCCGCCGACGACGCCGAGTTCACCATCGACGACGTGGTGGCCACCATCACCGCCAAGCTGATACGCAGGCACCCGCACGTCTTTGGCGAGGCGCAGGCGCACACCGCGTCGCAGGTGACCCAGGTGTGGGACGAGATCAAGCGCGAGGAGAAGGCCCAGAAGGGCAAGGGGCTCCTCGACGACATCCCGCACGCCCTGCCGGCGCTCATGCTCGCGCAGACCATCTCGCGCAAGGCAGTGGGCGCGGGCTTCGAGTGGGAGTCGCTCGACGGCGTGATCGACAAGCTCCACGAAGAGGTCGCGGAGCTCGCCGAGACCGAGCCCGGAAGCCAGGAGGCCGCCGATGAGATCGGCGATATCCTGTTCACGGTTGTGAATCTCGCCCGCAAGCAGGGCATCGACGCAGAGACGGCGCTGCGCGGGACGTGCGACAAGTTCCGCCGCCGCTGGAGCGTCATGGAGGAGGTCGCCGGCTCGGCCGGTCGACAGGTACAGGACCTTACGCTGGACGAGCAAGAAGAGCTCTGGCAGCGAGCCAAAGAGAGGGAGAATCGGTAATGAGCAACATCGTCGACGTCTACGCCCGCGAGATCCTCGATTCGCGCGGCAACCCCACCGTTGAGGTCGAGGTCGTCCTCGACGACGGCAGCTTTGGTCGCGCGGCGGTGCCCTCGGGTGCTTCGACCGGCGCGTTCGAGGCGGTCGAGCTCCGTGACGGTGACAAGGGCCGTTACCTGGGCAAGGGCGTGCGCACCGCGGTCGACAACGTGAACAACGCCATCGCAGAAGAGATCGTGGGCATGGACGCGAGCGACCAGCGCGCGATCGATGCGCTGCTGCTCGAGCTCGACGGCACCGCCAACAAGGCCCGCCTGGGCGCCAACGCCATCCTGGGCGTGTCGCTCGCGTGCGCACGTGCCGCCGCCGAGTCCACGGAGCTCACGCTCTACAGCTACGTGGGCGGCGCCAACGCCCACGTCCTGCCGGTGCCCATGATGAACATCCTCAACGGTGGCGCCCACGCCGATAACAACGTGGACCTCCAGGAGTTCATGGTCATGCCGGTGGGTGCCCCCACGTTCGCCGAGGGCCTTCGCTGGTGCGCCGAGATCTACCACACGCTCAAGGGCGTGCTGCACGACCGCAAGCTGGGCACCGGCGTGGGCGATGAGGGCGGCTTCGCGCCCGACCTCGCCAGCAACGAAGAGGCGCTCAAGGTGATCGGCGAGGCCGTGGAGAAGGCCGGCTACAAGCTGGGCGAGGAGATCAAGTACGCGCTCGACCCCGCCACCACTGAGATCTACGACGCCGAGCGTGGCGTCTACATGCTCAAGGGCGAGGGCCGCGAGCTCACCTCGGCCGAGATGGTCGATTTCTGGGCCGACCTGTGCGACCGCTATCCCATCGTCAGCATCGAGGACGGCATGGCCGAGGAGGACTGGGACGGCTGGAAGCTGCTCACCGACCGCCTGGGCAAGACCGTCCAGCTGGTGGGCGACGACCTGTTCGTCACCAACACCGCGCGCCTGAAGAAGGGCATCGAGATGGGCGTGGCCAACTCGATCCTCGTGAAGGTGAACCAGATCGGTTCGCTCACCGAGACCCTCGAGGCCATCGAGACCGCCAAGCAGGCCGGCTACACGTGCGTGATGAGCCACCGCTCGGGCGAGACCGAGGACACCACCATCGCCGACCTCGCCGTGGCGACCAACTGCGGCCAGATCAAGACCGGCGCGCCGGCCCGTTCCGACCGCGTGGCCAAGTACAATCGCCTGCTTCGTATCGAGGAGGAGCTCGCCGACTCGGGTCGCTACCCGGGCGACGAGGCGTTCT
>CAYOHY010000030.1:0-24008 GCA_964403885.1 uncultured Eubacteriales bacterium
AGGCTGCCGTCGTAGTGCAGCCCCTCGGTCTCGAGGCGCTCGTTGATCTTGTCGCGCTCGCGCCAGTGGGTGGTCAGGTGACTCTGGCACTCCTTGAACGTCGAGTAGCAGCCGTTGCACGGCGTGACCACGTCAAGACCCGCCTGCTCCACGAGCGCGAGGTTGCGCGCGGCCGCGGTGTAGAACGAGTCAGGGTCGTTGGACTTGACGAGCGTGCCCTCGGGGCAGCAGGTGTGCCCCGCGAGCTCATGGATCTGCGCGCCGAGGTCGTCGAACATCACGCGTGTCGACTTCTCGATGAACGGGAAACGCGCGGGGATGGTGCATCCCCAAAAGACCGCGAACTCCTTCATGCCTTCGCCTTTCGGTATCCGTGACCGCTCGAAACGAAAAAAGCCCGCCAAGGCCTTGGATGGGCCTGGCGAGCGCCATTGCTCGTCTCTTCGGTTTGGCACGACGTTGTGCCGGTCGCGCGAGTATAGCACGCGCGGAGTGCTGATGAAACATGGGCGCAACACTGTCGCCGCGTCGCCTGCCGCCACCGTCCCGCCGGTGCCGTCCCTCACGCGCCGCAGGTACGCACGCCGTCACCGACGCGTTGCGCTGACGCAACCCGGACGGCACCTCGCTCGGGTAGGGTCAAGGCACGATACCATCCCCACCCACGACAAGGAGGCCGCCCATGTCCGGACGACGCCTGTTCGCGGTCGCGCTGATCTTCGTCTTCGCCACCGTCGCGTGGTTCGTCCTCGCCGGATCGGTCGAGGTCCGGACCAACAACAGCAGCGACCGCCTTGGAGACGAGGTCAGCGGGCTCTGGGGGTCACCTCAGGTGCAAGAGGCCCCGAGGTTCACCTTCGCGAACGCCGGCCGCACGGGCAGCCTGCCCATCGCTTCGAGCGACATCGAAGCCGACCTCAAGCTCGACCAGCGCCGCAAGGGCCTGCTGTGGTACGCGACCTACGTGGCCCGCTTCGACGCGACGTACACGGTCAAGAATCCCGAGTCCACGCCTGCGACCGTGACGATGTCGTTCGCATTCCCGGACCCTTCGGGCAGCTACGACGGGTTCGCGGTCAAAGTCGACGGCACAGATGCGCCGGTGCGCTACGTCAAGGGAGCGGCGCGGACCACGTTCACCGTACCGAGCGGAGCCACCGCGCGCATCGAGACGGGCTACAAGACCAACGGCATGGAGTCGTGGGCGTACTCCCCCAGCCCTGATGGTGCCGACGTGGTCAAGGACTTCACGTTGGTCATGACGACCGACTTCGACCAGATCGACTACCCGGCCGATGGCGTCTCGCCCACCCAGCAGGCCGCCGAGGGTGACGGCTGGAAGCTCGCCTGGACCTACGACAGCGTGGTGAGCGGACGGCGTATCGGCCTCGTGATGCCCGTGCCACCCAATCCCGGCCCCCTCGTCGCTCGCATCACAGCGTTCGCGCCGGTGTCACTGCTGTTCTTCTTCGCCGCGCTGATCTTGCTCACGGCGACGCGCAACGTGAAGCTGCACCCCGTCCACTACGGCTTCCTCGCCGCAGCGTTCTTCGCGTTCGACCTGCTGCTCGCCTACCTGGCAGACCAGGTGGACATCAACATCGCGTTCGCGGTGGCCTCGGTCACCTCGGTGGCGCTGTGCACGGGATACCTGTTCGTGGTGGTGGGACGCAACCGCGCGCTCATCGAGATCGCCATCAGCCAGTTCATATTCCTCGTGCTGTTCAGCTACAGCTTCTTCTTCGAGGGCATCACCGGTCTGGCGATCACCATCGGCGCGGTGCTCACCCTGGCGTTCTTCATGGCGCGCACGGCGCGGGTCGACTGGGACGAGGTGTTCCCCAAGCCAGAGCGGCACCTCGCGCACCAGTGGGTACCGGCACCGCCCCCCGCCCAGCCCTATCCCGCCTCGGTTCCCGCTCAGCCCGACGTCGCCGAACGCGGTGCCGGCGACCCGCCCGCAACACCCTAGCGCGCCGGCCGGCTACAGGTACCGCCCGAGTCCCGCCACCACGGCGGCCAGGCCGAACCCCGCCACGGCGACCCCTGAGACCACGGCGACCACTCGCGCGGCACGCTCACTCACGGCGTGTCGCGCGAGTGCGACTCCGGTCACGAGCGCCGTCCACCACGCGAGCGAGCCCGACGCCACGCCAAGGGTCGCCAAAGCAGCCGATGAGACCGTGGCTCCCTGCGCGAGACCTGCGGTCGCGAACACGGCGGCGAACGCCATGATCGTCATGGGGTTGGTGAGCGTGAGCGCCACCGACCCCGCGTAGAGCCGCAGCGGTCGCATCGTCTCGCTCGCGTCCTCGGCCGCGCGAGCCTGTGGCGCGGTCATGGCGCGCCACCCCAGCCACACGAGCGCCGCCCCGCCCACGATCCGGACGGGCGCCTGCCACGCGACGAGCGCGCCGGTGAGCGCGGCGAAGCCGAACGCGGCGAGCCCCGCGTAGATCCCGTCGGCCGTGGCGATCCCCAGCCCCGTGATCATGCCCCAGCGCCATCCGCGGGCAAGCGTGCGCTGCACGCACAACACGCCCATCGCCCCCACCGGGGCCGCCACCGCAAGGCCGATCACGAAGGTGCGCGCGAACAGCGCGAGCACGTCACTCATCGACCCGCGACGCCCACAGGACGCTCGAACACCGAGGAGA
Source organism: uncultured Eubacteriales bacterium (assembly GCA_964403885.1). Classification (GTDB taxonomy): domain Bacteria; phylum Actinomycetota; class Coriobacteriia; order Anaerosomatales; family PHET01; genus CAYOHY01. The sequence goes on from CAYOHY010000030.1 coordinate 2,658, forward strand.
GCACGACGGTGGTACGTGTCGCCGCCACGCCGACGACGCCCTTGACCACCTCGGTCACGATCCGCTCGAGATCGCGCGTCGACGCGCAGCGCACCTTGACGAGGTAGTCACCGTCGCCCGCCACGTGGTGGACCTCGAGCACCGAGGGCTCGGCGGCCATCGCACGCAGGAACGGCTCACGCGCGTCGGGGGTCGCGAGTGTCACGGTGAGAAACGCGGCGAGCTCGGCGCCCACGGCGACAGGGTCGAGTGTCGCGGCGTAGCCGGCGATGACGCCGTCGGCTTCGAGGCGGCGCACGCGCTCGGCGGTCGAGGGCCCGGACAGGCCGATGCGTGTGGCGAGGTCGGAGAAGGTGGTGCGCCCGTCGGTCACGAGCGCATCGAGAATCTCGAGGTCTTTGGAGTCCATCGGCTTCCCTATGTTAGGTGAATATGAACATTCACCTACACATTGTAGCCTAGGACTCAGCCTCACTTGCAAGAATCACGGCCTCGGCGACCTCGCGAAGCGTCTTGCGCTTGTCCATCGCAAGGCGCTGGATGCGGCGAAACGCCTCGGGCTCAGACATCCCCCGGCCCATCAGGATGCCCTTGGCGCGGTCGAGCACCTTGCGGGTCTCGAGGCGCTCGGTGAGGTCGGCGACCTCGTCGGCGAGCGCGGAGGCCTCGCTGTAGCGGGCGGCCGCAAGCGTCATGGCGGGGATGATGTCGGCGCGCGAGAACGGCTTGACCACGTAGGCCATGGCACCCGCGCTCGCCGCCTGCTCCACGTGCGCCGCCTGCGAGAAGGCGGTCACCATGACCACCGGCGCGATCTGCTCGCGGCCGATGATGGCGGCCGCCTCGAGCCCGTTCACGCCGGGCATGTTGATGTCCATGAACACGACGTCGGGAGTCAGCTCGCGCGCGAGCTCGACCGCCTCGGCGCCGTCACGGGCCTCGCCCACCACGTCGTGGCCCTCTTCGACGAGCATCTCTTTGAGGTCCATCCTGATGAGCGCTTCGTCCTCGGCGATCAACACGCGCACGTGGTCTCCCCTTCTAGTCCGTCACCGGCACGCGCACCGTGACCGTGGTGCCGCGCGCCGTCGAGTAGCCGATGGTACCGCGAAGGTCGTCTTCAACGACGGTCCTCACGATCTCAAGCCCCAGATTCGCCGAGGACTTGGGGTCGAAGCCCGCCGGCAGGCCGCGTCCGTCGTCGCGCACGGTGAGTACCAGCTCACCCGGGACGCGGCGCATCGACACCTCCACCCACCCTTCGTCACGCCCTTCGAACCCGTGCTCGATGGCGTTGTGCACGAGCTCGGCGACGGCGAGCGCAAGCGAGGTGGCGGTATGGGCGTCCACCTCACCGGTGGTGCCCTTCACGCTCACGCGGATGCGTGACTCGGCACCCAGAAGTCCGCGCCCCACGAGGTCGACCACGGTGCGGGCGGCCTCTGCGAAGTCGACGGTCTCGGCGTCTGAGCCCGCGAGCAGGTCGTGGACGACCGCCATCGAGCTCACGCGCTCGGTGGCCTCTGCGAGCGCTCGGCGGGCCTCATCGGAGCCGGTGCGCCGCGCTTGGATGCGCAGCAGGCTCGCGATGGTCTGGAGGTTGTTCTTCACGCGATGGTGCACTTCGCGGATCGTGGCTTCCTTGACCTTGATCTCGGCTTCACGGCGGCGGGCCTCGGTGAGGTCCTCCACCAGCACGAGCGCACCGGCGGGCAGCGCGATCGAGCGATACTGGAGCACGCGCTCGGCCACCTCGGCATCGACCGAGATGGCGCCTCGTGTGCCCAGGACCGGTGCGATCCCAAAGCCACCGCCCGGCAGCGCGGAGGCCTGAAGGCCCACGAGCGCACCCTCGGTGCCGGCGAGACGCATGATGTTGACGGCGTTTGGCGACGCGTAGGAGATCTGGCCGGTCGAGCTCACGCGCATGACGCCGTCGCCGGCGCGGCGTGTCGTGGAGAACGGGACGCCGGTGCGCACGTCGAGCAGCGGGCCACGACGCAGGTCGTCGAGAAGCTCCTCGGCGGCGTCCATGAAGGCGGTCTCCATCGAGCCGGGGAGCTCGGCGACCTGCTCGGCGATGTCGCGTACCACCACGGCGATGACCGAGGAGTCGCCCACGGGGTAGGCGGCGGTCGCGTACTTGATGCCGCGCACCACCCGACGTGCCTCAGCCGAGACGGGCTGCCCGGAGTCGAGCGCCTCGTAGGCCTCGAGCTCATCGGCGCGCGACAGGGTGCGTCCCACGCGCGTCGAGGCGATGGGTGCGAGCGCGGTGTTGGGGCGCGCGTCTGCGACCACGAGCAGCGTCGCATCCGGGCGCACGAGCGCCAGGGCCACGTCACCATACGCGAGGTCGGCGACGAGCTGCAGGTTGTCGGCAACGTTGCCGAGATGGGCGCGGGCCCCGTCGTCGAGGTCCGCGAGAAGGTCGCGGGGTGCCATAGCCGCAGTATAGGCGATGCCGGCGGGCCGCCTGACGCGAGCGGCGGTGCGGGGCCGGGAGGGGCCTCACAGAACCGTCAGCCGAGTAGGTACGATCGTTCCTTCAGGAGGTACGATCGCACCTACTCGGCTGACGGGGCCGGAAGGGGGCGCGGCCCGCACGCTTCGGCGAATCGCCGCGAACGAGGAGCGGCGAACCCGCGCGACAACCGCTATAATCCTCAACGCGTGTCCTCGCCCGGGTGGTGGAATGGCAGACACGGAGGTCTCAAAAACCTCTGGGGGAAACCCCGTGTGGGTTCGACTCCCACCCCGGGCACCAGCGCACCTGTGCGCTCGACACGCGTCCCACGCGCCCGCGCGCCTACTCTTCGCCCTCTCGCCTCTTCGCGGCCGCCGCGCGCCCTGACACACGGTAGAGCGGCGCCACCGCCAGCAGGAACGCACTGCCGATCAGCCACGCGAGCTGGATCGAGCGGCGGTCAGACACCCAGCCAAGCGCCGGCTGGCCCACCGCGCCGCCCGCATCGGCGAAGAAGGCGTCGAGCGAGAGCACGGTGGCTCGCTCGGCGGAGGGGATGTGTTCGTTGATGTAGCCCATCCGGATGGGCCCGGACACCCCAAAGACCAGCCCAAACCCCATCCACAGCACGATCGCGGCGCCGCCGGTGAGCCAGCCCGCAGGAAGGCCCATGAACCCGATGACGCCGATCCCGATCACCAGCGCCGCGTCCACCCACGCCATGACGGCCAGCACCTTGGCCTGGTCTCGGCGCCCGTCGCCTTGACGCATGATGCGCCCCACCAGCATGTTGCCCACGATGCTTGCCGCAGAGAACCCGGCCTGCGCAACACCCAGCACCCACACGAGGCTTTGGTCACCAAGCAGCCCCAGCACGTAGGGCTGCCAGGCGTAGAACCCGTACATGAAGAACACGCCGCCCACCGCCGAGACCCACAGCAGCGGCCTGACCACCGGGCTGCGCCACCCGTAGCGCACGCCCGAGTCGAACACCCTGCGCGTCTCGGTGCCGAAGGTCGACCAGTGCAGCGCCCGGGGCGTGAACCCCTCGTCGCGCACGAGCGCGGCCACCAGCACGAGGCACACAGCCACGAGTCCCGCCCGGACGACGTAGGGCAGCACCAGGCTCACCTGGCCAAGCACGCCGCCCAGCAGCGACCCCACGAGCATCCCGAGCCCTCCGGCGATCTGCCCGCGTGCGAAGACGCGCTCCTTGGGGTGCTCGTATCCGCACGAATCCAGCGCGTCGACGATCCAGGCATCCACGGCGCCGGACTGGAACGTGTAGCCCAACCCGATGATCACGCTCGCGACGGCGAACCCGGCAAACCCCCAGCCCATCGAGGGGGTCAGCACGTAGAGCAGGGTCGAGATGACGAGCGTGACCATGGACAAGATGATCGAGGCCTTGCGCCCGATGGTGTCGGCGATGACGCCGGTGGGGACCTCGAACACCATCTGGGCAACGGTGTAGATCGCGTTGACGAGCATGACCTCGAACAGCGTGAGTCCGCCGTTGCGGATGAGGAATATCGTGTTGATGGCCCAGATGAGCGAGGCGGCCAGCGTGAACGTGCCGCTCATGAGCACGTAGGCGACGATCGCTCGGCGTGCGGTATAGGGACGATTCGACATCACAGGCCCACCAGTCGCTCGGACAGCTCCCACAGGCGCGCAGCGTCGTCGAGCCGGTAGCTCACGGGCGCCGAGCGCTTCTCGGCACACCGGAAGAAGTAGCGGCCCGACACGCTCCCGGCGCCGTCGGAGGCGAGCCACACGAGGGTCCGGGCCCCCTCGGCCGCCGTGACCTTGGGGACGAAACGCTCCCACAGCTCTCCCGCGATCCCCCAGCCGTCAGAGCCAAAGCCCGTGTCGACCACCCCAGGGTGCATGGCGTTGGCCCGGATGCCCAGTGGCGCCCAGCGACGAGCCAGCTCGTAGGTGAACAGCACGTTGGCGAGCTTGGCCTGCGAGTAGGCGCGAAACGGCGACCAGCCTCGCTCGAACCCGGGGTCTTTGAAGTGGAATCCTCGGAAGGTGCGCAGGTGTGCGTCGCTCGACACGTTGATGACGTGGCCGCGGGCGGCCCACAGAGGCTCCCTGAGCAGGTGCACGAGCAAGAAGTGCGACAGGTGGTCGACTTGGAACGTGAGCTCGTTGCCGTCCTCGGTGAGCTCGCGCCGAGAAGCGATGAGGCCCGCGTTGTTGGCGAGCACGTCGACCTCGCGGTTGTGCGCGGCGATCGTCTCGGCCGCCGACCTGACGCTCGCGAACGAGGCGAGGTCACAGTGCACGACCGACGCCGTTCCCCCACGCGCCTCCACGTCGCGCGCCACGGTCTCGCCGCGAGAGACGTCGCGGACGGCGAGGACGAGGTGTGCGCCCTTGGCACCCAACGCAAGCGCGGCCTCGCGGCCGATGTCGCCCGTGGCGCCCGTGATCACTATGGTCCTGCCGCTCAGGTCTTCGAGCACGCGCGCCCCTTCTGATCCGGCCCCGCTGAGTCGATACCCGCCAACGCCCGGTGTGCTAGTCGCGGGTGACGACCATGGTGCCCAGCGGTACCTGCGGCCACAGCTCCAGCACGTCTCGGTTGTACATCCGGATGCAGCCGTGCGAAGCCTGGGTGCCGATCACCCACGGCTGATTGGTGCCGTGGATGCCGTAGGCGGTGAACACGTACACGTACCCGTGTGTGGTACGGACCTGTTTGAACAGGCGCATCTTGCGAGGGCCGTAGACCCCCGACGGATCCGTGTAGTACTTGGCGTCGATGCGCCACACACGCGAGGGGGTGGGCGTCGACGGCTTGCCGTGGGCGATGGGATAGGTCTTGACCAGGATGCCGTTGCGCACCCAGTAGAGCTTGAAGTCGGACTTGTCGATCACGATGTAGGTGCGCCACGGATACGTGAACGGCGTGGGACGAAGCGCCTGAAGCGGCGTCCCCACCACCTGCATCGCATCCATGTCGGTGCGCGTGCCGCCACTCGTGGTGCTCGCCGAGCGAAGCGCCTTGATCGTCACGTTGTGCACGCCGTAGGGCAGCCGCGACGAGGCCCAGACCACGCGGTGCTCGGCGCCGGCCGTCGCATACTGGCTGACCGTCGCGACCCGGTGCCCGTCGAGCCACACCTCGGCCTTGCCGCCACCCAGGTCCTTGCGTCCCAGCCACGTGACCTGCGACCCCTTGAACCGCGTGGTGATCGCGGCCCCTGACTGCCACGTGCGCACGAGCGAACCGCCCCACGCCGTGGGTGTGGACAGTGTCGACCAGGCACCCTTCTGGTACAGGCGGGAGTCGCCGTTTTGGACGCGCACGCCCGGCATGGAGCCCAGTCCCGCGAGCGTTCCTTCGATGTCGAAGGCGTCGGTGAAGACGTAGGTGTTCGTGCTCGATGCCACCTTGGAGTTCAAGACCCGCACCGCGAGCGTGTGACGACCGTCCGGCAGGCCGCTCACACCCCACGCTTGCTGAGCCGAGGCGTGCGAGGTCGCGTACGTGCTCACCGTGGCGGTGGCGACGCCGTCGAGGTAGACGCGCACCTGGCCGTGCTCCGGACCCACCTGGGTGACCCACGCCACCCCCGTGCCGTTGAACGCCACGACCGCCTCTGAACCCGCGGTCCGCGAGACACGGGCGCTGCCGCCCGACATCGCGTCACTCGCCGAGTGGTTCCACGACCCGGTGAAGCGCACCGCCGGCTCGTCGTCTTGGATGCGCACCACCGGCAAGGCGACCGGCGTGGTCTCCAGCGCGCTGACCGGGGGCGAGGCGCTGGGCTCGAGCGACGGCGTCGCAGGAGCGGAGGCGCGCGGCTCAGCGCCGTAGGAGGCCGGGCCGGACGCAGGAGCGGTCGCGGCGGTCGCCGGAGAGGCCACAGGCGCGGCGAACACCGCACCGGGCGCACCGGCCAGCAGCAGCGACACGGCGAGCACCATGGCGATCGGGCGGCGAAGCGGGTGCGACGTCATCGATTCTCCCCCTTTGGAGTGTCACGCCACTCGGCGCGTCTTGGTTGATTGTCCCACCGCGGCGCGCACGATTGACATACGAACACGTGTTCGACAGATGTCACACCCGCGTGCTAGATTCAACGCGTCAATCGAACAGGAGTTCGCCCCATGAATACTGACACGCCCGCCCCGGAACTCACTCACGCCGACCACCTCCTCGCCGAGCTCAACGACGAGCAACGCGCCGCGGCCTGCCATGGGTCCGAACCGCTCCTGATCGTCGCGGGCGCAGGGACCGGCAAGACCGCCACGCTCGCACACCGGGTCGCCTGGCTCATCGCCAACGGCGCGGAGCCGGGCAGGATCGCGCTGCTCACCTTCACGCGCCGGGCCGCCGGCGAGATGCAGCGGCGAAGCGACGCGCTCTTGCACTCGCTCGCCGAACAGGGCGGCGCGGGCGGAGCCGGATCGCGCGTCTGGGGCGGCACCTTCCATTCGGTGGGCGCGCGGCTGCTGCGGCTGCACGCGCGCGATCTGGGCATGGAGCCCGACTTCACCATCCTCGACCGAGGCGACGCCGAGGACCTCATGCACCTGTGCCGGACTCAGCTCGGGCTGGGGCGCGGCTCCACGCGCTTTCCGCAGAAGTCGACGTGTCTCGACATCTACTCCCGCTGCGTCAACGCACAGACTCCCCTACCAGAGGTGTTGCGCTCGTCGTTTCCCTGGTGCAAACACGCCGAGGAAGGTCTGGGACAGCTCTTCGCCGCCTACACCGACGCCAAGGAACAGCAGCAGGTGCTCGACTACGACGACCTCCTGCTGTTCTGGAGAGGGCTTCTGGCCGACGACGTCGCGGGACAACGCGTGCGTGAGCGCTTCGACCACGTCTTGGTGGACGAGTACCAAGACACCAACGCCCTGCAGGCCGACATCGTCTCGCTGCTCCGGCCCGACGGGACGGGCGTGACCTGCGTGGGCGACGACGCACAGGCGATCTATGGCTTCCGAGCGGCCACCGTGCGCAACATCCTCGACTTCGAGCAGCGCTTCCCCGGCGCCCACGTGCTCACGCTCACGCGCAACTACCGGTCGACCGCTCCCCTGCTCACCGCCACCAACGCGATCATCGCCGAAGCGAGCGAACGACGCGAGAAGGATCTGTGGACCACACGCGAAGGCGGAGGCAGGCCCTCGCTCGTCACCTGCCGGGATGAGGCGGACCAGACCACCTGGCTCGTCGACCGCATCCTCGACCATCGCGAGCAGGGCACCCAGCTCAAGCAGCAGGCGGTGCTGTTTCGCGCCCAACACCACTCGATGGCGCTCGAGATGGAGCTATCGCGGCGCCACATCCCCTACCGGAAGTACGGCGGACTGCGCTTCGTTGAGATGGCGCACGTCAAAGACCTCGTCTCGTTCCTGCGCCTGGCCGAGAACCCTCGCGACACCATGGCGGCACTGCGCGTCTTGGGCCTCATCCCCGGCATCGGCCCCAAGACCGCCGCGACGCTCGCAACGCGGCTCGCCGAGACCGGCGGCGACCTCGAAGCATGGGTGGGCGCCGAGGTCCCTGAGGCGGCGCGCGAGACGTGGCCCGAGTTCGTCTCGCTGCTGCGTGGTCTTGCCGGCGTCCGAGGCGAGACCCCCTCGCAGGTCCACGCGGTGCGCAGCGTCTACGCGCCGCTGCTCGAACTGCGCTACGACAACGTGGCGGCACGACTCGCCGACCTCGAGCAGATCGAGAACCTCGCCAGCCGGTGCCCGGACCGCACGACCCTGCTCTCAGAGCTCGCGATCGATCCGCCGGCCTGGACGAGTGACCTCGCGGGACCTCCGGTGCTCGACGAGGACTGGCTCGTGTTGTCGACGATGCACTCAGCCAAAGGGCTCGAGTTCGACGTGACGTACGTCATCCACGCCGCGGACGGCAACATCCCCAGCGACATGGCGACCGGGACGCCCGACGAGATCGAGGAGGAGCGCCGCCTCTTCTACGTCGCCTGCACGCGCGCACGCCAACACCTCTACGTGACGCACCCGCTGCGCTACTACAAGGCGGGCAATCCCATGACAGATGCCTACGGCTACGCGCAGCGAACGAGATTCGTGAGTGAGCGGGTGCTGCCCCACTTCGTGCCACTGCTCGCCTCACCCGAGCCTGACCACGCCGCCGAGGCGCCCCTGCCGCGCGCCACCAGCGCGGACATACGCGCGAGCGTACGCGGGCTGTGGTCGTCGTGATGCGGTCGGCGGCCGGGAGCTATCCGGCGTAGTTCGAACACCCGCGCGGGTGCTCGAGGATGTGCAGCGCCGCGTCGTGGCAGTCGTCGGTGAAGTACAGCAAGTCGAGATCGCTCGCATCGATGGTGCCGGCGGTGACGAGCGTGTTGCTCAAGAAGTCCGTCATCTCGTGCCAGAACTCGGTGCCCATGCACACGAGCGGGAACGGCTCGATCTTGCCGGTCTGCATGAGGGTGAGCGTCTCGAACACCTCGTCAAGCGTGCCAAAGCCGCCCGGCATCGCGACGAACGCGCACGAGTACTTCACGAGCATGACCTTGCGCACGAAGAAGTGCTCGAACTCGACGTAGCGGTCGAGGTACCTGTTGGGCTGCTGCTCGTGCGGCAGTCGGATGTTCGCGCCTATCGACAGGCCGCCTGCCTCCTTGCAGCCACGGTTGGCGGCCTCCATGACACCGGGTCCGGCGCCTGTCATCACGGCGAACCCGTTCTCGGCGAGCCGCGCACCCAGGCTGCGCGCGAGGTCGTACTGCGCATCTCCCTCGCGCGTGCGCGCAGAGCCGAACACCGTGACCACCGGCCGGTCGATCTCCAACAGCTCGAGACCGCGCAGGAACTCGAGGAACACGCGTACCGCGCTCTCGACGTCCTCGCCGCGGCCACGTCCGTGCTGCAGGAACGACGCCTCGGCCCCCGCAAGCTGCCGAAGGATGGAGTCCTCGGGAAAGACTTCGCGACGATCCTCCATGACGCGCCTAGCCCTGAGCGCCGAGGATCGGCAGCCCGGTCGAGTCACGCAGGTCGAGGATGCGACAGCTCGCCTCGAGGCAGCTCACGTGGTAGAACGCCTCCTCGAGCGTGTCGCCCACCGCGAAGGGCCCGTGGGTCCTGAGCACGGCGATCTTCGCGCCGCCGGCGAACGCCTCGGCGAGCATCTCGGCGGCCTCGGGGCTCGCGATCGTCTCTTTGGGCGCGAGCACCGGCACCGATGCGCCCACCACGTAGCGGGACTCGGAGTCGATGGGCTCGATGCTGTCTGCGACGAGCGAGCGAAAGATCGTGTGGACGGCATGCGCATGCACCACAGCGCGCGCCTCGCACGCGTGGTAGATGGCGCGGTGCACAACGAGCTCGCGGCTGCAGTGCTCGTCCTCGGCGCACGGGTCGATGCCGGTGCGGACGAGATCGCTCTCGGTCAGGCGGCCCAGCATGGAGCCGCGCCGGGTGATGGTGATCCGGTCTTCGTTGCGCACGCTCATGTTGCCGCCGTGGCTCGAGATCATGCCGGCGACGTAGATGTCGCGCCCCACGTCGTGGAACCGCTGGTACACGAGAACGTCCTTTCCCGGCGGACTACGCCAGAGGGGTCATCGCGCGAGGATCTGCGCGAGCTGGTAGATCTCCGGCCTCAGCCGGTGCATGCATGAGTATGCCTCAGGCAGCGGATACGTGACCGTATCGGCTTGGCGCAGCGCGACGGCGACCGCGGACTCCCCGGCCACGAGCGCGCGCACCGCGTGCGCACCCATGCGGCTCGCAAGGATCCTGTCGAACGCCGAGGGTGACCCTCCGCGTTGCACGTGCCCCAAGACCACCGCCCGAACGTCGTGGCCACACCGACCCGAGATGTCCTCGGCCAGGCCGAACCCGTGGGCGGCGCCCTCGGCGATGACGATGATCGAATGCTTCTTGCCGCGCGCCACGCCACTCGTCACCGAGGCACAGATGTCGTCGAGGCTCCACTCGACCTCCGGCACGAGGATGTAGTCGGCGCCGCACGCGAGGCCCGCGTACGCGGCAAGCAGGCCGCAGCTGCGGCCCATGACCTCGATGACGAAGGTCCGCTCGTGGCTCGATGCGGTGTCGCGGACCTTCGAGACCGCGTCGCACACCGTGTTGAGGGCGGTGTCGAACCCGATCGAGGTGTCGGTGCCCGCCACGTCGTTGTCGATGGTGGCGGGGACGCCCACCGTCGCGATGCCTTGTCGGTCGAGCTCTGCGGCGCCTCGGAAGGAGCCGTCACCGCCCACGACCACGAGCCCGAAGATCCCGCGGCGCTTGAGGATCTCTGCGCCCTCAGCGACCCCCTCGGGGGTGGTGAACCGCTCGGAGCGCGACGTGCCAAGGAAGGTGCCTCCTCGGTCGAGGATTCCGCCCACGTCGCCGATGGCGAGCGGACGGAACCGCCCTTCGAGCAGCCCCTGGTAGCCGTGCTCGACCCCGAAGACCTCACAGCCCTCGTTGATGCCGGAACGCACCACGGAGCGCACCGCGGCGTTCATCCCCGGAGCGTCACCGCCGCTGGTGAGAACCGCGATCCGCCGTGGCTCCGACATGTGAGCGACCTACCCCTCGTCGAGCGTACAGAACTCGCCGATGGCCCTCAGGCGCTCGTAGCGCGAGGACACCAGCCTCTCTGCATCGATACCCGAAAGCTCGTCGAGTGCACGCGTGAGCGCCTCGGCAACGGTCGCGAAGACCGCCTCACGGTCGCGGTGCGCGCCGCCGAAGGGCTCAGGGAGCACCTCGTCGATGATGCCGAGGCCCTTGAGGTCCTCGCCGGTCATCTTGAGGCATGCAGCGGCCGTGCGCGCCTGCGTGGGGTCCTTGTACAGGATGTTCGAGCACATCTCGGGGCTGATCACCGAGTAGTAGGCGTTCTCGAGCATGAGCATGCGGTCGCCAAAGCCGATGGCGAGCGCACCTCCACTGCCGCCCTCGCCGATGCCCAGCACCACGACCGGCACACGCACGCCGGACAGAAGCGCAAGCGACTCGGCGATCGCGAGCGCCTGACCGCGCTCCTCGGCCTCGATGCCCGGGTAGGCGCCGGCGGTGTCGAGGAAGGTGACGATCGGCAGCCCGAAGCGGTCGGCCATGCGCATCACGCGCATCGCCTTGCGGTAGCCCTCGGGATGCGGCGAGCCGAAGTTGCGACGAACGTTGGACTTGGTGTCGGTGCCCTTGCGGTGCCCCAGGACGGCGACGCGTCGCCCGTCCAGCGTGCCCAGACCCGCGAAGATCGCCTCATCGTCGCCAAAGGCACGGTCCCCGTGCAGCTCGATCACGTCAGTGAACAGCGCGTCGAGGTAGTGCTCGGTCTTGGGACGGGCCGGGTGGCGCGAGATCTGGACGCGGTCCCACGGCTCGAGGTGCGCGTAGGTCTCATGGCGCAGCTTCTCGAGGTCGCGAGCCAGACCGTCGATCTCGGCCGCGAGCTCGGGGTTTCCCGCGAGGTCGAGCTTGCGCAGCTCGTTGAGCTTGTCCTCGAGCTCGAACAGCGGGCGCTCGAACTCCATCACGTGACGGCGCGCCATCTAGCGCTCACCCCCCTCAGCCACAGAGCCACCGAGGTAGCCCAGCAACGTCGCGAGGTGCTCCTTGAGCTGTGTGCGCGGGACGATCTCGTCGATCATGCCGTGCTCCAGCATCGACTCGGCGGTCTGGAAGCCGCGCGGGGGCCGCTTGCGGATCGTCTGCTCCACGAGCAGCGGACCGGCGAAGCCGATCATCGCGCCGGGCTCGGCGATCATGACGTCGGAGATCACCGCGAACGACGCGGTGACGCCACCGTAGGTGGGGTTGGTCAGCACGGAGACGTAGGCGTGGCCGGCGCGCGCGTGGCGCTCGGCCGCCGCAGAGGTCTTGGCCATCTGCATGAGTGACAGCATGCCCTCTTGCATGCGCGCACCACCCGAGGCGGTGACGAGCACGATGGGCACACCGGCGCGCGTGGCGAGCTCGAACGCGCGGGTGATCTTCTCCCCCACCACCGAGCCCATTGAGGCGCCGATGAACCGGAAGTCCATCACGCCCAGGACGCAGTCGATGCCGCCGATGGTCGCACGACCGGTGATGACCGCCTCGTTCAGGCCGCTCTTGGCGCGCGCACGCTCGATGGAGTCCCCGTAGCTCTTGGCCGCCGAGAACTGGAGCGGATCGCACGGCACGAGGTCGCCGTCGATCTCCACGAAGGAGCCTTCGTCGGCGAGCAGCTCGATGCGCTCGGGACCGGTGATGTCGAAGTGGTGCCCGCAGTGCCGGCACACGCGCAGGTTCTCGGCGAGCTCTCCTTCGTAGAGCGTGCGCTTGCAGCCATCGCACTTGATCCACACGCCGTCGGGAACGTCCCCGGTCGCAGGTGCGGGCGGCTCGGTGTCGAGCTGTGTGTAGCGGCGCTTGTCGCGCGCGGAGAACCAGTCTGAGATCGGCATGGGTGCCTCTTCGACGCTCCTTGTTGTACCGGTCGGTCTACTTTACCCGCTTAAGCGGCTCGCGGCACCGCCCGGATCGTCCGAACGGTGCCGCGTAGTGATGCTTCAGTTCATGCGACTAGGCGCAGGTGAAATCCTTCTCGCCCTTGAACACGGCGACGGCGTCCTCAACACTCCAGTCGCCCAGCGTGATGGCGCTGATGGCCTTGGTGAGGCGCACGGCCTCGTCGAGCGAGCGCTGGTGGATGTTGCGACCGGTGGCGTTACCCACGGCGCCGCCCACGTGGATCTGATCCCACAGCTGCTGCAAGAACACGTCGGCGTCCACGGTCGAGCCGCCGGCGCACACGAGGCCGCAGCGGCCGGAGGCCTTCGAAGACTCGACGAGCTTCTCGGCCGAGGTGGCGTTGTCGTCGCCCTTGGGCGGGTTGACCTTGACGAAGTCCGCGCCCAGGCACAGGGCGGTACCGGCGGCACCGGCGATCAGGTGCGCGCTCTTCTCGTCGGTCACGGCCTTGCCGCGCGGGTACATCCACAGCACGACGACGAGGCCCAGCTGGTGCGCGTCGGCGATGAGCTGACCGGCCTCGGCCATCATCTGCGACTCGTACTCAGAGCCCAGGTAGATGGTGTAGCCGATACCCACGACGTTGACGCCGTTGTTGACGAGGTCGGCGACGGTCTCGATGCCGTAGAGCTGCGGCGAGTAGGGATCGTCTTGCTTGGTGCCCACGAGGTGAGTCTTGGAGTTGATCTTCACCAGGTAGTTGATGTCGGGATAGTCGTTGGCGTAGGCGGCGATCAGGCCACGCTGACCGGCCAGCACGCCGCACACACCCTGGTCACCGATGCGGAACAGGTGCTCCGGCTCGGCGTCCTCGGCGTGGATGCCGTCGCCGAAGAAGTCGTCGTTGAGATGCTCGATCTTCTGGTCGCATGCGAACAGCATGAGGCGGCCGGTGTTGCGGGTCGCCTTCAGGTAGTTGTCGATGTAGATGTCGCGTGCATCAGCGGGAACGTCCGCCGGAACGCGTACCTGGTCGCGAGTGATGCTCGGCATGTGCATACCCCTCTTTCTGTGTCGTCGTCAGTGACGGCGCGGCGTGAGCGCCCCTTCGCGCCCGCCGATTCAAGCCACGGACAGGTTACCCGAGGTCGCCCAAGGGCGCCACAAGTCCTTACCCACCTTCAAGCGCCACGACGCTACAGCTCACGCTCCATCGTGCGGTGCGGGATGCCGGTGAGCTCGCTCACGAACAGCTCGCTCGTGTAGCGGTATCCCAGCCGCTCGTAGAACGGAAACGCCGTGTCACGCGCGTGCAGCCATATCCGCGTGGCACCCTCGGCAGCGGCGTGCGACTCGAGCGCGTGCACGAGCGCTCGACCCACGCCAAGCCCCTGGGCGGACTCCACGACCGCCACCTGCCTGATCTGGCGCGCTGTATCGCCGGGCGCCGGCATCAGCCGGGCGGTGCCAAGGATCTCATCGGCGGCGCCGAGGGCCACGGAGTGCACCGAGTCGGGCCGGGCGTCGTACCAGCCAGTCCCGCGCGCGACACCAAAGTCGCGGTAGAGCACGTCGTACAACACGTCGAGCACGTCTTCGAAGCGCGCCCACTCCCCGGACACGAACTCCAGGCGCGGCGTGCGCGAGACCGTCACGACTTCGTGCCGCCCTCGTCTCGCGATCCGGCGAGCTGCTTGAGCGTGTTGGCCATGAGCCCGATGAACCCGCCCAAGAAGTCCTCGAACCGGCCGATCTCGTCGGCGCGTCCGCTTGCCTCGTACTCGACATCGAAGTCACCACCGGCGACACGCGTCGACATGTCCTCCATCTCGACGATGACCGCGTCGAGGCGGTCGAAGACGAGCGAGTTCATGAGCACGACCACGACCACCATCACGAGGGCCATCATCGCCAGAACCGCGCCGAGGATGCTCAGCTGCGCGTCGCGGATGCGCTCCATCTCCGCGGTGATGTCGCGGCTCACATAGACCACGCCGATGCCTTGGCCCGCGGCGTCTTTGATGGGGTAGACGCCATGAACCTCGGTGGAGTCACCCTCCTTCACGGTGCCAAGCACCACACCCCCATCAGGCAGGGTGTCGGGCGCCTTGGTGACCGGCGTGTCGTCCAAGACGTCGTCGCTCGTCACAGCGGCGACCACGTAGTCCTTCTGGTCGCCCCAGTTGTCCGAGAGGCCCTTCTGCGCGCGGTAGTCCGCCCAGGCCTTCTCGTCCATCCGCTTCTTGTACAGAAGCAGGCCCACGTCGTCCCCGGTCTGGTTCTTGATGTCGCCCAAGAAGCGGTCGATCTCCTGCCCCAGCTCCATGTAGCCCAGCAGGGTGGATCCGTCCGATGCGTAGTACGGTCGCACAGCCCTGAGCGCGACGGCGGTCTTGCCCAACTCGAGCCCGGCCGACGTCTTCTGTGTGTCGACCGCCTTCAGGTAGGTCTTGCGCTCGAGGTGGTCCCCGAACTCCGTGGGCTTGTGGACCCGAAGGAAGACGGTGCCCTCTTCTTGGGGTGTCTCGAAGTACCAGTGCGTGATCTCGTGATCGTCCTTGAGTGACGCGAACACCGGCGCCGCGACGGCGAGAAGCGCTTCTCTGTCGCGCGCCGCGAACGCCTCCTGGTACCGGGGATCCTGCCCCAGGGCGACGAGCGCGGACGTGAGCTTCTCGGTGTCGTCACGCTGAAGCTGCTCGAAGGTCGCCTGCGCGCGTGCGACGGCCTCATGCGCCTCGTCTTGCACGCTGCGTTCGAAGGACTGACGCACGAACAGCCCAACAGCCACCCCGCCAACGATGAAGACCGCCGCGACGGCCAATACCATTCGAACGCGGATCGACAGTTGCATGATCTCCCTATCTGCGAGCGGGCCACGCGGACCAAGGCGAGCGCGACACGGTCAATCCTAGCGCATCACGACCACACCAAACGCGTCAGCCTCGGTAGCGATTGGTGATGGGCATGCGGCGGTCCTTGCCAAAGGCCTTGGGCGTGATCTTGATGCCCGGGGCGCCCTGGCGGCGCTTGTACTCGGAGAGGTCGGTGAGCCTGATGACGCGGTCGACGATCGCGGGCGGGAACCCCATCGCGACGATCGCGTCTCGGCTGTCGTCACGCTCCACGTAGTGGGTCAGGATGGCGTCGAGCACCGGGTACGGCGGCAACGAGTCGACGTCCTTTTGATCCGGGCGCAGCTCGGCCGACGGGGCCTTGTCGATGATCGCTCGGGGGATCACCTCGCCACCCGGCTGCTGATTGCGCCACTCGCACAGCTCGTAGACGCGCGTCTTGAACACGTCTTTGAGCGGCGCGAAGCCACCCACCATGTCGCCGTAGAGCGTCGAGTAGCCCACGGACAACTCGCTCTTGTTGCCCGTGGCCAGCGTGAGCCAGCCGAACTTGTTGGAGAGCGCCATGAGCAGCGTCCCGCGCACGCGCGCCTGCAGGTTCTCCTCGGTGACGTCGGGCTGGGTGCCCTCGAAGCTGGGCTCGAGCGTGGTGAGCAGCGCCTCGAATGCGGGCTCCACCGACAGTTCGCGCACCTCGACACCCAGTGCCGAGGCAAGCGCCACCGAGTCATCGATGCTGCCCGCCGACGAGTAGCGGCTGGGCATCATGACGCCATGGACGTGCTGCGGGCCCAACGCATCGGCCGCGATGGCCGCCGTGAGCGCCGAGTCGATGCCGCCTGAGAGCCCCAGCACGACATCCGAGAAGCCGTTCTTGCGCACGTAGTCGCGCACGCCGGTGACGAGCGCGCCGTAGACCTCGGCGGGGCCCTCGAGTACTTCCGCCACATCCGACGACGCACCAAGCTTCGCGCCGGGGGTGAAGTCCGCGATCACGAGGTCCTCCTCGAACGCGGCGCCACGCGCGACGACCTCACCACCGGGCGAGATGATCACGCTGCGCCCGTCGAACACGAGCTCGTCCTGGCCGCCCACGAGGTTGCAGTACGCGAGCCACATGTTGTTCGCACGGGCACGCTCGATGAGCATCGCTTCGCGCTCGGCCCCCTTGCCGGCGTGAAACGGTGACGCCGAGATGTTGAGCAGCACCGAGGCACCCGAGGCGGCCGCCTCGGCGGCGGGACCCGGAACCCAGATGTCTTCGCAGACCGTGGGCGCGAACAGGGTGCCGCCAAGCTCGGTGAGGCCCACCGTCTCGCCTGCGGCGAAGTAGCGGCGCTCGTCGAACACGCCGTAGTTGGGCAGGTTGCGCTTGTGATAGACCTGCAGCACCCGATGGTTGCCACACAGCGCGACCGCGTTGTAGAGCCTGTCCCCCACCCGGTCGACGAAGCCCACCAAGACGAGGTGCGCACAGCCGGCGGCCACCTGCTCGAGGGCATCGAGGTTCTCCTCGATGAAGTGATCCTTGAGCAGCAGGTCCTCGGGCGGGTAGCCCGTGAGCACCAGCTCCGGCAGCAGCGTGATGCCCGCCCCTTGAGACTCGGCCGCATCGATCGCCTCGAGCGCCTTGCGCGCGTTACCCGCGATGTCGCCAACGGTGGCGCCGATCTGTGCCAGTGCGACCCGCATGCGGACTCCTCATCTGTGGTGGACGCGAAGGTCTGCCCCCGAGTCTACCCGATGGCCGCAAACGCCCTCCGCGACCCGTCGCAGACACCGCCTGCTACCTGCGACGTTGCCGAAAGTGGCATCGTGCTCGCTCTCCAGCCCCCTTGGTGCCCCGCATCCGCAGCAGCAATCGTCCATAGCGGGGGACGCCCTCAAGGCACCGACCGGCGCGTCCGGTACGGCCCTCGAGGGCAGTGAAGCCAACAGGAAGGCACAGTGTGAAGGTACGAATGAGCGTCCTCGTCCGCGTTGCCACCGGTGCAGCGCTCGTCGCCGCGATCGCCGCGACGTCACTTACGGCCCCGGCAGACGCCGGAGCCCTCACCCGCTCACAAGTCATGAAGCGCGCAAAGGTCTGGGTCGACCGCAAGGTCCCCTACAGCCAGAGCGGCAGGTACCAAGGGTATCGCCGTGACTGCTCAGGCTTCGTCTCGATGGCCTGGAAACTCAACTCGTCGTACACGACGCGATCGCTCTCATCCAAGGGCAAGCGCGTGGCGATCTCCTCCCTCAAGGTGGGAGACGCGGTCTTGATCCCGGGCCGTCACGTGAGCATCTTCGGCGGCTGGAAGAACAAGGCCAAGCGCCAGTACTGGGCCTACGAGGAGACCACGTGGGGCAGCCACGCCAAGAAGCGTGTGCGCTCGATCCCGAGCAACGCGCATGCGCTGCGCTACAAGGGAATCACGGTCGCCAAGGCCAAGCCGAAGCCCAAGCCCGCACCCGCGCCCACTGTCGTGACGTCACCGGCTGACGCGCTGCCCGGACCCGAGGTGGCACCCGAGATGCGCACCTGGGTCGCCCCGCGCGCTGTGAGCGCGACCCTCATCCCTTAAGCGTCATCACCGGGCTCGGCCCTCGTGCACGATGCCGACGGGGTACGCGCGGTCCGCACCTAGCGAGACCCGTGCACCGCCTCGGCGAGCTCGCCGCAGAACCGCTGCAGGTCAGCGGCGTCACGCTGGCGACGCACGAGGGCCGAGCCCACCACGACGCCATCGGCCACCATGGCCACTGCGGCGGCCTGCTCAGGAGTCGACACCCCGAAGCCCACCGCGACCGGAAGCGACGTGCCGGCCTTGACGCGCTCGACGAGCTGCGCGAGCTCGGCCGGGAGCTCCGTGCGCTCACCGGTGACACCGGTGGTCGACACGCAGTACACGAACCCACTCGAGAGCTCGCCCACCGTCGCCAGGCGCTCCGGCGTGGAGGTGGGCGCCGCGAGGAACACGGTGTCGATCCGTCCCTGTGATGCCGCCAGCCAGGGCTTGGCCATGTGCGGAGGCAGATCGGGCACGATCACGCCGCCCACGCCCGCTTCCGCCAGCCGCCGAGCGACCTCGGGAAGCCCCATGCGCATGAGCGGGTTGAGGTAGGTCATGAGCGCGACCGGCGGTGCGTCCTGCCCCGCCTCGGCGATGAACTGCGCGGCGAGCTCGATCGTCTCGGCAAGACCGAAGCCACCGGGGTTCGCGGCGCGGGCCTCATCGGCGGCGTCGCGGATGACCGGACCGTCGGCGAGCGGGTCGGCGTAGGGCACGCCGAGCTCGATGAGGTCGGCGCCGCCGTCGGCGAGCGCGTGCAGCGCGGCCAGCGACCCAGCTCGGTCGGGGTAGCCCGCCATCGCGTAGGCGACGAGCGCGGGCCTGCCCTGCTCGAACGCGCGACCCAGACCGCTACTCACCGCCCAGCCCCGCCTCTCGCACGATGTCGATGTCCTTGTCGCCTCGACCGGAGACGGTCACCACCACGGTCGCGGCCGGGCCGAACTCCTCGGCCAGGCGCGGCAGCATGGCGAGCGCGTGACTGCTCTCGATGGCGGGGATGATGCCCTCGGTGCGGGTGAGCAGCTCGAACGCCTCCAGCGCCTCGGCATCGGTGACCGGCTCGTAGCGCACGAACCCCTCGTCCTTGTAGTGCGCGTGCTCAGGGCCCACACCCGGGTAGTCGAGCCCCGCCGAGATCGAGTACGCCTCGAGCGGGTTGCCCGCGTCATCTTGCAGCAGGTAGCTGTAGAACCCGTGCATCACGCCCGGCGTGCCGAGCGTCATCGATGCGCCGGTCTGATCGGTGTCAACGCCCTTGCCGGCCGCCTCGGCGCCCACGAGCACGGGCCCGCCAAAGGCGCCGCCGCTCAGCACGAACGGGTAGAACGTGCCGATGGCGTTGCTGCCGCCGCCTACGCACGCGACGACCGCGTCGACCTTGGCGATGCCGCGACCGTGGAGCTGGTCGATGATCTCGAGCCCGATCACGCTTTGGAAGTCACGCACCATGAGCGGGTACGGGTGCGGGCCCACGGCGCTGCCCAGGACGTAGAAGGTGTCCTCGACGCGCTCGACCCAGTGCCGAAGCGCCGCCGTGACCGCATCGGCGAGCGTGCCTGAGCCCTCGTCGACGGGGATCACCTGAGCGCCCAGCAGCTTCATCTTGTAGACGTTGAGCGACTGGCGACGGATGTCCTCGACGCCCATGAAGACCGCGCACTCCAGGCCGAACAGCGCCGCCGCAGTTGCGGTGGCCACTCCGTGCTGGCCCGCGCCCGTCTCGGCGATGACGCGCTTCTTGCCCATGCGCTTGGCGAGCAGGCACTGGCCGAGCGTGTTGTTGATCTTGTGAGCCCCGGTGTGACACAGGTCCTCGCGCTTGAGGAACACGGTGCCCAGTCCGGTGGCCTTGGCCAGATTGTGCGCAGCGTACAGCGGCGTGGGGCGGCCGATGTAGTTCACCCACAGGTCGCTCAGCTCGTCTTGGAAGACCGGGTCGTTGGACGCCTGCTCGAACGCACAGGTGAGCTCGAGCAACGCCGGCATGACCGTCTCAGGGACGAACTGGCCGCCGTAGGGCCCAAAGAAGCCTGACTCGTCGGGGCCGCTGTAGACGTCTTCGGCGCGGGGGAACATCTTGCTCATCGCGTGGTGCCTTCCTCATCGGCGCTGCGCACCGCTGCGCAAAACGCTGCGATCTTCTCGGGATCCTTGATGCCGGGCGCGGATTCCACGCCCGAGGAGACGTCGACAGCGAACGGGCGCGTGACGCGCACGCATTCGGCGACGTTGGATGGTGAGAGCCCCCCGGCGATGAAGACAGGAGCCCACTCGGGGGTCGCGCCGACGGTGTGCCAGTCGAACGCTTGTGAGGTGCCGCCCGCTTTGCCGGTCACGTGTGTGTCGAGAAGAAGGGCGGCGGCGTGCCCCCGGTAGGGCTCCGCCCCCTCCCAACCGAAATCCGTGCCAACCGTGAGCACCTTGATGACCGGCACGCCGGCCGCATCGCACACGAGCGGAGTCTCGCGCCCGCACAGCTGCACGGCGGTGAGCCCGGCGACGCGCACTGCCTGCTCGACATACGCGGGGTCGGCGTCGACGAACACGCCCACGCGCGCCACCGGCGGTGGTACCGCGGCAGCGATCTGGGCCGCACGCTCGATGCTCACGCGCCGAGGAGACTCGGCGAACACGAGGCCGATGGCGTCGGCGCCGCAGGCCACCGCGACCGCGGCGTCCTCGGGGCGCGTGATGCCACATATCTTGATGCGGGTCCTCGTCACGAACGGATCCTCTCGGTGATGGGGTGGCCGACGCGGCGGTCGGCCACCCCATACGCGAATCGTCTTACAGGTCGTCGCCGCACAGGGTGGCGCCGGCGGCGAAGTCGAAGTCCTTCAGCTCGCCCGCGTTGTACGCGGCATAGGCCGCCAGGTCGAAGTGACCGTGGCCGGACAGGTTGAACAGGATGCAGCGGTCCTCGCCCGCGGCCTGGGCGGCAAGCGCCTCGTCGATCGCCGCGCGGATCGCATGGCTCGACTCCGGCGCCGGCAAGATGCCCTCGGCGCGCGCGAACTGCACCGCGGCCTCGAAGCACTTGGTCTGGTCG
>CAYOHY010000031.1:0-1316 GCA_964403885.1 uncultured Eubacteriales bacterium
ATTCTGGCGTTCGCATTTCTCGCCGTCGTGCCGTTCTTCGACACGGTCGTTCTACGGGCGCTGGGGCTTTCGTTTCTGTTTGGCCGTGGATCAGAGTCGATTCAACCGGCTTCTCGGCTGGCGATCTTCCTGTCGGTGATGGTTCTTCTCCCTGCGATGCTCACGCTCGCAGTGTGTCTGAGTCCCTCGACGCCTGATGCGAGCAACGTTCTCGTTGGTGCGCTGGGGATGTGTTTCCTATTCGCGCTCAGGCGCCTTCTGCACTTCATGCGATTCGCGAGGGGCGACGAGCAGTGGAAATCGTGACAATCGAGCACATACAGCTTGTGTCCCTGAGCGTCGTCACCTGGGTCGTGATGGTGCTCGTGTACAGACATCCCCAGCGCGTTCAGATACTGGTTGGTGCGGCGGGTCTTGTGTACTGCGTGATTGGCATTCCCGCCTGTCTTCAGGTTCCGGTCATTACGCCGTTTGTGCTCCTTTCGGCCGCATGCTCTGTGTGGCTACTCGTACTGGGCGCAAGGTCTTCGGCGGCTGTCAGTGCGAACGAGGAGTACGGCGGCGGCACGCTCGCGGCGGCTCAGCGCCACGCGCATGACCGTATCGCCGCTTCAGGGGGCAGACTCGAAGAGTCTGCCTACCAGCGCGCCGCTCAGCCCCTTCACGCGGGCGTGGCGACTGCGCGCAACGCGCAAGACGGGCTGCCCAGGTGCGCCACATATGGCATTGGCGATGGGGATCTCACGATCGAATTGAAGTCGCCAAAGAGCGAACTACGGCCGGTCCTTGTGGTGGTGCTGGTTGTTGTCGCCGCAGAGGTGCTCTTCTTCGGGCGCCTCACTCCCGAGGCGATAGTGGGCAGCACGTCCTTCTGGGCTTTGTTGCCGGTAACCGCCCTGGCGCTCGTATTTGCGGTGGTCGTCGTTCTGATCACCGGGCCGCTCGCATCTCACTCGATCCGACTCGAGAAGGGCGGTCTGACGGTCCAGAGCAGACTCGGCCCGTTTCGTATTGTCATCACCAAGCGCGAGCCGTCACCTGCGGACGTCTATACCGTAGACTCGCTGGGGCCCCAGGTGAGGGTGCGCTCGGTCGAGGTGAATGGGGTCGGAGGTCAATCGCCTAGCATCCTCCTCGGCGCCAAGCTCACGGATTCAGAAGCGCACGCCATCGCCAAGTTGATGACCGACTACCTTGAGGGCGAGAGCGCGGGCGCTCCGGCCGCAGGCGTCCAGTGACCATATCGAAGGCACAGGCGGCTCTGTCCGAGCGCACCAAGAGTCGCGTCGACCAGGTCGGCCTGACGATCGAAATGC
>CAYOHY010000031.1:1416-4936 GCA_964403885.1 uncultured Eubacteriales bacterium
GTTGCCTTCGGTGTCGGTGAACCACGCGGACCATCCGGTGGGTGACTCGGCGATGCCGTCGATCGTCTTGAGGCCGGGCAGGTCGTACTCCTCGAAGCGGACTCCGTGGGAGCGCAGATCGTCTACCGTGGCGCGTAGGTCGTCGGTCATGAAGACCGCAGCGGTGTGCTCGGCGACGGTACGGGCGCGCTCATAAACCAAGAACGTCGTGCCCGAGCCTGCGTGAGCGAGGAACTGACCCGGCATCTCGGTGATGTCGAGTCCAAGGTCGTCGTGATAGAAGTGCTTCGCCCGCGAGAGGTCCTCGGCGGGGAGCACGGCGTGCGCTGTTGCCGTAGCGATACGGCTCATTGTTGTTGGTGTCATGGTTGACATCCCCTTTCACATACGTGTGCTATATACCCACACGGGTATCGCGCGTCACCGCCGATCGCGCGCAGATTGAGAGGGCGCCCCTCGCATCGGGAAATCATTCCGAAGCATTTGTGGAGTTCCTGTGTGCCGAGGCACGGAATTCGCAATCCCCATTCCGTTCACCCGTTGTTTTAGGTTGGGGCGGAGTAGGGCTTGAGGTTCTCGCACCGAGAAGGAGTGATGTGGGCCGCCTTTGGTGGCTTCATCGCCGCGTACCTCGCCGTCTTCGCGGTCTTTGGCGGTTCGGCGGCCGCACCTGCGCTTCTGGGAATCGCCTACCTGTCGGTTGCTGCCATGGCGGTGTTGGCGTCAGTTCGAGCCGTCAGGGTCACCACAGGGATCGAGCGTCGGGTCTGGACGTTCTTGGCGTGTGCGGTCTCCTTGTTGGCACTTGGCGACTTCGTCTGGATCACGGGCGGGCTCATCGGCGGATTCGTCGGCGACGGCATGGTGAGGGCGTCGTACGTCGCCTATGGCCTCTCGAACGTTCCGGTCGCGCTGTACGTGGTGACGCTGCTGGGTGCGGCGTTGTCCGGCGCGCCGCTGCTGACCAAGGCACGCTACGCACTCGATCTGGTGATCGCCGTCGTGTTTGTTGGCGCGATCACGCTCGTGATGATCTTGCTGCCCCAACTGCCCGCAGCTCCCAGCTTCGCCAGCTGGCTTCTCGACTCGGCGCTCACGCTGGCCGGGGTCTTCGCGTTCGTCGCCCTGCTCGCCTCGATCCTTGAGAGCAACGAGCGGCTCTGGCAGCGGTGGGAAGCCAAGATCCTCATGGCCATCGGCCTGTTCGTTTTCGCTGACATCGTGAGCGACATGCTCAGCCGCGTGTCCACCATCAATCCGGGAACCGCGACCGGTGCGCTGAGCGACATCGTGTGGATGTGCGGCTACTTCGCGCTCGCGGTGGCTGCGAGTCAGCGCGCGCACGCGCAGGCGGAGGCCTCAGGGCTGCCCACCATGGCGCACGCGCGTCGGGGCAGGCTGCGCTGGTACGACGTGGCGATCGCCTCGTCGCTGACGCTCGTGGTCCCGTTCGTGTTGTTCCAGGCGCGCTACAGCCGGCTGGGCGACTTCGAGTACTGGGTGCTCGGCATCTCGTCGTTCGTGGTTGCGGCACTCGTCATCGTGCGCTCAGTGGTGCTCACCTCCGAGAACGGCAACCTGCTCGTTCACACGGTGGTCGACCCGCTCACCGGCGCCTACAATCACCGCTACTTCCAGGAGCGCGTCGCCGTCGAGGTGGAGCGCGCACGCCGAGGCGTCGAGTCCGTGAGCGTCGTGCTGATCGACATCGACGGGTTCTCGGCGGTCAATGAGCGCTTTGGGCACCAGCGCGGGGACCAGTGCCTCGTGCGGTTGTCCGAGGTGCTCAGGATGCACGAGCGTGTGACGGACACGGTGTGCCGCATGGGTGGCGACGAGTTCGCGATCATCATGCCGTCGACCGATGCGACGCAGGCTGCGGAGCGCGCGGCAGCGATGCAGGAGGCGCTCGCCACCGACCGCGATCTGGATGACTGCGTGGAGACCGTCTCGGTGGGCATCGCGGCGTACCCGGAGCATGCGACGGACCGAACGGCGCTCGTGGCCAAGGCCGAGGGTGCGCTCTACTGGGCGCGGGCGACCGGACTTGGCAACGTGGTGGTCTACGACGACCAGGTGGTCGAGGCGCTGACCCCTGAAGAGCGCCTGCATCTGGCCGAGGAGCAGTCCTACATGCAGACCGTCGAGGCGCTCGCCGCGGCCGTCGACGCGCGCGACCAGTACACGCAGCACCACTCCCGCAACGTCTCGCGCCTGGCGGGTCACCTCGCTACCGAGCTGGGCATGGAGCCCAACCGCGTGCGCCTGATCGAGATCGCCGGCCTGCTGCACGACGTGGGCAAGATCGGCGTGCCGGACACCATCTTGCGCAAGCCCGGTCGCCTGACCGAGGAGGAGCGCCGCAAGATCGAGGAGCACCCGGACCTTGGGCAGCGGATCCTCAACGCCACGGTCTTCAAGGAGATCTTGCCGTGGGTGCTGTCGCACCACGAGCGTTGGGACGGCCAGGGATACCCGCAGGGACTCCTGGGCGATGAGATCCCGTACGAGGCGCGGCTGCTCGCGGTGTGCGACGCCTACGACGCGATGGTCTCGGACCGCCCGTACCGTACCGGGATGCCCCACGCCGAGGCCGTTGCCGAGATCGAGCGCTGCGCCGGGGCCCAGTTCGACAGCGAAGTGGTAGCGGTGTTCTGCTCGATGTGCGCGGCGGGAAAGATCGCGCCGGTGCTGCCGGCCGAGACCCAGCCGGGGTCGTTGCGCGGGTTCGCGGTAGCGCTGCAGCCCAACGCCGACTAACCTTGGCGGCATGACTCTCTCGCCCCAACCTCATCCCGAGGAGAACTTCGACCTGTGCAACGAGTGCGGCGGCCTGTGCTGCGCGCTCTACCTCGCCAACGACGAGGACGGGGAGTACGCCGGCGACGGCTGGCTGCCGGAGTACATCGACCTGTGGATCGAGCGGCTCACGGGAAGCGGCGCGCTGGTGATCGGGCCTGATGGCGAGATGCTGCCCGGTGTACCGGGTGTGGCACCGCTGCACGACCCGCGCGTAAGCCACCTGCCCACCGCTCAAGGCGAGGCGTACCGAGCGACGTTGCCCGCGTGGGTGGACGTGCGCAAATGCCAGTTCTGCCACCCGGACACCGGCTGTCTGTTGCCGCGCGAGTACCGCGCGCCCATCTGCCGCGAGTGGGTCTGCGAGCTCTGGCCCGCCGAGTAGGTGCTCGCGGGTCCGCGCTGGCGATCCCGGCTGCGCTCTACGATCCCGGTCTGAGCAGCCTCGCGTCGAACCCCGCGCCGCGCACGGCGAGCAAGATCTTCTCGGCGTTGGTGTAGCGGTCGTCGAACATGACCGAGACGATGCCGGCCGACTTCACGGCGGCGACCTTCGCCACTCCGGTCACGGCGCTCACCGCTGCGATCGCCATGTCGCTCGCCCACTCGGTGGACAGGCCTGCGGTCTTGAGATGTATCGCTCGAAGCATCGTTGATGGCCCTCCTCGTCGTGCCCGCAGGCGGCGATCCGATCACGTCGCCTGCGGGCAACATGAGCATC
>CAYOHY010000031.1:5036-13376 GCA_964403885.1 uncultured Eubacteriales bacterium
TCTCGGCCGAGTAGGGGCCAAGGTGCAGGATCTGCACGCACCGCCCTTCCGAGAAGGTCTGGACGCGGATGTCGGAGACGCGGGGCAGGCGCTTCTTGGCGGCGACCTTCTCGCGCACGGCTTCCACGAACTCGCGGTCGATGTCGTCGGGCAGCATGATCTGCAGACGCCACTCGGGACTGCCGGCGCCCGCTCGCTCGCGCTGCTTCGCGCTGAAGTACAACCCCTCGAGCGGCATGACCTGGTAGATGAGGTCGAGCCGCTTCTTGGCTTCGAACTTCACGTGGTAGGCGAGCGCGAACAGCGACTCGACCGCCTCCTGGAACGGCTCGCTGCCCGGCTTGCCGTGGCCCTCGAGCATCAGGAAGCGCAGCGGCGGCACGTCGACGAGCGCCGGCACCTTCGCGCTGGGCTTGTAGAGGACGGCGTACTGTTTGCGCAGGTCGAGCGTGGTCATGAGAGCGGCCTTGGGGTAGGGGTCGTGGGTACATCGTAGCGCGACGGGGGCGGCTTGGTCGCGGGTCTTCTCGGCAATGTATGCAAGTACTTGCTTGACTTGTGTCGGATGTGGGTACAGAATGCAAGCACGTACTTACATCTTGTACCCGAGGGAGCCCCGATGAGCGCCGCCGCCGACACCACCGCGAGAATCCTTTCCGCCGCCGCAGAGCTGATCGCCGAGCGCGGCTACGCGGCCACCACTACGCGCGGCATCGCCGAGCGGGCGGGCGTCAACGAGGTCACGCTGTTCCGCAAGTTCAAGAACAAGCAGGGCATCTTGCGCGCGTTGGGGGAGTCGTGGGAGGGCAGCATGGCGGGGTTCGCGGTCGAGCACCTGCCCGAGCCCGAGGACACCCGCGGCACCCTTGAGGCGCTCGCGCACATCGAGGTGGCGCAGGCGGCCGCTGCCGGGCCGGTCGCGATGCGGCTCGCGCTGGACGCCCGCACGTCGCCCGAGGTCGCCGAGATCATGATGGGCGGCCCCGACGACAACTTCGCCGGGCTGGCCGCCTACCTCGCGGAGCGCCAGGCCGCCGGCGACCTGCGCGACGATCTCGCACCCGCGGTGATGGCCGAGGCGTTCTTCGCGCTCACGTCGCAGGTGATCATGTCGCGCCAGGTCCTGCGAGGCACCTCGGCGCCGGCCTACGACATGCCGCTCGAAGGAGCCGCCGCCCAGCTTCTCGAGGTGTTCCTCGACGGCGTCGCCGTGAGGGGTGAGCGGTCATGAGCGATGAGATGAGCAGGCGCCGCTTTGTGAAGGTGGGCGCGATCGCAGGGGCGACCCTGCTGGCGGGAGGCGGCGCGATAGCGGCCGCGACACAGGCGCCGGAGCCCACGGAGCTCCGCGCGAAGATGGGAGAAGGCATGAAGTCAGTACTGGTGGTCTACGGAACCAAGTCCGGCTGCACGAGCGGCGTGGCCGAGAAGATTGCGCAGTCGCTTGCCGCAACGGGAGCCCAGGTAGACCTTCGCCCCGTCGCCGACAAGCCCGACGTGTCCGGCTACGACGCGGTGGTAGTGGGCAGCGGCGTGCGGATGGGCCAGTGGCACGAGCCGGTGCGTGAGTGGGTCACTGCCCAGGCTCCGCACCTCAAGACCAGGCCCGTGGCGTTCTACACGGTGTGCCTCACCCTCGCACAGTCCCCCGAGAAGACCGACGAGGTGCGCGCCTATACCGATGCGCTCATCGAGGCCACCGGCGTGACCCCCGCCGACATCGGCCTGTTCCCCGGCTGGAACGAGCCCAAGAAGTTCAGCTTCCTCGAGCGGACCATCCTCAAGGCGATGAAGGCCCCGGTGGGTGACTTCCGCGACCTGGACGCGGTGGGCGAGTGGGCGACCGGCACCGCGCCTGCGCTGGGCCTGACCGCATAGGAGGTGTGGGCGATGAAGACGCAGACATTCAAGGCGCTCGGTGCGCTGCTCGTGGTGATCGCGCTCGTCGCAGGTGCCACCGCCGCCATCGGCGTGTTTGGCCGAGGCGACGGGACAACGGCATCAGCCACGAGTATCCGAGGCGAGCGGTTCGACTACGCGACCACCGGCGTGTACGCCTTCAACCCCCAGCGCGTGGTCGCTGAGGGCGTGGGTTGGGACGTGGTGACGCTGCTGTTCGCGGTGCCGGCTCTGCTGGTGGTCGCTCCGGCGGTGGGCCGCGGTTCACTCAAGGCTCGGCTGTTCGCCCTGGGGGTGCTCGCGTACCTGTTCTACCAGTACCTGATGTACGCGATGTTCTGGGCGCTGGGTCCGCTGTTCCCGGTGTTCATCGCGCTGTACGTGGCTGCGGCGGTGGCCGGCGTGTGGATCGTGTCGACCATCGACATCGCCACCTTGCCGGAGCACTTCAGCGAGCGGTTCCCTCGGCGTGGGATGGCCGGGTTCTGCGTGGCGGTGGCGCTGCTGCTGACCGGCATGTGGACGATGCGAATCGCGACCGGGCTGTCCGGAGACCTCGCGGGCGCGGGGCTGCTGGGAATGCCCACGCTCACGGTGCAGGCGATGGACCTGGGGATGCTCGTGCCGCTGGCCGTGGCGACGGCGGTGCTCGTGCTGAAGCGTCGCCCGTGGGGCTACCTGCTCTCGTGCGTGTTCGCCGTCAAGGGCGTGACCATGGCCGGCGCGATCTGCGCGATGCTCGTCTCGGCGGCGATCGTGGAGGGGGCGCTCGAGGTGGTGCCGTTCGCGATCTTTGGCACTGCGACGGTGGCGGCAGGCGTGTTCGCGTACAAGATCTTTGGCTCGCTGGGCGAGGAGCCGATGAGCGAGCGCGGCGCCGAAGCGAGTGCCGTCCTGCCGGCCCAGCCGGCCTAGGTGGGGCCCCTGCCCTCGAGTGCGGCGGCCACCGTGGCCTCGATGCGGCGCGCCCGGGTCTCCGGGCGCTTCGCGGTCGCGATCCAGTAGAGCGCGATCTTGCGGTCGCCGGGCGTGAGCGCCTCAAAGCGTTGGGTGGCACCGGCGTCAGCGAGCGCGGACACGAGGTCGGGCGGCATGACCATCGCGTCGATCTCGTCGAGCAGGTTCCACGAGCCGTCCGCCTGCGCCGCTTCGATGGGGGCGAGACCGGCGGGTGTCATGAGCCCCTGCGCCATGAGCCGCTCGACGCGCTCCTTGTTCGACCGCGACCACGTGCTGCCGCGCTTGCGGGGGGTGTAGAGCACGGTGTAGCGCGCCTCGTCGAGGGTGTGGACCGTGCTGTCGATCCAGCCAAAGCACAGCGCTTCCTCGACCGCTTCGTCGTAGGTGAGCGTGGTCGCGTCATGCCCCTTCTTGCCGATCGCCAAGCTCACGCCGCGCGAGGTGGCGTGGTTCTCGGCGAGCCATGCCCGCAACTCGGCGCGGTTGGCGACCTCGAGCAGGGGCGGTGGGGTGGTGGGAGGCATTCGCTACCTACGTTTCCCGCTTGGCGGATCGGTGAGGATGGGGACGTCGCCGGATCGCACCTTGCCGGCGTAGAAGTCCTCGGCGAAGCGCTCGAAGGCGGGGACGGTGACGATGCCGTCGACCCGCGAAGCGATGCGGTCGAGCAGCTGGTCGTCGCTGAGTGCGGCGTCTGATGCGAGCATCACGATGTTTCTGGTGGAGTCGTCGGGGTTCTCGGACTGGCCCAGCGGGAAGGTCCACACGTTGCGCCAGACGTTGGAGGCCGTGCGATGCAGTGAGCGGAACGGCTTGCTGTGCGGACCGTACACCGCGCCGATGAAGTTGTAGGCGATCACGCCGTCCGGCGACAGGCACGCCTGGCACTCGCGCAAGAACTCCTCGGTGAGCAGGGGCAAAGGGACCCGGTCGTCGTCGAAGGCGTCGATGACGATGATGTCGTAGATCTCGCTTGCCAGGCGGACGAAGGCGCGGCCGTCGTCGATGGTCACGGTGATGCGCGGATCGGCCGGTAGCTCGAAGAAGGCGCGGGCGACCTCGGCCACCTCCTCGTCGATCTCGACCGCGTCGATGTGCATCCACGGGTAGTCGCGCCACATGCGCTTCACGAGGCTGCCGCCGCCCAGCCCCACCACGAGCGTGCGCGCCGCTTGGGGCGCCACCGCCATGGTCAGGTGCAGGTAGCCCACGTACTCGATGTCGGTCTCGAACGGGTCGTCGAGCCGCATGGAGGACTGCTGGTTGCGCTCGAACTTGAGCTGACGCACCCCGTTGTTCTCGGTGATGCGCAGGCGATGGTAGGCGGAGTCGAAGTCGGGCATGGCGGACTACCGGGCGGGGGTGCGCGCCGTGATGAGCGCCTCGGGCAGCGCGAGCAGGCGCTGGCGCCGCACGCGGTCGAAGCCCGCTGCGCGCACCCACTCGAGCATCTGCTCCTCCGAGTAGGCGCGCGTGCCGTTGATGGCGTAGAAGAGCAACTCGCTGCCGCCGCCCACCGCGTCGATGTCGCCTGTCGCGCCGCGGTGTACCGAGTCGAGCACCACGAGCGTCCCGCCCGGGCGCAACGCCGTTCGGGCGCGCTCGAGCACGGCCACGGCGGCGTCGGGAGTGAGCACGTGCAGCACGTTGAACACGAGCACCACGTCGTAGCCCTCGCCCCACTGGGCGGTGAGCAGATCGCCTTCTTGGTAAGTGATCCGGTCCGAGAGCCCCTGCTCCTCCACGAGCTCTCTGCCTACCGCTGCCGCCGGTGCGAGGTCGAGCACCTGGGCCTGCAGCCCCGGATAGCGCTTGCAGAACGCCGCCGAGAACATCCCGTGGCCGCCGCCCACGTCGAGCAACCGTTGCGGCTCGCGGTCGAAGCGCACCGAGCGCACCACCACGCCGGCGGTCAGCTTTGCGGCCGCTCCCAGGCCCACCTCGTAGCGTCGCCAGAAGTCGGCGTCTCGGTCAGGGCGGTGGAAGTCTCGGTCGCCGCCGTGGCGTACGCGCTCCTCCATGTCGCCCAGTTCGTCCCACAAGACCCGCATCAGTCCGAAGGACTGTGCCAGCGAATGGCGCGATTCGCTCGCGAGCCAGCGTCGCGACCTGCGGGTGAGCGAGAACACGCCGCCACGACGACGCAGGTAGCCAAAGCCGTTGAGCGCGTTGAGCAGCGCTTCGACCCCCACCTCGTCGTATCCCAGGTCGCGCGCGAGGTCGGCCGCCGAGCGGGGTTGCTCGGCCACGGCGTCGAACAGTCCCAGCTCGACGCCGGTGATGATGGCTCGGCTGGCCTCCATGCCCCAAAACGACACGAAGAGCGGCTCGGGCATCCACCCGGCCGCCTGCAACGCCCACACGATTGGATTCCTGCTCGTGACCCCGATGCGCATCAGCGACCTCCGCGGGTCAGGGTATCGCTCTTGCCCGCCGATGAGGAGCGCACAGCTCAGGTGGCTGTCGCGCGGTCGTAGGCGTGCTGCAGGGCCGAGAGCGCGACCTCGAGCTCATCGGCGGTGCGCAGCGGCAGGATGGGCCACGCACGCATGTCCATGCCGCTGTGCGAGAACGCGTACACCCCGTCGTGTGCGTAGAGCTCCTCGGCCTCGTTGCTCGCCCACGCCTTCACGGCGAGTCCCTCATCGGCGAGGAAGCCGAACATCTTGCCGTTGCGCACGTAGCCGCGGTGGCCGAACGCGGACTTCGCGCGGACCTCGGGCCACTCGGTGACCACGGAATCGACGGCTTGCTGGGAATCGGTGAGCTGGGTTGCCATGGTCGCTCCTAGGACGGTTGGGATGTACCTACCCTGCGAGCGAATCCGGCTCGCGGAACTCTGCGGCGACCGCATCGGCGGCGGCGAGCAGGGCGCCCAGAGCCGCCGAGATGTGCGGAGCGGAGCGGCTGCCGTCGCGCATCGCCGCGAAGACGCGTCGGCGCAACGGCAGGTCGAGCAGCGGCTTGATGACCACGCCGGGGTAGTCGCCGTAGAGCGCGAGGTGCGGCACCAGCATGACGCCCAGCCCGGCACCCACGGCTGCGAGGCTGAGCTGGTAGTCGATGGTCGAGAGCACCTCGACGCGCGGCTCGAAGCCTGCGAAGGCGGTGGCGCGCAGAACCGCGTCGCGGCACGGGTTGGGACCGCGGGCGGCGAACCAGCGGTCGTCCTTGAGGTCGGTGAGCCGGACGGCCTCGTTGGCGAGTGGGTGCGTGGCGGGCATGGCGAGGTAGACCGGCTCGGCCACGAGCTGCTCGATGTCGAAGCCCTCGACGTCGACGGTGGGCGCGAAGGTGTACTCGAGCCCGATCGCGATGTCGACGTTGCCGCTGCGCAGCTCTGTGAGGCTCTCGGGCTGCTCGATGTCGGAGATGGTGAGCGCGAGCGCCGGGTGGTCGCGCAGCAGCTGCACGGCCGCTGGCACGACGATCGAGCGGCCCACGGTGGAGGGCGAGGTGATCACGAGTGTGCCGGAGACCTCGTCGCGCGACTGGGCGAGATCGGCCTCGGCGCGTTCCATGTGGGCGAGCATGTGCTCCGTGTGCTCGACCAGCTGGTAGGCGGCCGGGGTCAGCCGCACGCCACGCCCAACGCGCTCGAGCAGCGTGACGCCCGTCTCGGCCTCGAGCGCGCTCATGTGCTGCGACACCGACGGCGGCGTCATCCACAGCGCCTCAGCGGCGGCGGTGATCGTGCCGCGCTGGGCGACTTCTCTGAGGATGCGGAGTCGGTGGAGGTTCAACATTAGGCACAGGCTAACGATAACCGAGAGAACTGTAAATGGACGCGAACATTCCCCGCACCCATGATGGGTTTCCGAGAAGGCGAGAGGGTCTCGGCTCTCAGCCGCATCAGCCAGGAGGCGACGCACCGTGAACCATCTCTCCCGCACCGAGCGCATCAGGGCGCTTGCCGCGCTCGTGATCGCGGTGGTCATGTTCGCCTCGGCGTTCGTGGGGATCCGCGCGATCGTCGCTGCCGACGCGTACACGCCGGGGCAGCTGGTCGCGGGGCGTCTGCTCGTGGCCTCGGCCTGTCTGCTGGTGTTGGCGCTGCTCAGCGGCGGGGTGCGCGTGCCCACAGGGCGCGACTGGATCGCGTTCATCGCGCTTGGTGCGATGGGGCAGATGGCCTACCAGCTCCTGCTCAACTACGGCGAGCGCTCCGTGGACTCCGGCACGGCGGCCCTGCTCGTGTCGTGCGCGCCCATCCTAGCCTCGGTCCTCGCGGTCGCGTTCCTGGGCGAGCGGCTCACCGGCGCGGGTTGGGTGGGCACCGCGATCGCGTTCGCAGGCGCCGTGGTGATCGCGGCCTCGGCCGGCGTGTCGCTGCAGCTGGGGTCGGGCGTGCTGCTCGTCGTGCTCGCGACACTGCTGTGGGCCGCCTACCAGGTGGTACAGAAGGTGGTCGCCGCGGGCTACTCGCCGCTCGAGCTGACCGCGTGGCCCACGTGGATCGCGAGCGTCTTGCTGCTGCCGTGGACCGTGACGCTTCCGGCGACGGTCCAGACCGCGCCGGTCCAGGCGACGCTTGCGGTGGTGTGGCTGGGCGCGGGTTCCTCGGTGGTGGGGTTCTTGGCGTGGTCGTATGCGATCAAGCGCCTGCCCGTGGTGGTGTCGTCGAACGCGCTGTTCGCAGTGCCGGTCGCCGCCTTTGTGATCGCGCTGGTGGTCTTGGGTGAGTCGCCCAGCCCGTGGTCGTTTCTGGGCGGCGCGATCGTGATCAGCGGCGTGTGGCTGCTTCAGACGCGCGGGCGCCCGCAGGCACCGGTGCTGGTCGCAGAGGCCGAGGCTGCCTGACGCTGAGGCTCAGGCGGCCGCGTGCTCCAGCGCGCGAGACACGCTGGTCGACGCGGCGAACTCGATGTCCTCGCCCAGCGCACGCTCCACCCGCTCGGCGACGTGGACGTTGGCGCCGCACAGCAGGACTCGGATGTGGCGCTTGCGCATGTGGTGTATCGCATCGCGCAGGGCGAGCAGTCCCGACAGGTCCACGAACGGAACGCGTGACAGGTCGATGACCAGCGTGTCCGGCTCGGTGTGGGTGGCGGCGAGCGCGTGCTCGAACTGCTCGATCGCGCCAAAGAAGAACGGTCCGTCGATCGAGAACAGCAAGACGCCCTCCGGCAACGCGTCGTGGCCCACCGGGAGCGCGGAGTCCTGGTTGACCGCCACCGAGTCCGCCATCTTCTTCAGGAACACCACCATCGCCAAGACGACGCCCGCCTCGACGGCGATCACGACGTCGGTGGCCACGGTCAGCCCCAGCGTGATGAGCATGACCGCCGTGTCCGCGCGCGGCGCCCGCCGGATGGTGCGCGCCACGCGGTCGAGCTCGCTCATGTTGTACGCGACCACGAACAGGATGCCGGAGAGCGCGCTGAGCGGAACGAACGCCGCGAGCGGGGCCAGCACCAGCAACACGAGCACGAGCAGTGCGCAGTGCGTGATCGCCGCGAGCGGGCTCGTGCCGCCGTGCCT
>CAYOHY010000031.1:13476-15666 GCA_964403885.1 uncultured Eubacteriales bacterium
CCCTCGGGCTTGGGCAGACCGAAGAAGCTGGGCCACTGGCCTATCCAGATGACGATCGCGATACCGGTGGTGAAGCCCAGGATCACCGATTCAGGGATGAACTTGAGAGCGCTTCCCAGCTTGAGCACCCCGAACGCCAACAACATCAGGCCGGCGAGGACCGTGGCGACCTGCAGGCCCGCGAACCCGTAGCGCGCGGTCACGCTCGCGAGCAGCACCACGAACGCGCCGGTGGGGCCGGCCACCTGGACACGTGTGCCGCCGAAGAGCGCGACGGCGAGGCCGGCGATGATCGCGGTGTAGATGCCCTGCTCGGGCTTCACCCCGCTGGCGACCGCGAAGGCCATCGCGAGCGGGATGGCGACGACGCCCACCACCACACCTGCCAGCGCGTTGTCCAGCCAATGAGCCCGGCCGAGCAAGCCGGCGCGCCTAGCTTCTTCGATCGCGATCACGGGAGCGATTCACCTCAGAGTCGGGGGAGGGGATGCTTCGAAACTAGCACGCGGCCACGCGGCTCTCCGCCGCATACCGCGAGCGTTGCCGATTCGTCGCCGCGCGGTGACGAACGCTGGATGGGTTTACCGCTCACCGCCCGGCGGGTACCACGCCTTCGTCTGCGAATCCGGGGATGGAGGTGAATCGCTGATGCAGCTCCGAGATGGACACGTGATGACGTGTCTGGCGAGTGACTGTTCGTACAACTGCTCGTCGGAGTGCTGCGCTCCCAAGATCGAGGTGGGCGATGAGCACCCGATGTGCGACATGTACACCACCGCACCCGTCGAAAACATGAACCACAGCGCGCGGGTCTCGAAGTGCCTCGTGGGTGAGTGCCACTTCAACGCGGGTGCGTCGTGCGGCGCGGCCGGTGTCACGCTCACCAGGCACGCCGACCATGCGGATTGCGTCACCTATCGCGTGTGACGCGCACGACAGGTGAGTCTGGCCGACGGCCGCCCTCCGGGGCGGCCGTTTCACGCTCGGGACATGCCGTCTGAGTTCCAGTGATATCCATCACGGTCATAGGAGGTCTCGCAGGAGTACGTTGGTGTCTCGGTGGCTGCATTGAGGGGGTGGGCTTTGATGTGCGCAGCGGTGGATTCGACCACAGGGCCTGGGGGTCATACGGTCGAGGGTGGTTGTGCCCACGAGAACGAGTGCCGCTTCTTCCAGGCGATCTCGGGAAGTCCCGTACTCAAGGTCAGGTTCGTGAGCATGCGCCACTACTGCAGGGGCGGCGACTTCGCGCAGTGCGCACGGTTCCGCGTGTACGCGACGGGCGGTTCCCCTCTGGACAACCTGCTGCCCACCGGTGACCTCGATGCTTCGGTGACCGGCGTGCCCACCCGCGTGCTGGTGGTCGACGACGTCCCGGTGTTTCGCAAGCTCATGGAGGGCATGGTGGGCAAGTCGGTCGAGGGCGCCGAGATCATTCCCGCCGATAACGGCTCACACGCTCTGAACGTGCTGGCTCGCAACCAAGTCGACCTCGTGGTCACCGACTTCAACATGCCGGGCATGGACGGCGACGAGCTGCTGGCCAAGATCCGCGAGACGCCCACGACGCGCAGCGTCCCTGTCATCGTGCTCTCCACAGAGACCGAGCCGGCCAAGCGAGAGCGGTGCCTCGTTCACGATCGCGTGCGCTGGGTGCAGAAGTCGCCGGACCACGCCGAGTTCGAGCGAGCGGTGCGTGCACTGCTCGTGGAAGGCCGCTGCTAGCCCTCAGGCCAGAGCCGCATCCACGGCCGCGAGCGCGTGAAGCCGCGCGGTGGGGAAGAGCGGGCATGAGATGTCGGCTTCCCTGACGAGCAGCTCGATCTCCGTGCAGCCGCTGACCACGCCCTGTGCGCCCCTCGCGATCAGCGTCTCGATGATGCGCAGGTACTCGGCGCGCGAATCGGCGTCCACCACGCCGCAGACGAGCTCGCGATAGATGACGTCGTGGACGATCGTACGATCCGGCTCGTCGGGCACCACGACGTCGATCCCGTGTGCCGTCAGGCGGTCTCGGTAGAAGCCCATCTCCATGGTGTAGCGCGTTCCCAGCAGCGCCACGCGGTCGAGTCCCGCGTCGAGCACCGCGGCGGCGGTCGCGTCTGCGATGTGCAGCAGGGGGATGGAAACGGCGGCGGCCACCTCATCGGCCAGAAGGTGCATGGTGTTGGTGCAGATGAGCAGCAGCTC
>CAYOHY010000031.1:15766-18799 GCA_964403885.1 uncultured Eubacteriales bacterium
GAGTCTTTGAGCGACGGGGCCAGCATCGCGAGGAACACGAGAGGTACCGCGAAGTCGAGGCCCCACGAGGCGGGGATGATGGGGCCCACGAGCGCCCCGGCCAGATTCGAGACCTGCCAGACGCTGGCGAGCATGATCCAGCAGCCCATGTAGTACCAGATGACATCGACGTCGGTGCGGAAGCGACCCTTGGTCATGGTGGAGGCGTAGTTCTGGTCGACAAGCATGTGGCCCAGGATGGGGCGCAGCCATCCCGGCGCTTCGCCCAGCACCGGCGCGATCGAGGTCGAGTAGATGAACATGCGCGCGTTCACGATCAGCGCGGTGAGCAACGCGACCCACAGCGGCGCCCCGTCGCCAAAGAGCGTGGTGGCCACGATCTGTGAGGCGCCGGCGTTGACGAGCACCGACATCCCCATCGCCTCGGCCACGCCAAAGCCGGCGTGGATGACGGCGGCACCCGCCACAAGCCCGAAGGGGACGATGCCCACGGTGATGGGCGCCACTTCCTTCATGCCAGCGAGAATGCTGTGGGTGCGCTGAGACACGGTTCCTCCATGGGTGAGTAGCGATGGTAACATCCGCGCC
This sequence comes from uncultured Eubacteriales bacterium, assembly GCA_964403885.1. Classification (GTDB taxonomy): domain Bacteria; phylum Actinomycetota; class Coriobacteriia; order Anaerosomatales; family PHET01; genus CAYOHY01. The sequence goes on from CAYOHY010000031.1 coordinate 16,355, forward strand.
ATGACTCTCTCCGCATATCTCGCCGGCATGGGCCTGGGCGCCTCACTCATCATCGCCATCGGCGCGCAGAACGCCTTCGTGCTGCGCCAGGGGCTTGTGCGGCGATTCGCTGTGCCGGTCGCGGCGGTGTGCGTGATCGTCGACTGGACGCTGATCGCCGCCGGCGCGATGGGCTTTGGCGCGCTCGTCGAGCGATTCCCGCCGCTGATGGCGGTCGCCGCGTGGGGCGGGGCGGCGTTTCTGGGCGTCTACGGCACGCTGGCGTTTCGCTCGGCGGCTCACCCGGGGTCGTTGCACGCCGATGAGCCCGGTCGCGGCAGGGGCGCCGCCACGCTGGGTGCGGCGCTGACCACCGTCTTGGCCGTGTCGCTGCTCAACCCGCACGTCTACCTCGACACGGTGGTGCTGCTGGGCAGCGTGGCGTCGCAGTACCCCGGAGCCGAGCGGGTGGCGTTCGTGCTGGGAGCGGGCACCGCGTCGTCGGTGTGGTTCTTTGGGCTGGCGCTGGGCGCAGGGCTCGTCGCACCGTGGTTCGAGCGCGAGTCCGCGTGGCGGATCCTCGACGTGGTGATCGGCTGCGTGATGTGGTGGATCGCTGCGGGCCTCGTGTGGGGCCAGCTCGCCGGCTAGGCGGGAGGCGCGACCCAGGGCTGGGTGACGTGCAGGAACAGCCGGTCGCCGTTGCCCACCTTGGTCGCGAGCGGGTACACCGAGACCCGCATGTCGCCCATCACGGTTCCGATCATGCGCTCGGCGGGCTTGCCGGTGGTCGCGCACTCGTCGAGCGGGCAGCCCTGTGCGACCTGCCCGTCCTCGTGCATCTCCTGATTGCAGTACACGTAGCACGCGCCCACGCCGGTCTCGGTAGCCTCGTAGAACGCGCCGTTGGCGAGCACCACGTGGTGGTAGGCGTCGAGGATCATCGTCGGGTACGGGAATCCGCGCAGCACCGCCTCGATGCTCAACACGTTCTCGGAGTTGTCCATGGTTCCCACGAGCATGTCCACCAGCCGAGACAGGTCCCATGGGTCGAACGGCTTGGCGATCACCTTGGTCACGCCGGGGTAGTGCTTGGGCGCCTCGCCGGGCTCAAGGCCCTCAGGGAGCACCAGCACGATGGGAAGGTCGCGGTTGGCTCGGTTCTGCCTGATGAGGCGCACCAGCTCCAGGCCGGTCATGTCCGGCATCGCGAGGTCGATGATCGCGCAGTCACACGTCTCGCCGGAGAGCGCGGTGATCGCGTCGGCGCCGTTGCCCGCTTCGACGGTGTAGTAGCGGCCGGTGCTCTCAAGCGCTATGGACTCGAGGTTTCTCGGCACGAACTCGTCGTCGACGATGAGGATCCTGTGCGTGGGTGCGTGCGTGTCGAACATCGTTTCCCCCCGATGCTGTGCGGTGAGTTCTCTTGAAAGCCCCCTGCGAGGGACATGGCTTGCACATTCTTCCTACGCCATGTCCCGTGAAACTCCTGCCGACGAACGTTGCGGTGATGCCGAGAAGCTAGCGATTCATCCACGTGATCGAGACTTGCAGTACCGAGGCGGTGGCGACCCACGCCAGATACGGGATGAGCGCGAGGCTCGCACCTCGTCCATACGGCCAGAAGGCGACCATGCACCACACGATCGTGACCAGGACGATCAGGATGTCTGCCGTGGCGAGCGGCAGGTTGCGCAGGCCGAACTGGATGGGCGTGAAGGCCACGTTGGCCGCCATGTTGAGGGCGATCGGCAGCAGGACCCACGACGGAATCTGGCCGCGAACGACCTTGAACACCACGTAGCCGAACGTCGCGATGATGAGCGGGTAGAGCAGAGACCAGATCGTGCCGATGACCCCCGGTGCGGGCGTCCATGACGGTTTAGCGAGGCTGTCGTACCAGGTCATTCGGTCCATGTCGCCTACCGTCCGTCGACCGGCATACGCACCTCGGTCAGGTACTCGGACGGCGGCACCTTCGCCGGATCCGAGAGGTAGAGCTCCTCAGGGGGGCCCACGATCCGCAGACCTTCGGCGGCGACCCACTCGCCCAAGAGCCGATACGTCTCGGCGATCGTCTCGTACGGTCCCTTGTGGACGGCCCACGCGACCTGCGCGGCGTCGAGCGGCTTGACGCCCACGCCGGAATCGTCCGGTGCGCTGGGCTCGCCGGCGACCACCGGGGCCCGCACCTCCCAGACCGCTTCCTCGATGGGGGCGGCTGCGGGGTCGGTGAAGTAGCAGGCACGCGGCTCACCGGACGGCTGGAGTCCGTGCTGCGCAACCCAGCCGTAGAGCCGGCCCAGGGCTTGCGGCATCTGCTCGTAGGATCCGTGCATCTCGATGAACGCGACCGTCATGGGGTCGACCGTCTTGATCTCGAACGACATGTGAAACACCTCCACGGGGGTGTGTACCCGCTTGTTGCCCGTGGAACCTGGGAACGCACAGGGTGCTGGAGGTGAT
>CAYOHY010000031.1:18899-23056 GCA_964403885.1 uncultured Eubacteriales bacterium
GAGATCGTCGACAAGTAGCGGCCATGGCGTAGAGTGGCTCGAATGAGACGACTCCCTGACTCCACGCTCGGCGCGCTGCTCGGTCTGCTCGGCGCCGCGATCTTCAGCCTCACCCTGCCCATGACCCGGCTCGCGCTCGAATCCTTTGGGCCGGTCACGGTGTCGTTGGGCCGATCGGTCATCGCCGCGTGTGTGGCGCTGCCCATCCTGCTGATCACCAAGGCGCCACGACCGTCCGCCCTGCAGTGGCGACGCCTGGCGGTGGTCTCGGTGGGGGTGATCGTGGGGTTCCCGCTGTTCTCGGCGATCGCGATGCAGTACGTGCCCGCGTCGCACGGCGCGGTCCTCAACGGCGTGCTGCCGCTCATCACGGCCGCGTGGGCCGCGGTGCTGTTGGGCGAGCGGCCGTCGCGCTCCTTTTGGCTGTGGGCGGTGGCGGGCAGCAGCCTCGTGGTGGGCTTCGCGGTGTGGCGGGGTGCGGGCGGCGGGGCCGGCATCGCGGACGCGGCCATGCTCGTGGCTCTGGTGCTGTGCGGGCTGGGCTACGCCGAGGGTGGGCGCCTGTCGCAGCAGCTGGGCGGGTGGCAGACCATCTGTTGGGCGCTCGTGTTGAGCGCGCCGGTCCTCTCGGTGGCGGTCGCGGTCTCGCTGTGGATCTCGCCGCCTAGCCATGTCGTCCCCAGCGCCCTGGTGGGGATGGCGTACGTGTCGTTTGGCAGCATGCTGGCGGGGTTCTTCGCCTGGTACTCGGGGCTCGCGCTTGGCGGGGTGGCGCGCGTGGGCCAGCTGCAGCTGCTTCAACCGTTCATGACGCTCGCGGCCGCCGCGCTGTTCTTTGGCGAGACGGTCATGCCGGGCAGCTGGTTCTTCGCGATGGCGGTCGTGGCGTGCGTGGCGGCGGGCCGTCGCGCGACCGTCGCCAGACCCGCGAGCGAGAAGGCGCCGGCAGGCGATCTCGCGCTGGACGAGGCCTAGTCCCCCAGGCGACGCGTTGTCGCAAGGCGACCTTCTCGGCCTCTGTCGATTATGCTGACCTGCAGTGCGCCATCGCCTGATAGATGGCGCACGCCGCCGAGACCATCATGGGGAGTGATCGGGTCGGTGGCAGGGAGGGGGGTTCGCTATGCCAGCCAACGGCGTGGACGATGGATCCGGCGTTGACCGGGCGCAGGGGGCGCCGGGACAGCACCACAGCGGCGAGTTGCTTGCGACCGTGGGACTGCGCCTGCTCGAGACCAGGACCGAAGGCGAGATCTTCGAGCTGGCCAGCGAGTATCTGAGCGCCATCATGCCGGGCGCGATCGTGCTGCTGAGCGCGCTCGATCCCGGCGGCGAGTCGGTGACGATCCGAGCCATCGGCGGCGCCGACGAGTCGCTTCGTGCGCAGGCCGCAGCGTTGCTCGGCTCGGACCCTGTCAACCAGAGCTATCCGGTGCGGGCCAGCACGCGCAGACGGCTCGTGGGGCATCGGCTCGAGCGTTTCGACGGGGGACTCGTCGAGGCGTTGAGCGAGGTTCTTCCCGTCTACCTGTGCAACGCGCTCGAGCGTCTGCTGGGGCTGGGTGCGGTGTATCACATCGGGATCGCCGACGAGGCCAAGGCCCTGGGCATGATCCACCTGCTCATGAGGGAGACCGCGCCGGAACCGCCCACGCACCTCGTGGAGTCGTTCTGCTACCAGTGCTTCCTGCGACTCGACAACCTGCGCACCACCGCCGAGATCGAGCGGCGTGCGAATGAGAATGCGCGCCTGGTGGCGAACATGGCCGAGGGCCTCGTGGTGTGCGAGCTGCTCTTCAACGACCACGGAGTTCCCATCGACTACCGGTACCTGTTCGCCAATGAGGCCGCTCAGAGCATCACCGCTCGAAAGGCATCGGAGCTGATCGGGTTCACGCTCATGGAGCGAGACCCGGAGTCGGCGTTCCTTATCGACCGGTTCGCTCCTGTGGTGCTCGAGGGCCGGGTCGTGCGTTTCGACGTGTACCGCGAAAGGCTAGGCAGGCACCTCTCCGTCACGGGCTATCCGCTCGACGGCGAGCGGTTCGCATTCCTTGTCAGCGATGACACCGAGCGCGTCGCGATGCTCGAGGAGCTCGAGAGCTCCAAGCGCAAGTACGCCTCGGCGTTCATGACCTCTCCGGATGCGCTCGCGATCACACGGGTGCGCGACGGGCTCTACCGCGACTGCAACGACGGCTTCTGCAGGTTGACCGGCTACCGGCGCGACCAGGTAGTGGGCGCCACCGTCGCCGACATCAGCATCTGGGCCGATGAGCGCGATCGCAGCCGACTGCTCGAGGGGCTGCGTGAGGACGGCCTGGTCACCGATCTGGAAGCGACGTTCAGGCGCAGCGACGGCTCCACCCTCGTGGGGCTGATGTCCGCGCGGCCCATCGAGGTCGACGGCGAACCGCACATCCTCTCGATCACCCGAGACGTGTCCGAGATCCGAGAGGCCCGCGAGCGTGAGCGCGACTACGCCGCACGGTTGTCCGCATTGGCATCGGAGTTGACCTCGGCCGAGAACCGCGAGCGCCGTCAGCTCGCCGAGGAGCTCCACGATCGCGTGAGTCAGCCGCTCGCGGTGGCCAAGATGTACCTGGACATGGTCTCGCGCGGCGAGTCCCGCAACGCTGCCGACGAGCTGGAGGCAGCCTCCGCCCTGCTGCGAGGCGCCATAGGTGAGACTCGCGCCATAACGGATCAGCTCGCCCCGCCTGTGCTCTACGAGTTGGGTCTGGCCGCGGCCGTGCGCTGGTACTGCGATCTGGTCGAGCGCCGCACCGGTGTGAAGTTCGCGGTGGAGGCAGAGGAGGGCGCGGACACCCAGGACGTGGAGACCAGTGAGTTCGCCTTCCAGGCCACCATGGCGCTCATCTCCAACGTCATCAAGCACACGGATGTTCGCGAGGCCCAGGTAGTGCTCGATCGGACGGACGGGTGGATACAGATCGAGGTGATCGACCGCGGGGAGGGATTCGACTCTCTTGCGGAATCAGACGCGTATGGCCGCCAGGGCTACGGGTTGTTCTGGCTGAGTGAGCGTGCCGCAGCGTTGGGCGGCGGACTCACCATCGAGTCCTCGACGAACGGGACTCGTGCCGTCTTGCGCCTGCCGCCGGTGGGGTAGCGGGCGCGACGAGCGCACCCGGCGCCCAACCCTGCTATGATGCGCGAGCCCTTACCTCTCGCCAGGTTTGGGACACCGGCCCCGGAGGTTCACCGCCTCGCGGGGTCGAACTATGTGCAGGGCTACTCGGCCTCGAGCGCGATGTCGGTGGGTGCGCCGACACTCGCTTCCTCCTCGGCGGGGCCAAGCTCGGCGAAGATCACGGCGGCCACGATGACGGCGCAGGCCACGAGCTGGAGTGGCGAGAGCGACTCTCCCAGCAGAAGCCAACCCGAGATGAGCGCCACGGCGGGCACTGCATTGATGGAGAGCGCGGCGCGGTTGGCGGGCATGCGCGCGACGGCTGTGTTGTACATGCCAAACGCGGCCAGCGAGACGAAGGTGCCCAGGTAGGCGACGCTAGCCCACGCCACCGGTGTCGCCTGCGCCCACGTTGAGGGACCGCTCGCCAGCGCGCCGGGCAGGAAGAAGACCGCACCGACCGCCGCCTGGACGCCCGTGAGGAACCACGGGTTGTAGCGTGCCGAGAGGTGCTTGAGCGCGATCATCGACCCGGCTGCACACGCCATCGCGATGAGCTCGAGCAGGTTGCCGAGCACCGGATTTGGCGCCGACGCCTGCGCCTCACCGCCAATCGACAGCAACACGATGCCCACGAGCGAGATCGCGATGGCGATCGCGGAACGCGCCGAGAGCCGCTCGCCCAGAAACAGCCACGCGCCGGCGGCCACGAGCAGCGGGACGATCGCGGAGATGACGCCGGCTGCGCTCGAGGTGGTGAGCTGGACCGCGTAGCCCTCGGCGAGGTAGTAGATGCAGGGCTGCAGCAGGGCGACCAGCGCGAGCCAGCGAAGGTCGCCGGCCTGATACCGGGGCTTGGGCAGGAAGAACCACACGGGCGCGAAGACGGCGGTCGCGACGATCATTCGCAGCCAGATCACCGTCATCGGCGTGAACGAGGAGAGCGCGCTCTTGGTCGCGACGAAGCTCGTGCCCCAGAACAGCACGGCTCCGGCGAGGCACA
>CAYOHY010000032.1:0-22891 GCA_964403885.1 uncultured Eubacteriales bacterium
CATGTGTTAAGCACGCCGCCAGCGTTCATCCTGAGCCAGGATCAAACTCTCCGTTGAAATCGTTACGAGCCGAAGCCCGTATTTCACGAAGTTGTGATCCGGTTCTATCCGGAGTGGTCCGCCTGCCATCGCCAGGAAAGCGATGCGGTTCGGACCTTTAAGAAGTCAATTCGGTTTGGTCTTTTGATAGACCCTCTCGAGATTGACGGGTTCATTTCTTGGCTTGTCACAGTATCCGGTTTTCAAGGTTCAAGCTGCGGCGGATTCACCCATTACCCTGCGGTTTCTTCCCGCCGCTCACCGCTAGTCTGTTTCCAGCGGCGAGGAGATACATTACCGAGTCCCCTGTGCCGTGTCAACAAGCATTTCGAAGTTCTTTAGGGCGCTTCCGCGACCACTTCGATGTCCGATCCAAGCCCCGTGAAGTGAGTGAAATCGGACCGGTGGCTGCGCTCTCATCGAACCCAGGAGCCCGTCAAGACGAGCCCCACTGCCACCTGCTAGCGGTAGTTGATTTTCAATGCGTCCCGAAGGGGCGCGAGGAGGTACTTTACACGCGCCCCAGCCGGTTAGCAATAGAGAATCCCGGCTTCTTCGGGCGTTCTTTATACCCTCCCGGACGACGGAAACAACCGACTCGGCGCGATACCCGCGCTCCCGCTCGGATTGCGCGGAGCGGGCACGAAGAAAAGAGGGGCACGGCCCTGTCAGCCATGCCCCTCCGAGAGGTCGTGTTTCACGGTAGCGGGCCGATGTCGGCGAACGCCGCAACCCATCGACTACCCGTAGAGGCTGGGCGTTGCGAGCTAGCTGCCCGCCCGCGCGATCGGCCGGCCGTAGCGGCGCTTGCCCACCTGTAGCAACTTACCTTCAACGTGTGCGCGCGCGTACTTATATACGCCGGACGGCAATGCCTCGCCCTCGAGCTTCACTCCCCCGCCGTCGATGAGGCGGCGAGCCTCGGATGCCGAAGCCACGAGTCCCATCTCGGCGAGCAGGCCGGGCAGGTAGATCTCATCGGCGAGCTCGACCACGAACTCGGGGATGTCGGCGGGCGCCTGGTGTTGCTTGAACACGCGATCGAACGCGGCCTCGGCACCTTCTGCGTCGGTGTCGCCGTGGTAGAGCGACACGATCGCCCTCGCAAGCCGACGCTTCACGAGGTTTGGGTGCTCGGTGCCGGCGGTCAGTGCCGCCTCGAGCGAGTCAATCTCATCGACGGGGATCGACGTGCAGAGGCGGTAGTACTTGACCATGAGCTCGTCGGGGATCGACATGACCTTGCCGAACATGTCGTCGGCGGCGTCGGTGAGTCCGATGTAGTTGCCGTAGCTCTTGCTCATCTTCTGCACGCCGTCGGTACCCTCGAGCAGCGGCAACGTGAGCGCGCACTGCGGCTCCATGCCTGACTTCTCCATGAGCTCACGGCCGGCGAGCAGGTTGAACAGCTGATCGGTGCCCCCGAGCTCGACATCGGCCTCGATGGCGACAGAATCGTATGCCTGCATCACGGGATAGAGGAACTCGTGAAGCGAGATGGGCTTGTTGTCCTTGTAGCGCTTGGAGAAGTCGTCGCGCTCGAGGATTCGGGCGACGGTGAACTGGCTCGTCAACTTGAGGATCTGCTCGAAGTCGATCTTGCCCAGCCACTCGGAGTTGCGGCGCAGCTCGGTCTTCTCGGGATCGAGGATCTTGAACGCCTGCTCGATGTAGGTCTCGGCATTGGCCTCGATGTCGGCCAGGGTGAGCGGCGGACGCGTGGAGTTGCGTCCGGACGGATCACCGATGAGTGCGGTGAAGTCGCCGATGATGAGCACCACGGTGTGACCGAGGTCCTGGAACTGGCGGAGCTTGCGCAGAGGGACCGCATGACCCAGGTGCAGGTCGGGGGCGGTGGGGTCGACACCGAGCTTGGCGCGAAGGGGCTTGCCGCGCTCGAGCTTCTTGCGCAAGTCGGCTGCGGGCACGAGATCGGAAATACCGCTCTCGATGATATGGAGCTGCTCATCGGCAGGTAGCACTGAAGCGATCCTCCTCGGATTTACGCCACCGGTAACGGCGCGGCGACGGGCCGCCGGCATCCGGGCGGTGGCGTGAGGTTTGCGTGTCATACTAGCAAATGAACCCGTGTCGCCCACGCGCGAGACCGGCGTTCAACTCACTCCCTGCGCACGGCACGGACCCGCACATGACCACCATCGCCTGAGGATTCGACGAATGACGCAACGCCGCTCCCCGAACGACCCTGCTCCGCGCCCGCGCCCGAGGCCGCGCGGCGACTCTCGCCAGCCATCGACACGGCCGAGGGCGAACGCGTCATCGGGGGCGCGCGGCCAGGGTTCGACGAGGCCTCGCCAGGCTCAGGGCCGCCCGCGCCCGAGTCAGCAGCGTCGCCCGGCACCCAGGCGCGGTGGATTCGGCCGCTTCGTGCGCGGTCTTCTGCTGTTCATGCTGTTGGTAGCGATCGCCGTGGGCATCACCGGGTGCGCCGTCTACACGTCGATGGCCAAGCAGCTGCCCGACCCCGACATGGCGGACGCGCGTGGCCGAGACCAGACGAGCATCATCTACGACAGCAAGGGCAACGTGCTGGTCAAGCTCTATGCCGAGGAGAACAGGCAGGACATCTCGCTGAAGCGGATGCCCGTACACCTGCGACAAGCGGTCGTCGCGACGGAGGACCGGCGCTTCTACGAGCACGAGGGCCTCGACCCCATCGGCATCAGTCGCGCGCTCGTCACCGACGTCATCTTGGGCAAGAAGGCCCAGGGCGGCTCGACGATCACGCAGCAGTACGTCAAGCAGGCCTTCGTCACCTCAGAGAAGACACTCAAGCGCAAGGTGCAAGAAGCGATCTTGGCCCAGCGCATCGACAAGCGCTACTCGAAGGACCAGATACTCGAGCGCTACCTCAACACCATCTACTTCGGACATGGGGCCTACGGCGTTGAGGCGGCTGCGCGTGCCTACTTTGGCAAGAGCGTGACGGAGCTGACCGTCCCGGAGTCGGCCATGATCGCGGGCGTCATCAAGTCGCCGGGTCGCTACTCTCCCTACTTGGATCCCGAGGCCGCGAGGGAGCGTCGCGACATCGTGCTCAAGCAGATGCGCGATCAGGGCTACATCGATGAGGCCACCTACACCGAGGCGGCCGCTTCCGACATCAAGGTGGCGGGGCTCAAGAAGTCCTCGGCGAAGGCGCCCTACTTCGTGGAGTGGGTCAAGGAGCAGCTGATCGCCAAGTACGGCGAGCGTGCGGTGTACCGAGGCGGGTTGCGTGTGCGCACGACGCTCGACCCCGTTGCACAGGCTGCGGCCGAGCGTGCGGTGACCTCTATCCTCAACAGGAAGGGTGATCCGTCGGCAGCGATCGTGGCGGTCAAGCCCGGAACCGGCGAGATCGTGGCGATGGTGGGCGGCCGCGACTTCAAGACACAGCAGTACAACGTGGCGACCCAGGGCAAACGACAGCCCGGATCGTCGTTCAAGCCGTTCGTCCTGGCGACGGCTCTCTCCGAAGGAGTGAGCCCCGAGAAGGCGTACGAGAGCGGCCCGGTCAAACTCAAGGTGGGAGACCAGACCTGGAGCGTCACCGGCGCCCATGGCTCGACCAAGGGCCCGTTGAGGCTGCGGCCGGCCACCGAGCAGTCGGTGAACTCCGTCTACGCGCAGCTCATCGTCGACGTTGGCGCCGACAAGGTGGTCAAGACCGCCGAGAAGCTGGGCATCTCGAAGGGCATCGAGCCCGTGCCGGCCATCGCGCTTGGCGGCCTCGAGCACGGCGTGTCGCCGCTGGAGATGGCGAACGCCTACGCGACGTTCGCCTCGGGCGGCGTGCGCGCCAAGCCCTACGGTATCGCACGAGTCCAGGAGCGCAGCGGCAAGGTCCTGCAGACATCCTCCCCTGTCCGGGAAAAGGCCATCGATCCCGCGGTCGCCTATCTGACCACAGACATCCTCAAGGGCGTCATCGCGCGCGGCACGGGGACCGGCGCTCAGATCGGTCGACCCGCCGCGGGCAAGACCGGCACCACCCAGCAGAACCGCGACGCGTGGTTCGTGGGCTACACCCCCGACCTGGCCGCCGCCGTCTGGGTGGGCTATCCCGACTCACAGCGCGAGATGAACTCGGTCCACGGGCGCCAGGTGACGGGCGGGTCGTTCCCGGCCGACATCTGGGCGAGCTTCATGCGCAATGCCCTGGCCGACACGCCGAAGACGTCGTTTCCCCGCCCCGGTGGCCTGACCACGGTCAAGGTGTGCTCGGAGAGCGGTGGCACCGCGACGCCGTTCTGCCCCAAGCCCATCTCGGCGCTCGTGCTCGCGAAGTACAAGCCCGAGCCGTGCACTGTCCACACCATGCCGGTCGAGGTGGCCGTCCCCAAGCTGGTGGGCCTCACCAAGGAGGCGGCGCTCGCGCGCATCGCGCAGCTCAAGCTGACACCCAAGGTCACCGAGAAGGTCGTTCCCGGCGTCGCGGCCGGCGTCGTCGCACAGCAGACACCGTCGGCAGGAACCAAACTCAAGGCCGGAGCGGTGGTCACGATCGTGGTGGCGACCGGCGATGCGGGCGACAAGCCCCCGACAGCCGCGTTCACTCCACCGAGCGATCCCAAGGCCGGCAAGCCGGCGACGCTCGACGCGAGCACCTCCAAAGACGACGGCACGATCACGACGTACTACTGGGAGTTCGGAGACGGCCAGACCGGCTCGGGCAAGACCGTCCAGCACACGTGGGCCACGCCGGGCACCTACGAAGTGACACTCTGGGTGACCGACAACAAGGGGCAGCAGGCGTCGGTGACAAGGGTCATCGTAGTGAAGTAAACGCGTCCTACTTCACGCCTCGGAAGAAGTGGCCGGTCGTCGTGGCGCCCCTGTCGGGGCTGCGGAGATCCCGGCCACTTCTCGTTATACCGAGCGCGGCCCGCAAGGCAGCGACATGCGCAGCCGCCTGCCCCGGCGACTCGAGATCGAGATCGAGTCGCACCGCAGCCACACCCGCCTCCACGATCTCCGCGAGCGATGACGTCACGTCGAGCGGAACCGCGTTGTAGACGTGGCTGCGACCCGTGGGGTCGGTGGCGACCGGGAACCGATAGCCTTTGCGGTCCTTGAGGTAGTGGGGCTGCCTGCGGCGCGCGCACGTCTCGCAGGCACGGCTGCACTCCCCCCGCGACATGAGGATGCAGTGCTCGGTGACCATGACCTCCTGGCGGCCCGCCACGGCCACGCCCAGCGGCACCGCGCTCGACGACGCGACCTCGGCGATCTGGCGCACGGAGAGCTCGGGGGAGAGCCAGACGAACGACGCACCCATGTCCGCGAGCTCGGCGACGGCGTAGGCGTTGAGCGCGTTCAGCGACCAGTGGGCCTCGACCGACGCACCCTGGCGGGCGGCTCGCGCGACGTGCCCGATCGTGCCGGCGACGACGCGCGTGCCGGGGTACGCAAGCGCGAGATGCGTCTCGAGCTCGGCATCGTGCGCGATGCGAGGTAGGTAGGGCGTGACCCCATCAGGCACGGGTGCATCTCCGAGCGCCCACGCGGGCACCTGCACGCTATCGGCCCCGGCCTCAAGACAGGCTGCTGCCGACTCGAGATCGGCGACAACCGCGACCACCGCGGGCACCCGGGCTGCGGAGGGCCGGCGAGCGCCCGATATCTTTGGCACGCGCGGCGTTGTAGGCCTTCGAGCGGCCCACTGTTCCAGCACAACACCCTCATAGTCCTCGATCGCCTCTCGGCGCACGCGATGAAGCACGGAAAAGCCGATGCCGGCGCCGGGCGACAGGACGATATCCCAGGCACCCGTCACGAACGCTGTGCCGCCGAAGCGACCCACGTGCTCAGCGATGTCGTCGGCGCTCACGGGGCGCGTCCTAGCCGGCTCCACGACCGGGCCCAGCGCGGATCCGCAGCGGCCGGAGGCGTCTCGAACCTCGACCGACAGCGGTTCGCCGATGACCATCCGCACCGCGACGTCGAGTGTCACCGGTGCCGAGGATGCGGCGTCTGAGAACGTCCTGCCTGCAGCCGCCGAAAGCGCCGCGTTGCGCACCCGGAAGACGCGGTCGCCCACGGAGGCCGGCTCGATGAGAGTGACGGTCACCGTCTCCCCTCCCGGCGCGCTACGATGGGCCGCACCAGAGAACACCATCTCGCCCACCGGCTGAGCGAACCTGCCGCGCGACGTCCAGACTTCGATGGTGTCCTCGGCGTCAAGTGCGGTGTCGAGGGAAAGGGTAGCCGTGGCACCCTGGGTCGCCGCGATCCGGCCGACGAGCACACCCCGGTTGTTGGGCCTGCGGTAGCTCATCATCTCGTTGCCACGCTCGCCCACGAGGTAGGCCTCGGTGAAGCCTCGGCTGAACGCCTCACCGAGCACGGCGAGCTCCCCGTCCCTCACCTCGTAGGACTCGGGAGAACCGGCAGCGCGATCCAGCGCCGCGCGATAGACGCCGGTCACGAGCGCCACATACTCAGGGCTCTTCATGCGACCCTCGATCTTGAGCGCGGCGACGCCTGCCTCGACGTACCTGGGCAAGACCGCGACGCCTGCGAGGTCTTTGGGTGAGAGCAGGTGCGCTCCCGGGGTGTCGATCACGGCGTCGGCAGAATCGGTCAACTCGTAGGGCAACCGGCATGGCTGCGCACACATGCCTCGGTTGGCCGAGCGCTGCCCGATGAGCGAGGAGAGCAGACACTGGCCGGAGTAGCACACGCAGATCGCGCCGTGCACGAACGATTCGACCTCTGTCGCCGACTCGCGGCCGGCAGCGACAAGTGTCGCAATCTCGCCGAGCGAGGTCTCGCGAGCCAGTGTCACCCGAGAGATGCCGCGACCAGCTAGCACGCGCACGGACTCGGAGTTGTGGATGTTCATCTGGGTCGAGGCGTGCACGCGTACATGCGGCAGCGTCTCACGCACCACACGCAGGAGCCCAAGGTCTTGCACGATCACCGCGTCGACACCTGCGGTCCACGCATCATCGACCAGCCGCAGTGCATCTTCGACCTCGCCCGGCAACACGACCACGTTGGCCGTCAGGTAGACCTTCGCCCCGCGAAGATGCGCGAACCGGGTGGCCTCGGCGAGCGTCTCAACGGTGAAGTTCTCGGCGCTTCGGCGGGCGTTCAGGCGGTCGACGCCGAGGTAGACCGCGTCGGCTCCTGCGGCGACGGCCGCCCTGAGGGCATCGGGGCTGCCGGCGGGTGCGAGCAGCTCAGGGATGTGGTGCGGTGTGTTGGGCACGTGTCCTCGCAGGGGAACGACTGAGTGACGGTTCAAAGTGATTGGCACGGGTTTCGCCCCGATAAGCGACAATGTAACACCACGAGACCACGAGACCACGGAGAGACATGACCGCTCGGCGCACCAGGCTCCGCCGCAAGCAGCGGACGCACATCGGGATCATCGCACTGCAGGTGCTCGCCGTCGTCCTCGGCGTTGTGTTGCTCCTGGGCGCCGCAGGTGCGGTCAGCGCCGCTGCCGTGGTCAACACGTGGCTCCAGGACCTACCTGACTACGACCGGCCCGGTGCCTTCGACGTGGCCGAGGCGACCCGCATCTACTCGGCCGACGGCAAGTTGCTTGCCAGGCTGTATCTCGAGAACCGCGAGGTCGTGCCCCTGTCGAAGATGTCCACCGACCTTGTGCACGCGGTGGTCTCGGTCGAGGATGAGCGATTCTACCAGCACAACGGCGTCGATGTCATAGGACTGGGACGCGCGGTGGTGGTCAACCTCACCAAGGGTTTTGGAGAAGAAGGCGCCTCCACCATCACTCAGCAGTACATCCGCAACACCATCCTGCTGGATGAACGCACACAGATCTCACTCGCCCGCAAGGTGCGTGAAGCGTACTTGGCGATACAGCTGGAGAAGCGCTACAGCAAGGACCAGATCCTCCAGATGTACCTGAACGCGATCTACTTTGGCGAAGGCGCCTACGGTGCCCAGGCGGCCTCACGGACCTACTTCGCCAAGCCCGCGTCTCAGCTCACCTTGGCCGAGGCAGCGTTGCTGGCCGGCCTGCCGCAGCAACCGAGCCGGCTCGACCCGTACGAGAACCCCGAAGGGGCGGTCGCGCGCCGCAACGAGGTGCTCGGCGACATGGTCAAGAACGGCTACATCACCACCGAGCAGTACCAAGAGGCGTCATCGGAGAAGTTGCGCCTCAAGCGGGCCAAGGAGCCCAACGACGGCATCTACTATGCCCCCTACTTCGTCGCGCACGTGAAGAAGGAACTGCAGGCCAAGTTCAGCCCCGCCGTGGTCTTCAAGGGCGGACTTGTCGTGCGCACGAGCCTCGACACGCGCATGCAGAAGTACGCCGAGCAGGCGGTCAAACAGAAGCTCAACAGCCCTGGCGATCCCGAGTGTGCACTCGTGAGCATCGACCCGCGAACCGGCTACGTGAAGGCCATGGTGGGTGGGCGCGACTACAACAAGCGCAAGTTCAACCTGGCCACCCAGGGCAAGCGCCAGCCGGGGTCGTCGTTCAAGACCTTCGTGCTGGTGACGGCGCTCAAGCAAGGGATGCCGCCGTACTACCGCATCGACTCTTCGTCTCCGGCCTACATCCAGACGAAGCCGAAGCCGTGGGTGGTCTCGAACAGCGAGGGATCAGGCCACGGCCTGATGTCGCTCGAGAGCGCGACCCGTGCCTCGGTCAACACGGTCTACGCGCGCGTGGCCTGGGAGGTGGGTGCCAAGGAGATCGCGAAGGTCGCCAAGGCGATGGGCATCACGACGCCCATCCCCAACTACCCCTCGATCGCGCTGGGCACCCGCAACGTCTCCCCGTACGAGATGGCGTCCGCGTACGGCACGCTCGCGACCGGCGGCATCCACCACGACCCCGTGGTGATCACGCAAGTCGACAACCACCTGGGCGAGACGATCTACAAGGCGAAGACCCGCGGCAAGCGGGCGATCTCGGCTGAGGTGGCACACGCTGCGACCGAGGTGCTCAAGGGCGTCATCACGGGCGGCACCGCCACCCGCGCGCAGATCGGCCGACCCGCAGCGGGCAAGACCGGCACGAGCCAAGAGCACCGCGACGTATGGTTTGTGGGCTACACCCCTCAGCTGGTCACCGCCGTGTGGGTGGGCTACCCCACCGAGAAGACGATCCGGGTCAACGGCGCGCGCGCCTTTGGCGGCACGGTGTGCGCCCCGATATGGGCCTCGTTCATGAAGCGTGCCCTCGCGGGCCAGCCCAAGTTGAACTTCCCGAGCGCCAAGGACCCACGCTACACGCCCAGTAAGTTCCACATCCCTGTGAGCAAGCCGCCGAGCTTCGTGGGGCTGTCGCTCGCCGGCGCCATAGACAAGATGAATGGCTACAAGTACACCGTCGAGTACGTCTACTCCACCAAGCCGAAGGGCACCGTGGTCGGCCAGACGGTGAAGAACAGCTCGATCGTGTTGCGTGTCTCCAAGGGACCCGCACCCGTCGTCCCCAAGCCCCCCAAGCCGGGCGGTGGCGGCAGTGGTGGCACCACCACGACGCCCCCGGGTGGCGGTGGCGGCACCACCTCGACGCCGACTCCCTAGGCACCCGATTCGATACCATGCGAAGGGCCCGCTCCTCTCACGAGGGCGGGCCCTTGTCATTGACTTGTGAGCGCGGCTAGGAGCGCTTCACACGCACCATTCCGCTGGTGCACACGATCTCGATGGGGCCGAGCTTCTCGATCTCGTCGAGGATGAGGTTCATGCCGAGCACGTCGCTCGAGATGTGCCCCGCGATGATCAGATTGAGCTTGAGCTCCTCGGCGTGCTTCTTGTGCTCGTCCGAGTAGTGCATCCCGACCAAGGTCCCGACACCGGCGGCGGAGAGACGGTCGAGCGCCTCCTTGGGCCCTTCGGTCCCGCCGGTCATGTCGACGACGATGCGACCGGCGCGCGAGGAGCCCGAGCCGCTGATGATGACCGGTCCGTACCCCTTCTTGGCAGCGTCCGCGTACTCGGGGATCTCCCGGAGCGCCTTGACCACGTCATCGAGCGTGCGAGGCGCGCGCTCGTCGAGGAAGCGCTGCACGAAGGTGTTCACCGAGTTGTCGGCCGGCGTGTGGCACGACAGCGAGGCGAACCCGAGCAGCTCAGCGGCCTGGATCGCGCGGTAGTGGTTCACCGGCATGATGCGACGGCGGACCTCCTCGGCGCGCGTGCCGATGAGGCTGTCGGCGGCCGCGATCGACACGCCCTGGGCGGCCCACAGGTCGGCTTGCATGTACATGACCTCGTGCAGGTTGGCGTAGCCCGGGCCCTCGGGGTGGTGCGCGAAGATGAGATCGATGGGCGCGCCCTTCTCACGGAGTCGATCCGCGAGCACGACCTCGGCGGTCTCCATGTCCACGCCGACGAGCAGGCCGCGGATCTCGGTGTCGGGGTCGCCGGCGCAGATGCGGGTGTCGGCGTAAGGGTTGACGAGCTTCTCGGTGTCGAAGAACTCGCGGTCGCTCTGATCGAGCTTGTCGTAGGTCGACTTGGCGTCGGCCAGGACACGGTCGATCTCCGCGCGATCACGCGCGTCGGCGGCGATGCCGGTGGCGACGCACACGTCGTAGATCTGCTTGAGCTTCATGGGGCCTCCTCTTTGGCTGCAATCCGGGCACGACTGCGAGCGGCGTACAGAGCCCTCACCGCGCGACCCGAACAGGTATCCGACGAACAGTTGTCGTGCCGCGAACCTCCGCTTTGGGGTCCGCGATCGCCCCTTCCCCCCGGAAGCGACGCTCGCCAGCATACACCTCTATGCAGCGGGAGCCGAGCGCTATTCCCTCGCACGACGTGTTGGGTGCGAGAGGCCTCCTAGATGTGAGGCATGGGCCCCACTGCTGATACATTCCTGCAGACGGGTGACGCACCCGCTCAAACCGGGGGTCGAACTCGGCGGCATCTACGTCCATCATGGAGACGTATCCCATGACCACGCGATCAGGAGACCCGATGTCTGACTGGGACGGTATCGAGCGACGCAGCGGCGACGAGCGCCGCCGCAAGCGGGTGTACCGTTTCATCGACCGACGCAGCGGCTTCGACCGCAGGCGACGCTACCTGATCACAGGCACGATGCGCGACCACCCCTGGATGCTCGTCATCGTGCTCGTTGCCCTCAACCTCATGTCGCTGCTCGATGGCATGCTGACCGCGGTCGAGCTGGCGACCGGCATCGCATCCGAAGGCAACCCGATACTGCAGGGGTTGATCGCTCAGCACCCGCTCGCCGCGGTCGCGTTCAAGATCGGCGTAGTCGTGTTCGTGTCGATAGGGATATGGCGTGGCCGGCACCTTCGGGTGATGCTGGCGCTCGCGCTCATAGCGGCAGCGGCCTACGCCGCGGTGCTGGCGTACCACTTCGGCTCGCTGCGCGGCTTCGGCCTCATCTGAGACCCCCGCGTCGCCCACCGTCAGTCTCGATCTGCGTCAGCGCGCCTTGAAGCTGGGTGACCGCGTAGTCGGCCAGTACCTGCGGGACCTTGTTCTCCGCGTTGTCGATCGTGCCATCGGCGCGTACGAACGGGGCGATCGGCGAACCCTCGCGAGCCGCTAGCCCCGCGAGCTCCTCGAAGTCGGAGATCCGGGGGGTCACATCACCGCTGTCGTACTCGTCCCACAGGTCCAGCGCCGCGCGTAGGGCGTCACGGGCCGCGACGAGGTGATCAGTCACGGACGGCGTCCGGCGCGCAGAGTTCGAGTACAGGTAGAGACCGACCAGCTCTTCCGCGTCGACGTTCGCGCGCCGAGCCTCGCTGAAGGACTGCGCGGCTCTGGCCTGCGTCGCGGCACCGAGGGCGTCACGCACGGTCTGCTCGGCGAACACCGCATCGAGACGAGGTGTCGCCCACATGGCGTAGAGCGCGGAAGCTGCCACGACGAAGAGTGCCGCCAGGAGCGCGGCCACCCACACCTGCCGCAGACGCGAGTCGCTGCGCATCACAGTCCCCCGAGGAACGGATACAGGGCCTTGGAGAACGGAAGCGACATCGCCAACGGGAACAGGTACAGGCTCCACACGACGGCCACTCCGAGAGCCCACCACTTCCAACGACCCGGGAGCCGGCCGACCGCGTAGGTGCTCGCCAACAGTCCGAAGGGAACCACGACGATGGCCGAGTACAGGTAGATGGGACGCGGGGATACCACGAAGAAGCCGAACAGGAGCAGGAACGAACCCGCAAGGGCCGCAAGACCCACATCCCTGCGGCGAATCGATGCCCATGCGCCAAAGATGCTCAGTGGCACAAACGCGAACCACAGGACCGGATCGCTCGTCATGACCGTCTCGGCACCCCCCGCCGGGAGCCCGAGCGGCATCGCGGCATCGACGAAGACGCTCATCCATCGCGACGGCCCGGCGAGTGCATCCAGCTGTGCGAAGCCGAACGCAGCACCTTGCACGCGCACAGCGTCGATCTGAAGCTGCACCCAGTCGGCGATCGTGAAGCCGCGCGCGAACCACTGCAGATAGGCGAACAGGTAGATCGTGGACGGGAGTGCGACGACGTAGCCGACGAGCCGTGCGAACCACGGCAGTCCCCTGCTACGGCCACGCCAGGCCAGTATGAGCAACATCAACGTCGCCGGCAGCCCGCAGTACCAGCGCAACGAGAACGCGAGGGCACATGCGAGGCCGAAGCCGAGAAGGTCGCGGTCGCGCCCCTCCTCGACCACACGGAGGAAGAACCACGTGGCGAGGAGCATGAAGAACACCGCAGGGATGTCTTCCGAGGTCGTGCGGCCCATCACGGCGCTCAAGGGGTCGAGCGCGAACAGCACCGTGGCCGCGATCGCGTGGAAGGGACGCCCGAACGCGCGGCGGCCGACGAGGAAGATCAGCACCGCGGACCCGGCGCTTGTGGCGATGGCCCTCATGCGCCAGACGAGCACCTCCTGGCCGAACAGCTGCGTGAGCGGCTGCAGCAGCAGATGCTTGAGCGGCTGAGTCCACCAGTTGTCGGGCCCCAACAGGCCGTGCAGGGAGTACAGCGTGGCCGTGGGCACGTTGTAGAGCGTGTCGTCCACGTAGGGCCACGTGAACTCGAAGCGCCAGAGCCTGAGCAGGAACGCGGCGCAGAATATCGCAGCTGGAACCCACCACGCCAACTCGAAGCGCGGCGGGACTGCGGCTATGCCCGTGGTCTGCGCGCGGCGGGCAGGCGCGGAGTCGTATCTCATCGGTTGCCGTGCTTCTCGATGACCGTGGCGCGTGCATCCAGGCGGTCGAGGATGGCCTTGGTGCGCTTCTCGCCGATGCGGTCGAGGGTGACACCGTCGGCGTAGACGATGACCGGTCCTGTGGGTAGCGGGACGGAAGACTCGGGACCAATCGTGATGGGCAGCCCGTAGAGGCGCCGGCGAAGCACGCCGCCGTCACGCATCGTCGCGAAGTCACCCTCGAGACCAGGCCGCCACTGCTCCCAACGGTCGTCCGGCACGACGAAGTACACCTCGCGCGCGATGCCGCGGATCATGAGCGTGGAGACAAGATCGTACTCGCGGACCCGTGGCGCCCGCTCCGGGTGGCCGAGCGACGCGAGCTCCTCATACAGGAACGTCTCCGGTGCGATCTGGGGACGGTCGACGACGGCCACGAGGACCTGGCCACGGGCGCCCGACTGCGCGAACGCATCATAGGCGGCCTGCGCATCGCTCACCTGCGCCCGCACAGCGGACGTGGGCCCGACACGACCAAGGGAACCCGCAACCGAGAGGACTATCACGACGACGAGGAGCGCGGCCCCCGTCTCCAAGAGCGGAAGCAGCGAACGCACCACCCGTCGCCCCGATGGTCTTTCCTCTTCAGCCTCCTCGGCGTCCATGAGGCGTCCCCTACTCTCCGGCGGACTCCAGCCACGCCGTGTCGGCCATCACCGTGTCGCGCTGCTCTTCGATCTGCTCCCGAACCACGTCGTGGCCGGTGCCGCCCGCCGTGATTCGTCGCGCGACCACCTTGTCGACGTCGACCGCATCAAGCACATCGGCCTCGAAACGCTTGTCGTGCTTCGCGTACTCCTCGGCGGTCAGGGACTGCAGGGTACGGCCGTCGCGCTCGCAGGCCAGCACGAGCCTGCCCACGACCTCGTGGGCGTCGCGGAACGGCACGCCCTTGACCACGAGGTAGTCGGCGAGGTCTGTGGCGGCCATGAAGCCACCCATGGCGCCGGCGCGCATACGCTCCGCGTTCACGCGCATGGTGTCGAGCATGCCCGAGACGGCGCGCAGTGAGTCCGCCAGCGTGTCGACGGCGTCGAAGGCGCCTTCCTTGTCCTCCTGCATGTCCTTGTTGTAGGCGAGCGGCAGACCCTTGAGGGTCACGAGCAGCGCGGTCAGGTCGCCCACGACGCGTCCCGTCTTGCCGCGCACGAGCTCGGCGAAGTCCGGGTTCTTCTTCTGCGGCATGATGCTCGAGCCGGTGGAGAACTCGTCGTCCATCGTGACGAACCCGAACTCCTCGGAAGACCACATGATGAGCTCTTCACACAGGCGCGAGAGGTGCATCTGGCAGACCGCGCAGGCATAGGTCAGGTCGAGGAGGAAGTCGCGGTCGGACACGGCGTCAAGGGAGTTGGCACTCACCTCGGCGAACCCGAGCCGGTGCGCCACGTAGTCGCGGTCGAGCGGATAGGTGGTGCCGGCGAGCGCGGCACTTCCGAGGGGAAGCACGTCGGCGGCGTCGTAGGCCGCCCGCAGACGCGTGAAGTCCCGCGTGAGCATCCAGGCATACGCAAGGACGTGGTGGCTGAACAGCACCGGCTGCGCCTTCTGCAGGTGGGTGTAGCCGGGCATGACGACGCCGAAGTTCTCCTCGGCGAGCTTGACGAGCGAACGGCGCACGCACAGGTTGCGATACGCGAGATCCGTGATGCGGTTCTTCACGTAGAGACGCGTGTCGGTGGCCACCTGGTCGTTGCGGCTGCGCCCGGTGTGAAGGCGCGCACCCGCGGGCCCGATGCGCTCGGTGAGGACGCGCTCGATGGCCATGTGGACGTCCTCGTCGGCGATGCGCCACTCGAAGTCGCCGGCCTTGATCTCGCGGTAGATGGCCGACAAACCCGTCTCGATCGCGTCCGCGTCGGCCTCGGAGATCACGCCCTGTGTGGCGAGCATGCGCGCGTGTGCGATGGAGCCGCGGATGTCCTCGGCCCACATGCGCTGATCGACGGGCAGCGATGCCCCGAACTCCGTCAGGAACTTGCCGGGCGACTTCTCGAAGCGTCCACCCCAGGGGGTCTTGGCGTCAGTCATGCGTCTCTTCCTCGGTGGGGGCGCTGACGGGCTCGTCGCCGGTCGCAGCACCCTGCTTCTTGCCTGCGGTGTAGCCCAGCCAATAGCCCAACACCGCCGGGCCGCCGAAGACGAGCACGGCGACCACGACGATGATGAGCAGCTCGGTTGGACCGATGCCTAGCACGAGGGGTTATACCTCGCCTTCCTTGCCGACCTTCTTGCGCTGACGCGCCCAGACTTTGACCGGCAGGCCGTGCAGGTCGATGAAGCCCTTGGCGGCCTTGTGATCGAAGGTGTCGGCGGCGTCGTAGGTCGCCAGGTTGTAGTCGTAGAGTGAGTACTCGCTGCGGCGGCCGACCGTGACACAGCTGCCCTTGTAAAAGCGCAGGCGCACGTCGCCGGTGACGAGCTTTTGGGTGGTCTCGATGAAGCCGTCGAGCGCCTCTTTGAGCGGCGAGAACCACATGCCGTTGTAGACGAGGTCGGCCCACTTCTGCTCGACGCCGAGCTTGTAGTGGAGCACCTCGCGCTCGAGGCACAGGTCCTCAAGCGCCTTGTGCGCCACGATGAGCGCGAGCGCGCCGGGGACCTCGTAGATCTCGCGGCTCTTCACGCCCACGAGACGGTTCTCGATCATGTCGATGCGGCCAAAGCCGTGGCGGCCGGCGACCTCGTTCATCTTCTCGATGATCGTCTGGAAGCTGCACAGCTCCCCGTCGAGCGCGACCGGCAGTCCCTGCACGAAGCTCAAGACGACGTACTCCGGCTCGTCGCCGCAGGCATCGGTGCGCGCATCGTTGGTGAGCGTGTAGATGTCCGCGGGAGGCTCGACCCACGGGTCCTCGAGCACGCCGCACTCGATGGCGCGGCCCCACAGGTTGTCGTCGATCGAGTACGGGTTGTCCTTGGTGGTGGGCACCGGGATACCGCGCTCGGCGGCCCAGTCCATCTCCTGCTCGCGCGTCTTGAGGTCCCACTCGCGCACGGGCGCGAGCACCTCGAGGTCGGGGTCGAGCGCCATGATGCCGGTCTCGAAGCGCACCTGGTCGTTGCCCTTGCCGGTGCAGCCGTGCGCGATGTACTTGGCCTGGTGCTTGTGGGCCTCCTCGACGAGGTGCTTCACGATGATCGGGCGCGACATCGCGCTGACCAGCGGATACTTGTTCTCGTAGAGCGCGTTGGCCTTGAGGGCCTTGGCGAGGAACTCCTCGACGTACTCCTCACGGACGTCTCGGACGACCGACTCGATCGCGCCGATGCCGAGAGCCTTCTGGCGCACGAACTCGAGGTCCTGGCGCTCCTGGCCCACGTCGATCGCGAGCGCGATGACGTCCATGTCGTAGTTCTCCTGGATCCACCTGATGGCGACCGAGGTGTCGAGTCCACCCGAGTACGCCAGCACACACTTCTCGCGGGTCATGCCGTTCCTTCCTGTGCCACGGCCGACTGTCTCGGCCGTTCATCTACGGTGCGGGCGCGCCTACGCGCCGCGGAACTTGTTGAGCGTCTCGACGATCGCGTCGCCCTTGTCCTCGCCGTCCATCACGACCAGGATCGTGTCGTCGCCCGACACGCTGCCGAGAATGCCGTCGAGCTCTGCGGCGTCGAGTGCCGCGGCGACACCCGGCGCGGTGCCGGACTGAGCCTTCACGAGCACGAGGTTGCCTGAGCGCTGCACGTCCTTCACGAGGTCGTTGACCATGCGCTGAAGGTGCAGGTCCTCGGCGAGCACGTAGACACCCTCGGGAAGCTTGCGCAGTCCCATCTCGGTGATGTCACGCGACACGGTGGCCTGCGTGCAGTCGTAGCCGGCGTCCTTGAGGCGGTCCACCAGCGCGCGCTGGGTGCGGACTCGCTCACCCCGGACGATGCGCCGGATGGCCTCCTGTCGGTCCTGTCGCTTTCTCATGCTTCCCCTTCCGCTTCCCGACGCTCGCGTCTAGCCGACGACGAGCGACAGCAGCGCCTTTTGTGCGTGCAAACGGTTCTCGGCCTCGTCGAACACCGCCGAGCACGGGCTGTCGATCACGGAGTCCGTGACCTCCTCGCCGCGGTGCGCCGGCAGGCAGTGCATGAAGATGCGGCTCTCAGCGGCATGCGAGAGCATGGTGTCGTCGACCCGGAACGGCACGAACGCCGAGAGGCGCGCGTCGTGCTCGGACTCCTGGCCCATCGACGCCCACGTGTCGGTGATGACCACGTTGGCGCCGGCCACGGCCGCGACGGGATCGGTGGTGACCGTGATGCGGCCGCCGGTGCCCTGCGCGATCGCCACGGCCTGCGCGACGATCTCGGGCTTGGGCTCGAAGCCCACCGGGGTGGCCACGACCGTGTCCATGCCGGCGAGCGCGCCGCCCAACAGGTAGGTGTGTGCCATGTTGTTGCCGTCACCCACGTACGTCATGCGGACACCCGCCAGGCGGCCGAACTTCTCGCGGATCGTGAGCAGGTCGGCAAGGCCCTGGCAGGGATGGTGGTCGTCGGAGAGCGCGTTGATGACCGGGACCGACGCCGCTGCGGCGAACTCCTCGAGCAGGCTTTGCTCGTAGGTCCTGATCACCACGGCGTCAACGTAGCGCTCCATCACCTTTGCGGTGTCGTAGACCGTCTCGCCGCGGGAGAACGCGCCGTCGGGGCCACTCATGATGACCGGGTGCGCCCCAAGTCGCGCACAGGCGACCTCGAAGGAGATGCGCGTGCGCATCGAGGGCTTCTGCAACACGATCGCGATGGCCTTGCCGGCGAGCGGCGAGGTGCGGTTCTTCATCGCCCACATGCGCTTCTGGGTCTGTGCCACGTCGAGCACGTGCGTGAGCTCATCAGGACGAAGGTCCGCAAGCGTCAGAAGGTCGCGTCCCTTGAATACCTCGTTGTTCACGACGAAACCTCCTTCAAGACATCCGGCAACGTGGTCAGAAGTGTATCAATCTCGGCGCTTCCACACACGAGCGGGGGAAGGAAACGCAAAATATCCGTTCCAATGTGATTCACGATGATTCCCCGGGCGAGCAGTTCCGTCGCGGTCTGGACCGCCACGGGACGCGCGAGCGTGCACCCCACCATCAGCCCGGCACCGCGGACGTCGACGATCTCGCCGGTCGTCTCGGCGATCGCGAGCAAGCCTGCCTGGAGGCGCTCGCCCATCGCAACCGCGTTGTCCCCTGCCCCTTCGGCCTCGAGCGCGGCGATCGTGGCGCGTCCCGCCGCGCACACGACGGGCCCGCCACCGAAGGTGGACCCATGGTCGCCGGGGCGAAACGCGGCCGCCACCTCGTCACGGGCGACGATGGCGCCCACCGGCAGTCCGTTGGCCATCGCCTTGGCGAGCGTGACCACGTCCGGCGTCATCCCGAAGGCCTGATGCGCGAACGCGGGACCCGTGCGGAAGAAGCCGGTCTGCACCTCGTCGAGCATCAACAGCGCGCCGCGCTCTCGGCAGATGCGCTCGGTTGCGGCGAGATACTCCGGAGACGCGGGCCACACGCCGCCCTCACCCTGGACCACCTCGAGCAAGACAGCGGCGACGGTGTCGTCGACCGCCTCGTCGAGCGCCTCGATGTCGTTGAGCGGCACATGGACGAAGCCTTCAGGAAGCGGCGCGAACGCCTCTTGCTTGGACGGCTGACCGGTGGCCGCGAGCGTGGCGAGGGTGCGGCCGTGGAACGACGCGAGTGCGGTCACGATCTTGTACGCGCCCGGCTTGGCCTGCCCGGCCCACCTTCGCGCGAGCTTGATCGCACCCTCGTTGGCCTCGGCGCCGGAGTTCGCGAAGAACACCTTCATGCCCCCGCCCAGCAGCCGCACGACGTCGCACGCGAGCTCCGCTCGGTGCTCGACATGGAAGAGGTTGCTCACGTGCACGAGCTTGGCGGACTGCTCGGCGATCGCCGTCGCCACGGCCGGGTGCGCGTGGCCGAGATTGACCGCGCCGATGCCGCTCACGAAGTCGAGGTACTCGCGACCGTCGTCGTCGAAGAGGCGCGCGCCCTGACCGCGGACGAACATGACCGGCTTGCGCGCGTAGGTCTGCATGATGCACGCGGCATCATGCGTGCGGACCTTGTCGAAGAGCTCCCCCATCACGCACCCCCCTGCCCTGCGAGGTCCTCGGCGATCATGGTGCCCACGCCCTCATCGGTGTAGACCTCGAGCAGCAACGCGTGCGGGACCGTGCCGTTCAAGATGTGCGAGCGCCGAACGCCGCCCTTGAGGGCGTGAACGCACGCGGCGACCTTGGGGACCATGCCGCCCTCGAGCACGTCGGAGACGATCATCTCCTCGGCCTGCTCGGGGGTGAGCGCGCTGATGAGCGAGCTCTTGTCCGAGAAGTCGCGGTACAGACCGTCGACATCGGTGAGGAAGAGGCACTTGTCGGCGCCGAGGGCCGCGGCGAGCTCGCCTGCCACCAGGTCGGCGTTGACGTTGAAGCTGCCACCGTCGTCACCGGCGGCGACCGTGGCAACCACCGGGATGAAGCCGTCCTCGATGAGGTTGTCGAGCACCGTGGTATCGATCGCGGTCACGTCACCCACGCGCCCGAGGCGCTCGTTGCGCGCGGTGGCCATGACCATGTTGCCGTCCTCGCCGGACAGCCCGACGGCGTAGCGGCCGTGCGCGTTGATCGCGCTCACGAGCTCCTTGTTGACCTTGCCCACGAGCACCATCTTGACGACCTCCATCGCCTCAGGCGTCGTGACACGCAGGCCGTCGTAGAACTCGACCGGCAGGCCCAGGCGGTCCATGTAGCCCGTGATCTCGGGACCGCCGCCGTGAACGACGACCGGGTTCACGCCGACGAGCTTCATGAGCACGATGTCGGCGGCCACCTGGTCGCGCAGCGCGGGGTCGGTCATCGCCGCTCCGCCGTACTTGATGACGACGGTGCGGCCCCACGCGTGCTTGATCCACGGCAGGGCTTCCATCAGGGTCTCGGCCTTTGCGAGAAGTTGTTTCATGTCCGGTCCTTTTCGGTGGTGTCGGGGGTGCGCGAAGCGCGGCGCACGCTGCGTCGAGTGTGGTGCGGATCGCGGCGGGTGAGCGCCGCGAGTGCCGCTAGCTTCGGTACTCGCCGTTGATGCGCACGTACTCGTAGGACAGGTCGCAGGTCAGAACGGTCGCACTCGCGTCGCCAAGCCCGAGGTCGACCTCGATGGCGACCTCGTCGGTATCGAGCGCGGCGAACGCCTCGTCCTCGTCGAAGCCGACAGCGCCGCCGTCTCTACATACCTCGATACCCGCGAACACGATGCGCAAGCGGTCGGGCTCGACGCGAGCCTTCGACTTGCCCACCGCCATGGCGACTCGGCCCCAGTTCGCGTCGTTGCCGAACAGAGCGGTCTTGACGAGCGGCGAGTCGGCGATCGCGAAGGCGCAGCGCTCGGCGTCGCCCTCATCGGCGGCGCCGGTCACGGTGACGGTGACGAGCTTGGTGGCACCCTCTCCGTCGCGCGCGAGCATGCGTGAGAGCTCCTCACAGACCACACGGACCGCGTGGGCGAGCTCCGAGTAGCCAGGTGACCCCACAGCGATGTCCGGGCCTCCAGCGGCTCCGCTCGCGAACAGGGCGAGCGTGTCGTTGGTGGAGGTGTCGGAGTCGACGGTGACGCGGTTGAAGGTGGTGGCGCACGCGGCGCGCAGCACGCTGTCGCAGGCGTCGCTCGTGAGCGGCGCGTCGGTGGTGATGACCGAGAGCATCGTCGCCATGTTGGGCGCGATCATCCCGCTGCCCTTTGCCATGCCGCCGACGGTGTAGCGCACGCCGTCGACCTCGAGCGACACGGCGCACTGCTTGGCGAAGGTGTCGGTGGTCATGATCGCCTCGGCTGCCGTGTCGCCGCTGCGATCGTCGAGCGCCTCGACCGCTTCACCCAGCGCGCCGACGATGCGCTCGACCGGCAGCGGCACGCCGATCACACCCGTGGAGCACACGAGGATGTCGCCGGGCTCGGCCTCGAGCTCCTCGGCGAGCGCGATCGCCATGGCTTTGGCGTCACGCTCACCTTTGGCACCCGTGCAGGCGTTGGCGTTACCCGCGTTGATGACGATGGCGCGTGCCGTGCCCGACGCGATGTGGGCGCGCGACACCTTCACCGGAGCTGCGGCCATGGAGTTGGTCGTGAAGACCGCGGCGGCGGGCACGGGTCCGTCGGCCACCACAAGTGCGAGATCGCGCCTGCCGTGCGGCTTCAAGCCGCAGTGGATGCCGGCCGCGGTGAAA
The DNA here is from genome assembly GCA_964403885.1 of uncultured Eubacteriales bacterium. GTDB lineage: Bacteria > Actinomycetota > Coriobacteriia > Anaerosomatales > PHET01 > CAYOHY01. Next base: position 21,458 of record CAYOHY010000032.1, read on the forward strand.
CCCTTGGCGGCGACCACGCCGCCCTCTGCGATCGAGAGGTGTGCGTCGAGGTGGGTCACGGCTACACCACCGGCCCGGCGACGAGCAGGCCCTCGGTCTCGTCGAAGCCCAGCGCCGCGTTGAGGCACTGGATGCCCTGGCTCGCCGAACCCTTGCCCAGGTTGTCGATGGCGCACGCGACGATGAGTGTCGAGGTGCGCTCGTCCACGTGCACCCCGATCGACGCGCGATTGGAGCCGGAGACCTCGGCGGTCGACGGCATGGTGCCCGCGTCGTGGACCTGCACGAACGGCTCATCGGCGTAGCGCGCGCGATACAGCTCGAGGGCGTGGGCGGTGGTGAAGCCGGGGGCGACGTCGAGGTAGACGGTCGACAGCAGGCCCCGGGTCATGGGCACGAGATGCGGGGTGAACATCACCGAGACCTCAGTCCCGGCGGCCAAGGTGAGCGCCTGCTCCATCTCGGGGGTGTGCCGATGCGTACCCACCTTGTAGGGCGCGAGCGCCTCGTTGACGGCGACGTAGTGCGTGCCGGCCGAAGGCGCACGACCCGCACCGGAGACGCCTGACTTCGCGTCGACCACGACCTTGGCGCTCGTGGTGACACCCGCGGCGAGCGCGGGCGCGGCGGCGAGGATGGTCGCCGTGGGATAGCACCCCGGGCCTGCGATGAGCTTGGCACCTGAGAGCCCCTCACGTGAGAGCTCGGGCAGTCCGTAGACCGCCGACGGAAGCAGGTGCGCTGCGGTGTGCTCGACGCCGTACCACGCCTCGTAGACCTCGGGGTCCTTCAGCCGGAAGTCGGCCGACAGGTCCACCACGGTGAGCCCGGCTTCGAGTAGCCCGGGAGCCATGGCGATGGCTGCCGTGTGAGGGACCGCGAGCACGGCGACCTGCGCGTCGCGCGCGATCACCTGCGCGTCGGGCTCCGAGAAGGTGAGCTCGGTCGCGCCCGTGAGCGCGGGATAGAGCGATGACAGCTTCTTGCCGGCATCCGCGCCCGACGTGGCAACGGTCAGACGCAGGCGAGGGTGGCCGATGATCCACCGGACCGCCTCGATACCCGCGTACCCTGCCGCTCCAACCACCGCGACGTCGACCACCGTCTGGCCTCCCCGATTCGTAGTTGCTGATTGAACGCGGATTCTATGCGTTGAATCGCATAGAAGTCAACCTATATGCAACTATTCCTCATCTTGATGCAGCCGCTCATCCTCGCCGGGACTGCGACGCCGCCATGCGGAGCCGGCGAGCGAAACCCCCACCGCCGAGAACGTCGCGGCGGCCGGCAGCAGCGCGGTCGAGCACTGTGTGCACGGTCCGCACGAACCAGGGCACGCGCGCGCGACCACCGATGCTACCCCTATCGCCGCAAGAGCCCCCAGAAACGAGCCTGCCTGCCGGCGCGTGGGCCACCTCATCGCTGGCCTCGCGT
>CAYOHY010000033.1:0-4515 GCA_964403885.1 uncultured Eubacteriales bacterium
TCGTGCTCATCGTCGACTCGATCACCGGCATCGGCGCGGTCGAGTGCAAGACCGATGAGTGGGGCCTCGACGTGGTCATGACCGGCTCGCAGAAGGGGCTCATGCTTCCGCCGGGCCTGGCTGCGTGCACCGTGAGCGCCAAGGCGTGGAAGGCCTATGAGCGCTCCACGCTTCCCAAGTTCTACTTCGACTGGATGAAGTACAAGAAGAACGTCGAGAAGGACACCACGCCCTTCACCCCGGCCGTGACCCTCGTGCTGGGCCTGAACCAGGCGCTGGGCATGATCCGCGAGGAGGGCCTCGAGAACACCATCGCCCGTCACGCCAAGCTCGCCGAGGCCACCCGCAAGGGCTGCGAGGCCCTGGGCCTCACGCTCTTCGCCCCGGCCGAGGGCCGCGGCAGCGCCGTGACCCCCGTGTGGGTGCCTGAGGGCGTGGACGGCAAGGCGATCGTGAAGATCCTCAAGGACAAGTACGGCATCACCATCGCCGGTGGCCAGGACGACTACGCGGGCCGCATCTTCCGCATCGGCCACCTGGGCTACTTCGGCCAGTTCGACATCATCACCACGCTCGCGGCGCTCGAGATGACGCTCGCCGAGCTGGGGTACGAGTTCACCCGCGGCGCCGGTGTCATGGCCGCCGAGTCCGTGTTCATGGAAGGGTAGGCGACGCACATGAAGGTACTCGTAGCCGAGAAGATCGCAGCCTCAGGTATCGGGCTGCTGCAGGCCAAGTTCGACGTCGACGTGCGCACCGATCTCACGCCCGAGCAGCTCGTGGCCGAGATCCCCGCGTACGACGCGCTCATCGTCCGCTCCGCGACCCGCGCCACGCGTGAGGTCATCGAGGCCGGCGTGAACCTCAAGATCATCGGCCGTGCGGGCGTGGGCGTGGACAACGTCGACGTCGAGGCGGCCACCGAGCGCGGCATCATCGTATGCAACGCTCCCACCTCAAACGTGGTGTCGGCCGCCGAGCAGACCATGGCGCTCATGCTCGCCATGGCGCGCAAGACGCCGCAGGCCAACGCCAGCATGAAGCAGGGCAAGTGGGAGCGCTCGAAGTTCACGGGCTCCGAGCTCTACGAGAAGACGCTCGCCATCTTCGGCCTGGGCCGCATCGGCTCGCTCGTCGCCGAGCGCGCGCGTGGCTTTGGCATGAACCTCATCGGGTTCGACCCCTACATCTCCGAGGCGCGTGCGGCCGAGATGGGCATCACCGTGTACGAGAAGGTGGAAGACATCCTTCCGCTCGCCGACTTCATCACGGTGCACCTGCCCAAGACCAAGGAGACCATCGGCATGTTCGGCGCCGAGCAGTTCGCCGCCATGCGTGACGGTGTCTACGTGGTCAACACCGCCCGCGGCGGCATCTACCAGCCCGCCGCCCTCGCTGACGCGCTTCGCAGCGGCAAGGTCGCCGGCGCCGCCATCGACGTGTTCGAGGTGGAGCCCTGCACCGACTCGCCGCTCATCGAGTTCGACAACGCGATCCTCACCCCGCACCTGGGCGCCTCGACCTCTGAGGCCCAGGACCGCGCCGGCGAGCAGATCGCCGAGTTCGTCGCCCTTGGCCTTGAGGGCCGCATGGTCCCCACCGCCGTCAACGTGGCCCCGGTCTCGCCGGAGGTCATGGAGAAGGTGGGCGCCTACATCGATCTGGCGCAGGACATGGCCGCGATGGTCGCCCAGCTCGCGCACGGCGGCGTGGACGAGATCGACATCATGACCGTGGGTGCGCTCTCCGAGCTCGACACCCGCATCGTGCGCACCGCAGCGCTCAAGGGCCTGCTCTCCCGCGCCACCGATGAGGCGGTCAACTTCGTCAACGCCGACTACCTCGCCGAGCAGCGCGGCATCCGCGTGACCGAGACCAAGCGTGCCGAGACGCACGACTACATCTCGATGCTCATCCTGCGTGCCACCACGCCGCACGGGCCGGTCGAGATCGGCTCGGCGCTCATCGGCAAGAAGGACGAGCCGCGCATCGTCACGCTGTTCGGCTACGACCTGGACATGGCGCCGAGCAAGCACATGGCGTTCTTCCGCTACCCCGACCGCCCCGGCATGATCGGCAAGGTCGGTACGGTGCTGGGCGGCGAGGGCATCAACATCGGCTCCATGCAGGTGGGACGTACCGAGGAGGGCGGCCAGGCGCTCATGGCGCTCACCGTCGACGCTCCGCTCGACGCGGCCCTGCTGGGCCGTATCCGCGAAGATGCCGCCATGGACGACGCCTGGTACGTCCAGCTGTAACGGGAGTGACCCCATGAGCTCGGATCGCGTCTACATATTCGACACCACCTTGCGTGACGGCGAGCAGTCGCCGGGCGCCTCCATGAACACCGAGGAGAAGCTCGAGATCGCACGCCAGCTGGTGCGCTTGGGCGTCGACGTGATCGAGGCCGGCTTCCCGGTCTCGAGCCCCGGCGACTTCGAGAGCGTCTCGCGCATCGGCGCCGAGGTGGGTGACGCAGCGGTGGTCTGCGGCCTCACGCGTGCGGTGGCCAAGGACATCGAGGTGGCCGCCGAGGCGCTCAAGACCGCCAAGCGTCCGCGTATCCACACCGGCATCGGCGTGTCCGAGAGCCACCTGCGCGACAAGCTGCGCATCGACGGCGACACCGCCATCGAGCGTGCCGTGGCCGCAGTGAAGCTTGCGCGTGGTCTGGTGGGCGACGTCGAGTTCTACGCCGAGGACGCCGGCCGAGCCAACCCCGAGTTCCTCTACCGCATGGTCGAGGCGGTGGTGGCCGCAGGTGCGACCGTGGTCAACATCCCGGACACCACCGGCTATGCGTACCCGGAGGTCTTTGGCGGGCTCATCGGCGGGTTGATGGAGAGCGTGCGCGGCATCGAGAACGTGACCGTCGCCGTGCACTGTCACAACGACCTGGGTCTTGCCACGGCCAACGCGCTCGCGGCGGTCAAGGCGGGCGCACGCCAGATCGAGTGCACCATCAACGGCATCGGCGAGCGCGCCGGCAACACCTCGCTCGAAGAGGTCGTCATGGCGCTCAAGATGCGCGGCGATGTCTTTGGCGTCGAGACCGGCATCAACACCCGCGAGATCACGCGCACCTCGCGCCTGGTCTCGAGCATCACCGGCATCGTGGTGCAGCCCAACAAGGCGATCGTGGGCGCCAACGCGTTCGCGCACTCGTCGGGCATCCACCAAGACGGCGTGCTCAAGGAGCGTTCGACCTACGAGATCATCGACCCGGTGGACGTGGGCGCCGGCGGCTCGAGCATCGTGCTCACCGCGCGCTCCGGCCGTCACGCTCTGCGTCACCGCCTGGAGGAGCTTGGCTTCGCGATCCCTGACGCCGAGTTCGAGCGCGTCCACGAGGAGTTCTTGCGCCTCGCCGACAAGAAGAAGGAAGTCTACGACGAGGACCTCGAGGCGTTGGTGGGCGAGACCGAGCGTACGCTGCACGAGGTCTACCACCTCGAGCAGGTCCACTTCACCAGCGGCGAGCCCGGCATCCCCACGGCGACAGTCGAGCTCATCGACACCCAGTCCGGCGAGCACATCATCGACTCGAGCCACGGCACCGGTCCGGTCGACGCGGTCTACAAGGCGATCAACCGTATCGTCGAGGTCGAGAACGACCTCACGGAGTTCCGTGTCGAGGCCGTCACCCGCGGCATCGACGCGCTGGGCGAGGTCACCATCCGCGTGCGCAGCGAGGACGGACGGATATTCACCGGCCGAGGCGCGCATTCGGATATCATCGTGGCGTCGGCCAAGGCCTACACCAACGCACTCAACCGACTGCTCGTGAGCCAGCTGCGCGTGGTCGAAGAGGAGGTCTGACCTGGAGATCGCACCGCTGCCGTCTGAAGCACCGCGCACCGTGAGGTGGGTGCTTCCCGCGTACAACGAGGTCGCGTCGATCGCCGACCTCATCGCACAGGTGGATGCGGTCTGTGTTTCCCAGGGGTGGGCGTGCGACATCATCGTCGTCGACGACGGCAGCAGTGACGGGACCGCCCGCGCTGCTGCCGTCGATCACGTTTCGGTGCTGTCGAGCGCTCACAATCGCGGCTTGGGCCGCGCGCTGCGCACGGGGCTGCTCGCTGCGCTCGAGGGCGCCGACGACAACGACGTGATCGTCACCCTCGACGCCGACCTCACTCACGATCCCGCCTACGCCCCGGCCATGGTCGACCGCCTCGACCAGGGTGCCGACGTGGTCATCGCCTCGCGCTTCGCTCCGGGGGGCGAGGTGCATGGTGTTGCGCCCGGCAGGCGTGTGCTGTCGCGGGGAGCGAGCCTGCTGCCTGCGTTGCTACGCCCCATCCCCGGCGTGCGCGACTACTCCTGCGGCTTTCGCGCGTATCGCGCACCGGTCCTTGCGCGCGCCTTCGAGCGCCACGGCGAGCAGTTCATCTCCGAGCAGGGATTTGGCTGCATGCTCGAGATCGCGCAGCGGTTGCGGGGGAGCGCGACCTTCGCCGAGGTGCCGTTCGAGCTGCGCTACGACCGCAAGCGCCGTGCGTCGGCCATCCG
>CAYOHY010000033.1:4615-16744 GCA_964403885.1 uncultured Eubacteriales bacterium
CGGCCATCCGCGTGTGGCCCACGATCCGTGCCTACCTGCGGGTGATGTGGCGGGTCGCGCGGACCGACTGAGCGCCCGCAGGTCGCTGCCGATCGCAGCTAGGGCGAAGGTTCCGCGCGCAGCTTCTGCGCGAGGTACTCCCACAGCCCTGATGCGGGGTCGGCCTCGTTGCCCGCTGCCAGCCCGCGCTCGATGCGCTGGGCACGCGAGGCCGCATCGGCCTCCAGCGGTGCGGCGACCGTGAACTGCGCCAGCGCCAGATCTGCGAACCAGCGCGCGTCGTCCGAGGGGTCGTCGAGCAGCGTGAGTGCGGTCACTCTCGCCGACGCATCACCGCGCAGCGCATCGGCCGAGAGGGCCTCTGCCGCAGCCCAGCGATAGGTGGGGTCCGGCCAGGCGGCCAGCGCCGCGATGCTCGTGCTCGCCACCGGCACGTCACCCGTGCGCGCGGCCAGCGCCCAGCGCGCCTCCGTCACTATCGGGCCCGTGCACACCGCCAGCAGTGCCGCAGCGGTGAGCGCGGCCGCCCCCGCGGTTGCGAGTCCCGCCCGTCTGCCGCCGGTGTCCCCGCGCGCCGTCGAGCCCACCAGCAGCCCGACGAGCGACGCCGCGATCACCAGCGGGGCAGGGGAGAGCCAGCTGAACAGCAGCGTCACCCAGTATCCGGCGACCGCGGCCACCAGCAGGCGCGTCGTGCGGGCGCCTCCGGAGCTGTCGACCGCGCGTGTGAGCAACACCGCGAGCCACCCGACACCCGCTAGCAGCGCCACAGCGCCCGCAAGACCGGCGGCCAGCCACGCCGCGAACACGATGTTGTGAGGGTCGTAGGCCGCCTGCGTCTCGAGTCCGTCGCTGCGAAAGGTCCACAGCGTCCAGGCGCTGAACTGCTCGAGCCCCCGCATCGCGAACGGGTGCTCGGCCACGCGAGCGGCCACCGAGCGCCACAGCGTGAAGCGCAGGTTGCCCAAGCGGTCCGCCCACGCGAACACGGAGTCGCCCAGCATCCCTCGCGCGATCACAAGCGCCATCGCCGTGAAGACCGCCGTCCCGCCCACCAGCGCGATTGCCGCCATCCTCTCGCGCCGTGCCCCATCGGCGCCAAAACCCAGCAGCGCATACGCGCACACCACCGCAGCGACCCCGGCCCACGTTCCAGCCGAACCGGCCGCAGCCACGCCCGCGAACCCCGCGACCGCACACACGCGCGCCGCCCAGCGCTCGGCGTCCCCGCGCGCCATCAGCGACCACGCAATCGCACACGCGACCGCGATCACCGCGAACTGCCCGTACACGAGCGGGTTGTCGAAGATGGCCTCGGCCGATCCCCACTCGAGGGTGCGCCTCGCCACGATGCCGCTGCTCTGTGCGACTGCGAGGCAGCCCAGCACCGCTCCGGTGGCGCCCACCAGCCGCGCGGTCCACCTCGCGTCGGTCCGCGTGGCTCCCAAGCATGTCGCCACCAGCCACACGAGCCCGGCAAGCCACGTCGCCGCCCCGGCGTGCTGCCCCACCAGGCCCACCACCGACACGCCCGGCCGCGCCGCGAACACGGATCCCAATGCCGGCACGGCGCAGAGCGCTCCCGCGGCACACGCCCACAACCGCCCGCCGGGCCGCGCGTCCGCGCGGGCCCCCACCACGAGCGCGCGCACCGCCAACGCCGAGCCCGCCACCAGCGCGGCGAGCAGCGTCGTTGCGGGCGAGAGCCGCGCAGGCGACAGCGCCGCGGCCGCGATCACCACCGCGATGCCCACGGCCGTCCAGCCTATGCGAGGCGCCCGGTCCGCGGGCGCGTTGCGTGTCTCATCCATGCCCGCATTCTAACCGCAGGCACGCATACCCACGCATGCTCCTATGCTAAGATGAGCGACCCCTCGCGCACGCGCGCGAGGCTGATTTCAGTCCGTGAGAAGGAGCACCCGCATGCCCCGCCCCATGACCATCACCGAGAAGATCCTCGCTGCCCACGCCGGCCTCGATGAGGTCGAGCCGGGCCAGCTCATCAACTGCAAGCTCGACATCGTGCTCTCCAACGACGTGACGGCGCCCATCGCCATCAAGGAGTTCAAGAAGATCGGCGTCGACAAGGTCTGGGACCCCACCCGCATCGCGCTCGTGCCCGACCACTACACCCCCAACAAAGACATCAAGAGCGCCGAGCAGGCCAAGATGGTCCGTGACTTCGCCCGCGAGCAGGGCATCACGCACTACTACGAGATCGGCTGCATGGGCGTCGAGCACGCGCTGCTCCCCGAGCAGGGCGTCGTCGTTCCCGGTGACGTCATCATCGGCTCTGACTCTCACACCTGCACCTACGGTGCGCTCGGCGCGTTCGCGACCGGCGTGGGTTCGACCGATGCCGCCGCGGGCTACGCCACCGGCGAGTCGTGGTTCAAGGTGCCCGAGTCGATCAAGTTCCAGATCGACGGCGAGCTCTCGCCGTGGGTGAGCGGCAAGGACGTCATCTTGCACATCATCGGCATGATCGGCGTGGACGGCGCGCTGTACCAGTCCATGGAGTTCTGCGGGTCCACCATCGACGCGATGGGCATGGATGACCGCATGACCATCTGCAACATGGCCATCGAGGCGGGCGGCAAGTCCGGCATCATCGCCGTGGACGACGTGACCCGCGAGTACGTGACGGGTCGCGCCGAGCGTGAGTGGGTCGAGTACCACTCGGACGCCGACGCCGTGTACGCGAAGGTCTATCAGATCGACGCGGCCGACATCGTTCCCACGGTGGCGTTCCCGCACCTGCCGTCCAACACGCGCCCCGTGGCCGACAGCCGCGACGTGTGGGTGGACCAGGTGGTCATCGGCAGCTGCACCAACGGCCGCATCGAGGACCTGCGCATCGCCGCCAAGGTGCTCGAGGGCCGCAAGGCGCACCCCAACATCCGCCTCATCATCATCCCGGCCACGCAGGAGATCTACCGCCAGGCGATGCACGAGGGCCTGTTCGACATCTTCCTCGACGCCAACGCCGCCGTCTCGACGCCCACGTGCGGTCCGTGCCTGGGCGGCCACATGGGCATCCTGGCCGCAGGGGAGCGTGCGGTGGCCACCACCAACCGCAACTTCGTGGGCCGTATGGGTGACCCCACGAGCGAGGTCTACCTCAGCTCGCCGGCGGTCGCAGCAGCCACGGCCGTGGCTGGCCACATCGCGCTCCCTGAGGACCTGGATTAGGTCATCTGCCCGGAACACAAACACGGCGCCTCCGGCTCATGCGATGCGGAGGCGCCGTGTTGTTTATGTGGGGTTAAGGAATTCGAGCCCTTGGCACTTCCGTTGCATGTACCCGTTCGATAGAATCTGAACCCGCGCCCACGCACCGTGGGCATCGCGCACAGCACCCCTCATCACTTCGGGAAGGCAGCCAATGGCACGCGCTAGCAGCCGCAGCACGCAGGGACAGTACATGACCGAGGAGGTCACCACCGCTTCATCAGATCCCATGCTCAAGGCGATGGGTATCGGCATCCTCGCGATCGTGGTGCTCATCCTCACGGTGCTTCTCTACGGACTCATCGCCGGCGTGATCAATCCGGCGGCGCCGCGCACCGCAGTCGAGTTCGCGCTCGAGCGCGCCGAGACCGCCATCAAGAACCCCAAGGCCGACGGCCGCGACTGGGCCGACGCGATCGCCTTGCTCTACAGCTCGGGCAAGAAGCAGGAGGCCTACGACACCGTCGAGAAGGGCCGCGTCGCGCTCAAGGGCAACAACGAGGCCGTCTACATCGACGAGGCCTACGTCCAGCTGCTCATCAACGACAACAAGAACAAGGAAGCCGCCAAGGCCGCCGAGAAGGCGTTTGCCACCCAGATGAAGATCCGCGAGAAGATCGCGAAGGACTCGGCTTCGAAGGGCCTGTCGGTTCCGCCGCAGCTCAAGCGCGACCAGAACCTGCTCACCATCGACCTGCTCGTGCTGTGGGCGACCGCCGAGGCCAACCTGAAGCACTATCCCAAGGCCAATGAGATCCTGGCCCAGGCGATCGTGCTCGATACCACCGCCTCCGACGTGATCACCATGCGCGGCGACATCTTCCTCAAGCAGAAGATGTACGGCGAAGCCAAGAAGCACTACGTCGAGGCGCTGAAGTACCTCCCGGACTACCAGCCGGCCATCCAGGGCCTGAAGAGCGTCGCTGCGGCTGAGAAGAAGTCGGGTTCGCAGCCCGCAACGGACTCCAAGTAATCGACCGCAGGCATCGAGCTCAAAGGACATCCATGACTGCATACGACGACAAGACCACCCCGGACAACGGGACCGGTCAGGACTTCTACACCGAGACGGTTGTCGAGTACACCGACAACCGTAAGTGGCGCATCGGGCTTGCGATCACGCTGGTCATCCTGTTCCTCCTCCTGCTGGGCATCACCGCCACGGTGGTCGTGCTCACCCGCGGATCGGGTGCGCCCAAGAAGACGGAGACGCCCAAGGGTGTGACGTGGGTGCGTTCGATCTACGGCTGGGGACGCGGTGTCACCAACTCGCTCGCCGCTCCCAGCGACGTCGCCGTGGGACCGGATGGCACCATCTGGACCATCACCGCGGGCCAGGCCATCGTGGGCTTCAACCCGGATGGATCGCTCAAGAAGTTCATCCAGCCGCCGCGCGGCAAGGCCGAGGGTCAGGTGCACACGCTCGAGGGCATCGCGGTCGCGCGTGACGGCAAGAAGATCTACGTGACCGATGAAGGCAAGAACAAGGTCATCGAGTTTTCGCCCGACGGCAAGTGGCTGGGCGAGTGGGGCGTCGAGTACCCCATCGAGATCACCCAGGCCAAGGACGGCAAGATCGCCCTCACCTCGAAGAGCGGTGTGGCGCTGGTCACCCCCGAGCCCAAGCTCATCACCAAGTGGGGCCAGCGCGGCAAGGGCAACGACCAGTTCGACCTGCCCCACGGTGTTGCCGTGGGCGAGGACGGCACGGTCTATGTGGCGGACACACAGAACCAGCGCGTGCGCGCCTTCACCCCCAAGGGTGAGGTCAAGTGGACCACCGGCGTTCCCACGTCCGGCCTGCGCTCCCACAGTGCCACCGATGTGCCGCGCAGCCCCTTCGAGCTGCCGTCAGGCCTGACGCTGGACGGTCAAGGCCGTGTGGTCGTGGTGGATGCGTTCAGGTTCCACATCTTCATCCTGGACCCCAAGACCGGCAAGATCTTGCGCAAGGTGGGCGACTACGGCGAGAAGGACGGATGGCTCGCCTATCCCACCGGCATCGACTACGACGCATCGCGCGACTGGTTCGTGGTGGCGGACACCGCCAACAACCGCCTGCAGGTTCTGCGCATCTCTGACTCGGGCGGCTCCGCGGTCTCGGGCGTGCGCCGCGCGATGGCTCGTCCGCTGTGGGTGTTCTGCATCCCGCTGATCCTGCTGCTGGCCGCCGTGGTCGTACTGGCGATGCGCCGTCGTGCGGAGCGCGAGCGGGAGAGTAGTGGCGAGGGCGATTCGACAACGCCGTAGGGCCACATTCGCTACGCGCAGTTCAATACGTGATGATCGTGAGGCCGGCAGGATCTCCTGCCGGCCTCACGCGTGTGTGGCGCCGTGCGGCAGCATTAGGGAACGATTAAGAAAACCCAAGAAAGTTGCCCAACGGCATTGCACTGTCGTCACAGAGGTTCCACAATAATGACGCTGGTCGTACACCGTTATCTGCGGTGGCGTACTGGCGTGGACTGTTCATGCACGACGAGTTTGGCTTAACCGGGACGGCAATCCGTCCCGTGTGTAGCAAATCCGTCACGGGAAGGAGGTGCATGCAAAGTGACTATGTCAATTTCCGCTCGCTCTAAGGAGTCGAACACCATGAGGAAGACCTCCATCGTTCTGGTGCTCGCAGCTGTCATGATCTTCGCCTTTGCGGCCGCTGCGTTCGCCGATCACGCCCCGAACTTCTACATCAACTGGTCGGGCGCTCCCGCCAACGCCAACCAGGCTGGCGGCCCCCACCAGGCCTACACCCAGACCTCGCAGAAGTGCGCTGTCTGCCACGCCGTTCACCGTGCCCCCGTTTCGGGCATGGGCTGGACCGGCGACGCCAAGGACGCTGCGTTCATCGCCGACCAGGCCAACGATCCGCAGATGCTCCTCCGCTCGAACGTGGCCAACGCTTGTACGTACTGCCACATCCAGACCTCGACCGGTGGCGTGCGCCTCTACAACGGCAACGCGCTGAACTACAGCGGTGCCACCAACCCGTGGTCCGCTGCGGGCTTTGCGCACAACTACAGCTGCTCGGGCTGCCACGCGGTCCACGGCGCGAAGACCTTCAAGGGCGCCATCGCTCCCAAGATCCTTCGCTACAACATCAACAAGTCGGGCCTGATCGACGGTATCCAGACCGGTGGCTACGCTGCTAACGGCAACGCCAACGCCCTGAACGCCGATCACACCTACACCGACGGCGTGACCGGTCTCTCCACCCTCGTCGCCATCCAGGACGAGGTCTGGAAGGCTGGCGGCCAGCCTGGCGTGACCGCCGGCTCCGTGCCGATGTTCACCGGCAACGCCATCGCCAACCCGATCGAGGGCACCAACGAGGTCGCCGCGGACGAGAAGCAGTCGCAGGGTTCTGCGTTCTGCACCATCTGCCACGCGAACTACAGCTCGGCCTCTGAGCTCACCATGAACATCGACGGCGAGCTCGCCCTGTTCAACGTTCTGTGGGACTGGAATGGCCCTGGCGCCTCCTTCACCTACAAGAACCACCCGGTTCAGCCCGCCACCAACAACTTCGCTGCTGGCGGCTCGACCATCGGTACCAACCAGACCGTCGCCTTCGCGGACGCCACCTACTGCCGTTCGTGCCACGACGCTGGTGAGACCGACTCCGTCGCGGGTGTCATCGAGAACTCGTATCCCCACTTCACCCCGGGCTACTACAAGTTCATGACCTCCGCCCCCAACGCCGCTGGCGGCGTTCTCGGCAACGAGGACGGCTATGCTGACGGTGTCCACCCGGCCACCCCCACCGCCCTCGGCGGCGTGGATGTCCCCACGGGCTCGCAGGCCAACAAGTCCTACGAGTACCAGGACGGCCAGTGCCTCAAGTGCCACGTCAACGCTGCTGGCACCGCAGGCGTGGGCCTCACCTTCTAGTCTTTTCGACTTGATGGTGTAGCCGCTCCCTATGGAGCATCTGGGAGGCCCTCCTTCGGGAGGGCCTCCTTCTTTGTGTCGATACGGTGTCGCGGTTGTGTGGCGCTGTGAACCTGAACCATGATTAGGTATGATTCTCGCTATTCCACGTGCGCGAGAGCCGCGCTCTCACGTGCCCGCTCACGAACCAAGAAGCGCAGGTCGTACGTGCCGTCTGCCGGAGCAAGACCCAAGACGCTGGTGTGGATCGCAGTGCTGCTTGTGGCGCTGTTCCTTGTTGTCGCCGGGATTGGGACTTCGCAGAAGGTCGTGTGCTCGGCCTGTCATAAGGCTCAGGTCAGGGCACTCGCTTCCGGCCCCCACTCAGAAGCTTCCTGCTATGGCTGTCACCTGGAGAGCGGGGCGTGGAGCATCCCGGGGCAAAAGGCGAGCGAGTGGTTCCGGATGTACCCGGCCGCCGTGCTCTCGCGCAAGCCCAGCGGACCGGTGCTTGAGACCTCTCGGCATGCATGCCTTTCGTGTCACGAAGACGTGATGGACGGCGACGTCACGCAAAGCAAGGGGCTGCGCATCTTGCACGAGCAGTGCGCGAAGTCTGGCACGTGCGACACCTGCCACTCCGCCACCGCTCACGCGTCGAGCATCCGTCGGCCGCGCGAGGCGCTCATGGAGGACTGTACGTCGTGCCACCGTGCGGAGCAGGCGTCTACGGACTGCGTCACCTGCCACACCGGCAAGGCTGAGGCGGATCGACTCACTGCGGGACCATGGCAGGTCACGCACGGTCCAAACTGGAAGAAGATGCACGGGTTGGGCCGACTGGACTCATGCCAGACGTGCCACGACTCCCAGTATTGCGTCAGGTGTCATCAGGTGCCCATGCCCCATGGCCAGGAGTTCGGGTCCACGCACGGCGAGTACGCCAAGAAGAGCAAGGCGGCCTGCCTCGCATGCCATAAGGCTGAGACGTTCTGCACCTCGTGCCACGGCGGAACGCCCATGCCGCATCCGGCGTCGTTCTTGCGTCGGCACGGTGACATCGCGAGCGACCGCAACGACCCCACGTGCAAGCGCTGTCACGCGATCGATGACTGCGACCACTGCCACGCCAACCACGTGCATCCTGGCAATGCCAGGAACTCCAACGGGCTTCCCGCCGTGCCGGAGCGTCCCTGATGATCACCGTTGCCGCCTCGCTCCTTCAGCAGCTCCAAAACGTCAGCGCGCAAAGCACGCTGCGCTCACTGAAGGCCCTGATCGCAGAGCCCACCTCCAACCTCGCGCTCGCGATGATCGTGCTGTCCGCGGTCGCGCTGCTCATCCTCTTGCTCATCGTGGGGCTGCTGCTCCTGTTCACGCCCAAGCGACGCCGCGTGGTGCGTGTTCGCCGCTACTCGGTCGACCCGGCGTTGCTCCGCGCGAGGCAGCAGGGCAGCTTCGCATCACTGCTCGAGGGGGCACTGCACCTGCCGGCACCCGGGGTGCAAGAGCCCGAGCCGGAGGAGCCTGCTGAGCCGGAGCCTGCGGAGCAGCCCGAGGAAGAGCAGGCCCCGCCCGCAGGCCCCGTCAAGCCGCGTCTGTCCAACCGGGTCGCCATCGCGCTTGGCAGTCCCATCGTCGTCGCACTGCTGGTCGCCGTGGCGCTGGTGGGGACGTATGTGACCACCTCGCTCGACGGTTTCTGTGCGGGCGCGTGTCATGGTGACTCAGAGATCGTCCATACCGCGGCGCGCATCGATCACGCGCGTTGCGTCCAGTGCCACGAGGAAAGCGGACTCGCTGGCGTGGTTCCCAACACGGCCTCGAGGCTTCGCATGGTCACGGCCGCAGCTATGGGTGCCGATTCTTCGGGTCTGGGTGTCTCGGTTCCCTCCCGCACGTGTTTGGAGTGTCACGAAGAGGTTCACGACAAGACGCTGACAACCGCACGTGGCGTGAAGGTCTCGCACAAGGAGTTCCTCGACGCGGGCTCGCCGTGCTCGGACTGTCATCCTTCGGTTGGCCACTCCAGGCGTGTCTACACCGGAGATATGTCGGCGTGCATCACGTGCCACGACGGCAAGACCGTCTCCGCTGAGTGCGATGTGTGCCACGTGAAGGATCCGGTGCAGGCGGGGTTCAAGGGCGGGAAGGACTCCACCCAGACCGTAGGCAGCGGCAACATCATCTATGCACCGGTCAACGCGGCCAATCGTCGCTGTGAGGGCTGCCACGACGTGGTGAACAAGTGTGACCCGTGCCACGGTGGCGTGCGCATGCCGCATAGCGATGCCTACAAGGCCGGAGGCCATGCCCCGGATGCGGTGTTCGAGGGCAAGGCCAAGTGTTGGCGCTGCCATAACGTGGGCTCGTGCAACGGCCTGTGCCATACGTCGATGTCCAAAGATGTGGTCAACGGCCATCCCGACAGTTGGCGCGTTGAGCACCGCGCCGCGCCATGGCGCGCACCGTGCGGCTGCCATGCCAACCGCTCCCGACGCACCACTCCCATGTGTCCGCTGTGCCACGGGAACCGCGGGCAGTGAGCTCGGCTCGGGGGAGGGCCGCAGGGGAGGGTATCGTCGCCGGTTCACTGGCGGGGGTGGTCTCGCAGGTCGTGAGGCTGGGCTGCAGCTTTGTGATCGGCGTGCTCGTGGCGCGCGGGCTGGGGGCCTCGGCCAAAGGTGAGCTCACCTTGCTGCAGCAGATCCCTGCGATCGTGTCGCTGGTCCTGGGGCTGGGTTTGGGAAGCGCGCACGCCTACTACGTGGGACGCGGGCGACGAAGTGCGGCTCACGCGGTCTCCGACAGTCTTGCTGCGAGCATGGTCTTGGGCGGCATCGGTGTCGTCGCGGCCTATCTGGTGATGTCGGGCGCGTTCCCGTCGCTTGATGGCGTGCAGCCTTCACTGCTGGCCCTTGCGGCTGCATCCGTGCCCTTCACGATGGCGCTCACGCTGCTTGCGGGGGTCGCGACCGGCCTTGGCGAGATCGTGCGCCAGTCGTGGGCCCAGATGTACTCCGCGATCGTGACCGCAGCCCTTGTGGCTGTGATGTGGTTGGCGGGGTCACTGAGCATCGCGGTCGTGGTGGGTAGCTCGCTCGCGGGTCTCTTGGTGGGCGTGGGGCTGCTCATTCTCGCCGCGAGGACCCATGAGCGTCCGCTGCTCGCGCGTCCCTCATGGAAGAGAACCGCCGAGGAAGCCGGCTACGCGATCAAGGCGCATCTCGTGACGGTGGCGAGCTACCTCGAGCTGCGCCAGGACGCCGTCTTGTTGGGCCTGCTTGCCTCGACGGCGGCTGTTGGCGTGTACTCCGTGGGTGTCACCTTCGCAGAGGTGCTGTGGTATGTGCCGCAGAATGTCGCCGCGGCCCTGCTCGCACGGGCGCTCAAGACCGGCGATGAGGCCGAGAGCGCAGCCGTGACAGCGCGGACCGCGCGAGTCCTGCTCGCATTGGTCGTCTCGCTGTTCGTCCTGCTGGCACTGATCGTGCCGTGGGCCATCCCCTGGCTGTTTGGCAAGCAGTTCGCGCAGTCGGTGCAGGTGTTCTTCCTGCTCGCCCCGGGCGTGCTCGCCATCGGGTTCACCGGGGTGTTGGTGAGCCACTTCGCGGCGCACGGGCGGCTGTTCCCAGGGTTGACGTTCGTGGGCGTGGTCGTGAATCTCGCACTCAATCTCGCGCTCATCCCGCTGGCCGGTGTTCGCGGCGCCGCGGTCGCCTCGTCGCTGACGTATGGAGTCACCGCGATCGTGTACGTGGTGCTCTTCAAGCGTTCGGCGAGGATGTCGCTTGCGCAGATCTCGCTCATCACGCGTGATGACGTCGCTCTGCTGTACACGGCGCTCCGTGCTGTAGGCAGCGGCCTGACCCGCCGGGTGCGATAGAATCGGCACTGGTCGAGGAGCAGGGAGGCTCGAGTGGTCACGGGGGATTCTGACGCCCAGACAAGCATGAATCCGGTGGGCGAGTGGTCGTCTCGCATCGCCCGCTGGCTTCTGTGTGCCGCAGTTGTCGCCACGCCACTGCTTGTCGACGCGGTCTGGCGCGGATCGAGTGCGTCTCGGCTGTTGTACTCGCCCAGTTCCTTGCTCAAGGCGTGTGCGCTGCTCGCGCTCGTGGGGTCTGCCTCGATCGCATTCGCCGTGGCGGTGTTTGCCGGCGGCGCCCGCGTCAGGCGTCACTGGACTCAGTGGCTCGCCGTGGCGGTCGCCGGCTGGGCTGTGGTCTCGGCTGTGGCGGGGGTGAGTCCCGCGAGCGCCGTGAGAGGGCTCGCTGCGCGGGGTGAGGGGTTGCTCACGACGATCGCCTGCGCGCTGGCACTCGTGCTCGTGGTGCAGGTGTTCGACACGCCCCGGCGCCTTCGCGCGCTACTGAGGTGTGTGGTGGTCTCGGCAACGCTCGCGGCCGTCTATGCCGTGGTTCAGTTCCTGGGGTACGACCCGCTCGAGTGGGGTCAGCTCATGTGGTCGTATCGCCGCGTGTTCGCAACCATGGGCAACCCGGACATGTTTGGCAGCTTCATGGTTCTTGCGTTGTTCGCCTCACTCGGGCTGGCGCTCGATGAGTCGCGCACGGGATGGCGATACGTTCTCTTGGGCTGCTGTGTCTTGGTGGCAACCGCGCTGTTCATGACGTTCACACGGGCCGCGTGGATAGGCGCGGTCGTGGGCGCGGTCTCTTTTGGGGTGCTCGCCTGGCGGGCAAGACTGCACGTGGGTCGCACCGAGATCGCGTTCGCGGTTGCCACGGCGGTGCTGATAGGTGTCGCCGTCGCGGTTGCCGCGAGCGGTACCGGCTCTTCGCAGGTGATGGAGCGGGTATCCGGCCAAGCGACCACGCAAGACCGCAACGCCAGCGCGCGACTCATCGTGTGGGGCGACTCACTGAAGGCCATCAAGGCCCATCCCATCGCAGGCGCAGGCCCCGGACTGTTCAACCTTGCGTTCGAGCCGGTCAAGAGCGCGAGATGGGCGGCGCTGGTCGATCCCGACACCGCCATGGAGAGTGCGCACGACTTCGTCATCGAGGT
>CAYOHY010000033.1:16844-20749 GCA_964403885.1 uncultured Eubacteriales bacterium
GTGACGCGGCTCACGGCTGCGGAGCGCGCCGTGCGAACCGATCCGCTCGTCGCGGAGTATCGCGTGGTGGCTGCCAAGGCCTATGCCGACGACGCGATCGCCTCGCGCCAGGCAGGAGCGGACTCCTCGGCTATCGCCGGCAGCATCGAGCGCTCGCTTGGCCACGCTCGGGAGGCCGTGCGGCTTGAGCCGACCAACACCAGAACCCGCGTGCTCCTTGCGAGCCTGCTGCTGTTCGCGCACAGGCAGGGCGTGGCCGGGTCGCTCGATGAAGCGGGCGATCTGCTCGCATCGGCGCGCGACGCGTCGCCTCACGACCTCGCCACCCGCTACTGGTTCGCCAAGTGGCTGATCGCGATGAACCGGCCCGCGCGTGCCAAAGACGAGTTGCGTGCGGTGCTGAAGGTGCGCCCGGACTACGTGCGTGCCGCCATCGAGCTCTCCGGTCTTGAGGCCGCCTCCGGCAACACTGATGAAGCGATTGCCACGCTCGAGAGTGCGCTCAAAGCCGGGCCCAACGCTGATATCGAAGCTGCACTTCAGCAGATCAGGGCGCAGTAGTGGAGCAGCAGAGCGCTGATTTCAGCCTCCTGGACGTCGATGATGCGCGCTGGCAGGCGTTGACCCGGCTCGTGAAGCACGATGTCTACCATCTGCCTTCGTACGCGAAGGCATGCGCGACGCACGAGGCCTACCCCGTGAAGCTTGCAGTCTGCGAGAGTCGGCAGGGGTTTGCGGCGTTGCCGGTCATCGTGCGTGACCTTCCCGGCCCCGTTTCAGGCTCTGACGTCACAGCGCCCTACGGCTACCCGGCCCCTCTGTGCTCGACCGACGACCCGGACGTGCGCGACTCGCTGCTGGGTGGTGTGCTCGAGGGGCTCGGGCAGCACGGCTGTGTCTCGGCGTTCCTGCGGTTTCATCCGCTGCTTGGCGTCGAGCCCTCGGCGTTCGAGCGGTACGGCGACGTCGTGGTGCACGGAGAGCACGTGTACGTGGATCTCGACAGCGTTGGCGAGGATATCGCGGCTTCGTTCAGGTCCGGGCACCGGCAGAATGTGCGCGCGCTGAGAGAGGCTGGGTTCAGCGTCAACGTAGATGCTGACTCGGCGTGGCTCGCATTCCCGGAGATGTATCGCGAGAACATGCGGCGCATAGAAGCCGATGACTACTACCTGTTTCCCGATGCGTACTTCGTGGCGCTGCGGGAGATGGGGGACAGCGCCCACATCGTGTCAGTGACCGCGCCTGACGGTGGGCTGGCTGCCGCGGCGCTCGTGTTCATGTGCGCAGACGTGGCCCAGTATCACCTCTCGGCCACGAATCCGGAGTTCCTGCGCTCAGCGCCGGTCAAGCTCGCGGTGCTGGGCATGCTGGAGTATGCGCGGGATCGTGGCATCTCCAAGGTCAATCTGGGCAGTGGCCTGGGTGGCCGCGCGGACTCGCTTTTCCACTTCAAGGCCGGGTTCTCGAAGTGCCGCGCACCTTTCGCCACGGCTCGCGTGGTGCTCGATCGTGCGCGCTATGATGAGCTGTCGGCCGGCGTGCACGCACCGGCCGGATTCTTCCCCGCATATCGCTACCGATAGGGCATCGATGGACGAGCTGTACCGCAGCAAGAGCGAGTTCCACGACATCAGCGTCCACGACGAGGATGGCGTGATGACGCTGCGCTTCAGCGGGCGCAAGCAAAGTGCCGTCGACGCGGCAACGTGCCTCGAGGCTCACCAGCCGGTGATCGACTACCTCCACCTGACGCTGGCGCTCAATCCTGCGGCCACGCGTGTGCTTGCGATCGGTCTGGGCGGCGGTGTCTTGCCCAAACGTATGTGGCATGACTACCCGCAGATCGCGATCGACGTGGTGGAGCTCGACCCGGAGGTCGTGGAGGTGTCTCGGCGATTCTTCGCGCTTCCCGATGACGAGCGACTGCGCGTTCACGTGGCCGACGGAAGAGCGTTTCTCGAAGCATCCGAGGAGCGCTGGGACATCATCGTGGTGGACGCCTACTTCGAGGCGGCGGCCCCCTATGCGCTGTGCACCGCGCAGTTCGCCGCGATCGCGGCGGATCATCTCACGCCGGGCGGCGTACTCGCGTACAACATGGTGGGCGTTGCCGAGGGACGGGGCAGTCGCACGTTCCACCGCTTTGTGCGCGGGATCGCCGACGTGTTGCCCGCGGTCTACGTGTTCCCGGTGGGCGTTGGCTGCGGGGGACGTCGCCAGAACATCGTGGTCATGGCCGCCGCCCAAGAGACGTCACGCGAAGCGCTGCGCGAGACCATTCGAGGCAGGGTGGGGGGCCAAGTGAAGGTCGATGGGTTCGAACGCTTCGCTGAGAGCCTTTCTGAGCGCCCGATTCTCAAGCGCGGCATCAGGCCACTGGTGGACGCCGAGGCCCCCGCAGACGGCCTCCTGCGCGCCTAGGCGGGGTTGCGCGAGGCGAATCCGGGTTCGAGCAACTCCAGCGCCTCGAGCACACCGGCATCGTCGTCGGCGAGGGCTGATTCGATCAGCGTCGCGATGTCGGCTTCGAAGCGCTCGCCGGGAACGGCTGAGTCCCGGACGCGGACGATCTTCTCGCGCTCGGTGGGCTCCAGAGACTCATGCGCGTGCACGAGCGCTTCGTGAAGCTTCTCGCCCGGGCGCAGGCCGGAGAACTCGATCTCGGCGGGGCGCCCTGACAGCGCGATCATCTTGCGCGCGAGGTCCAC
This sequence comes from uncultured Eubacteriales bacterium, assembly GCA_964403885.1. Taxonomy (GTDB): domain Bacteria; phylum Actinomycetota; class Coriobacteriia; order Anaerosomatales; family PHET01; genus CAYOHY01. The sequence goes on from CAYOHY010000033.1 coordinate 19,556, forward strand.
GATCTTGACCGGCTCACCCATCTCCAGCACGAAGATGTCGCCACACGCGCCGATGGCTTGGGCCTGGAGCACCAGACGTGAGGCCTCGGGGATGGTCATGAAGTAGCGGGTGACCTCGGGGTGGGTCACGGTGAGGGGGCCACCTCGGCGCAGCTGCTCTTCGAAGATGGGCACCACGCTGCCGCGGCTCGCCAGCACGTTGCCAAAGCGCACGGCGACGGTGAGCGTGGAGTTGGGGTCGCAGCCGGCGGCGAGCATGACGCGCTCGGCGAGTGCCTTGGTCAGGCCCATGACGTTGACGGGGGCCACCGCCTTGTCCGTCGAGATGAGGACGAAACGCTCGACGCCGTGGCGCACGCACGCCTCGATGACCTGGCGTGTGCCCAGCACGTTGGTCTTGACCGCCTCGGCGGGCTCGAGCTCCATGAGGGGGACGTGCTTGTAGGCCGCGGCATGCAAGACCACCTGCGGGCGGAGCTCGGAGAACAGCGCGTCGAGCTTGCGCATGTCTCGCACGTCGCAGATGTGCATCTCGGCGCAGTCGGTGCCGGTGGCGCGCAGCTCGAGCCACAGCTCGTAGAGGCGCGTCTCGTCGATGTCGAGCAGCAGCAGCCGGGCGGGCGCGAGCGTGGCGATCTGGCGGCACAGCTCCGAGCCTATGGAGCCTGCGGCGCCGGTGACCGCGACCACGCGTCCTGAGAGCGTCTCGGCGATGGCGTGGGTGTCGATGGGGGTGGGCTCGCGGCCCAGCAGATCCTCGACGTCGACCTTGCGCAGGTCAGAGACGCTCACGGAACCCTTGTCGATGACGATGGGCGGCATGATGCGAGTGGTCAGCCCCGCATCGGCGGCGGTGTTGAGGATGCGGCGGATGGTCTCGCCGGGTGCGCTGGGAAGCGCGACGAGCAGCTCTTGGGCGCCCCGGCGCTCAGCCACGCCCGCAAGGTCTTGGGTGGTGCCCACCACGGGAACGCCGCTGATGGTGCGGCCGGCCAGTGTGCGGTCGTCGTCGAGGAAGCCCACGGCGACAAGGCCCAGGTCCGGCCTGCCCTGGATCTCGCGAAGGAGCAGCGAGCCCGCACTGCCGGCGCCGGCGATGAGCACCCGGCGGCCTGCGGCCGTCTGCCGCGCGCGCAAGAAGAGCACCACACGAACGGCGAGCCGCGCTGCCGAGACACCCAGCAACACGAGCAG
>CAYOHY010000033.1:20849-22596 GCA_964403885.1 uncultured Eubacteriales bacterium
GGGTGAACGCGGCCTCGCGGTAGAGCTCGGCACACACGCCGTACTGGACCGAGACACCCTCGGCCGCGATGGCGAGCGCGATGCGGTCGCGGTCCCACCCGTCAGCGAGGTGCTCGGGCTCGACGAACGTGTACAGGCGGTAGAAGGCGTGCTCAATGTGGTCGCCCGGCAGGGGCACGCGCAGCCCGTTCAGGCCAGCGATGCCGGCCGCGAGACGCGTGGCGTTGCGGGCGCGCAGGCGACGGTACTCATCGAGATTGTCGAGGCCCAGTCGTGCGAGCGCGGCGCACAGTTCGCCCATGCGCCAGTTCGAGCCAAAGCCGTCGTGCATCCACTTGTAGGACGTGGTGCCCGCCATGAACTCGGGGTCGGTGACCTTCGCAAGCGACTTGCCGTGATCCTTGTACGCCCACGCACGCGCGTATGCTGCGTCGTCGTCGAGGGCAAGCAGCCCGCCCTCGCCTGACGTGATGATCTTGTCTTGGCAAAACGAGAACGCTGCCGCGTGGCCTATCGAGCCGGCCGGGCGGCCGTGGTAGGTGGCGCCGTGCGCCTGGGCGCAGTCCTCGATGACCACCAGCCCATGCCGGTCCGCGATCGACATGATCTCGTCCATCTCAGCCACCCAGCCTGCCAGGTGGACGGGGATGATCGCTGCGGTGTGCGCGGTGAGCACCGCCTCTACCGATTGTGCGGTGAGGCAGCCGGAGTCCGGTGAGATGTCGGCGATGACCGGGGTGGCGCCCACGGCCACCACGCAGCTCGCGGTGGCGATGAAGGAGCGCGACGGGACGATCACCTCGTCGCCTTCGCCGATGTCGAACGCTCGAAGCGCAAGCTCGAGGGCCAGCGTGCCGTTGGCGACCGCCACGGCGTGGCGGCGACCCAGCGACGAGGCATAGGCCGTCTCGAGATCGCGCGCCTCGGTGCCCGTCCAGTAGTTCCACTTGCCGGAGCGGACCACGCGCTCCACGGCTGCCGACTCGGCATCGCCCGGAGTGGGCCACACGGGCATCGGCGCGGTCCGCACGGGCGTACCGCCCTCGATGGCTAGACGATCAGACACGCTCACTCCTCGTTCTCGCGCTTCTCAGCGCGCGGATCGAACGGCTCCATGGTGGCGCTCCCCGGCGCCGAGACGCCCTCGCGCTTCACGACCGTGCCCACGGTCATGGCGAGGATCCTCGCGTCGAGCGCGAGCGAGCGGTGATCCACGTACCAGACGTCCATCGCCAGTCGATCCTCCCACGACTGTGCGTTGCGTCCGTTGACCTGGGCCCACCCCGTGATGCCGGGACGGACCTCGTGCCGCCGCGCCTGCTCGTCATTGTAGCGGTCAAGATACTCCGGCAGCAGTGGCCGAGGACCCACGAAGCTCATCTGGCCCAGGAGCACGTTCCACAGCTCCGGGAGCTCGTCGAGCGAGCTCGCACGCAGGAACCGGCCAAAGCTCGTGAGACGCTCGGCGTCGCTCGCCACGGCATCGGTGGCCGAGACGCCCGGTGCGGCATCGCGCATCGACCGGAACTTGTAGATGGTGAACAGGCGGCCGCCACGCCCTGGCCTCGACTGGATGAACAGCACGGGGCTACCCAGCTTCACGCGTACCAGGACGGCGACGACCAGCAGCACCACTGAGAGCACGACGAGCAGGAGCGCCGCACCCGTCACGTCAAGGACGCGCTTCAGGGCGTCATACGCGCGATGCGAGCGCTTCACGGTACAGCTCCTCGTAGGCGTCGATGAT
>CAYOHY010000034.1:0-21694 GCA_964403885.1 uncultured Eubacteriales bacterium
ACGCCACCTCCTCGACGAACGCGTCGATCTGGGCGCGCGTGCGCTTCTCGGTCACCGCGAACAGGACAAGGTCGTGCTCCTCGCCGGTCTCGAGCACGACGCCGGGCAGGTAGCCCTTCTCATACATCGCGTCGTACATCTCGCGTGAGTCGCCCAGGTACTCGAGGGCGAACTCGTGGCCGAAGGGCACGTCGTCCCACGGCGCGGCGAAACGGCCCGTGGCGATGAGCCTGTCGCGCAGATAGTGCGCCTTTGCGATGCAGGCGGTGGCGATGCCGGCGAGGCCCTCTCGGCCGACAGCCGACAGGTACACGCCTGCAGCAAGCGCGTTCAGGGCGTGGTTGCTGCAGATGTTGCTCGTCGCCTTCTCGCGACGGATATGCTGCTCGCGGGTCGAGAGCGTGAGCACGAACGCGGCATTGCCGTCCACGTCGACCGTGCGGCCCACGAGGCGACCCGGCATCTGCCGGATGTGCTTGTCGCGGCACGCGAAGAAGCCCAGGCCCGGTCCGCCAAACGAGATGGCGTTGCCGAGAGACTGGCCCTCGCCCACCACGATGTCGGCACCAAAGCTCGCGGGCGGCTCCATCACACCGAGAAGCACCGGGTTCGCGGCGACCACGAACAGCGCGCCGGCGTTGCGGGCCACTTCGCCCACGGCGTCGAGGTCCTCGACGACACCGACGAAGTTGGGGCTTGCGACCAGCACGGCGGCCACGGAGTCATCGGTGATCTCGGCGAGCTCGGCGATGTCGATCCGAGGCTCGGGCGACGCGTAGGCGACCTCGAACAACCCGGAGTCGGCGTAGGTGTCGAGCACCTCGATCCACTCGGGGTGGACCATGCCGGAGACGACCACGCGATGACGCTTGGTGAGGCGGCACGCCATGAGCGCGGCCTCGACGAACGCCGTGGCGCCGTCGTACATGCTCGCGTTGGCCACATCCATGCCGGTCAGGCCGCAGATCATCGACTGGTACTCGTAGATGGCCTGAAGCGTGCCCTGGCTCACCTCGGGCTGGTAGGGCGTGTAGGCCGTGAAGAACTCAGGACGGCGCAGCACGTGATCCACCACGCTGGGGATGTAGTGGTCGTAGCAGCCGGCCCCGGCAAAGCTCACGAGGCGCGATGCGGGCGAGTTGAGGTTCGCGAGATCGCGCAGGTGGTTCGCCAGGTCGATCTCGGTCATGCCTTCCGGCAGGTCGAGCGGACGCTGCAGGCGGACGTCTGCCGGGATATCGGCGAACAGTTGATCGGTCTCTTCAATGCCGACAGCGCGAAGCATGGCTTCGCGCTGTTCGCACGTTACAGGTATGTAGCGCATCGAGGGCTAAGCCTCGGTCACGTGTGCGTCGTACTCCTCGGCGGTCATCAGGCCGTCGACCTCAGACGCGTCGTCAAGCTTGACCTTGATCATCCAGCCCTCGCCGTGGGGGTCCTGGTTGACGGTCTCGGGCGAGTCGCCCAGCGAGTCGTTGACCTCGACGATCTCGCCGGTGACAGGGGCGTAGAGCTCCGAGACGGACTTGACCGACTCGATCTCGCCGAAGGTGTCGCCCGCGGTGATCGTATCGCCGGAGGCGGGCAGGTCCACGTAGACGACCTCGCCGAGCTGATCCTGGGCGAAGTGGGTGATGCCGATGGTCGCGACGTCGCCGTCGACGACGACCCACTCGTGCTCAGTGGAGTACTTGCGGTCGCTGGGGTGTGCCATGGATGCGACGCTCCTTCCGAAGGGGGCTGACGGGTGTGACTACAGGCCCGACAGCGAAGTGGACGATACGAACGGCGGCTTCACGACGACGGCCGGAGCGGTCTTCTTGCGAATGGCGACCGTCAGCTCAGTGCCCGCTGCAGCAAGCGCGGCGGGGACGTACGCGGTGGCGATCCCGGTCTCCAGAGTCGGCGAGAACGTGCCGCTCGCTACCTTACCCACCTCGGTGCCCTCGTGCAACACGGGAAAGCCCGGACGCGGGATGCCGCCATCGACCTTGAGGTGAACCAGGCGGCGCTCAGGACCGGCGGCCCGTACGGCCTCGACGCGCTCCCGTCCCACGTAGTCGCCCTTGTCCTTGCTCGCGACCCAGCCCAGTCCGGCCGAGATGGGATCGACGGTGCGGTCCATGTCGTTGCCGTAGAGGTGGTAGCCCATCTCGAGGCGCAGCGTGTCACGCGCGCCCAGGCCGGCAGGCGTGACCTCGGCAAACGAGAGCAGGATGCGCCAGACGGCCGCCGCCTGATCCGCACGGCACAAGATCTCGACCCCGTCCTCGCCGGTGTAGCCGGTACGCGCGATGAGCGCGGGCACGGCGTTGTCGAGCATCGCCTCGGCGAGCGTGAAGCGCGCCGGCGCCGTCCATCCCTCGCCGGCCAGCTCGGTGATGATGCGCACGGCCTCGGGACCCTGGAGGGCGATGAGCGCGGTGCGGTCGGACTCGTCGACCAGCTCGAGGTCCTCGGGAGCGTGCTGCTGGAGCCACGCGAAGTCAGCCTCGCGGTTCGAGGCGTTGGCGATGATGAGGTACTCGAGGTCGCCGCTGTGATAGACGATGAGGTCGTCGATGATGCCGCCCTCGTCATCGAGCAGAAGCGTGTACTGCGCCTGCCCGAGCTCGGCGATCTTCGACAGATCGTTGGTGAGCATGCGCTGGAGGAAGTCGAACGCCGCGAAGCCGAAGACCCGGAACTCGGCCATGTGACACACATCGAACACGCCCGCCGAGGACCGCACCGCGCGGTGCTCCTCGATGATGCCGGCGTACTGCACGGGCATCTCGAATCCGGCGAACGGCACCATGCGGGCGCCGAGGGCGAGGTGCTCCTCGTACAGGGGCGTGCGCTTGAGCGCTTCAGTCATCGGGCAGTGCTCCTTTCGAATGAATCGCCGCGCCGTTGCGGCGACCTGTCTCTTACGATACCCCGACGCACGCCGGACCGCGCCGTGAGGCCGCCTACGACGAGGCGCCGGTGAGCCGCCTCCACGCCCGCACGACCGCGATGCCCACGCGCTGAACCAGCGTGGGGTCCGGCACGTCGTGCGTCGCCACCAGCGGCACGCTTGCGATGACCTGACCTCGTTGCGTGAAGGTCACCACGCCGACACGCTGGCCGGTCTTCACAGGCGCTTCCACCTCACTCATGGTCACCGTTCGCGTGATGGGCCCCTGCAGATCGAACACGGTCACCGTGGTGTTCTCGGAGACCGCGGCAGGCACCGTCACGTCAAGATACTCCGTCACCGGCGCTTGGCCGATCACGGTCCCCGCCGACACGAGTCGTTGCGGCCGGTAGTGCGCGAAGCCGAAGTCGAGCAGCTCGCGGGCGTCTCGGAAGCGCTTGAGTTCACCTGTGGTGCCCAGCACCACGGCGTAGAGCTCGACACCGTCACGGTTCGCCGAGTCGATCACGCAGTACCCGGCCTTGTTGGTCCACCCCGTCTTGATGCCGTTAGCGCCCTGATAGTTGCCCAAGAGCAGGTTGGTGCTGTGGAGCGTCTCCGAACGCGCACCGCTTCCTATCTCGGCGGTCTTCTCGCCCACGATGGCGCGAAACTCCGGCTTGGTCATCGCGTAGCGCGCAAGGATCGCCAGATCTGCGGCCGATGAGTAGTGACCCTGCTCGTCCAAGCCATGCGGATTGGTGAAGTGGGTGCGCTTGAGGCCGAGCTCGACCGCCTTGGCGTTCATCAACTTGACGAACTCGTCCTCGTTGTCTGCCACGTGCTCAGCGATGGCCACCGCCGCGTCGTTGCCGGACTTGACCATGAGCCCCTCGAGCACCTCGTGCATGGGCAGCTTCTCCCCTGCACGCAGAAACGCGGTCGACTCACCCACGCTCACCGAGTCGTCGGGGATGGTCACGAGGTCGGTGGGCTTCGAGTGCTCGAGCGCCACGACCGCGGTCATGATCTTGGTGATGCTCGCCATCGCACGCCGGTCACTCACACGGCGCGACCACAGGATCCGGCCGTCCTGAGTGACGAGCGCGCCTGCGGCCATGGTGACATCGGGCATCGCGGCGGCCGGCACGCCAAGCTCCGAGGCAGCGTAGCCGTCGAGCCGGTCCGTGGAGCGCACCTCGGCGTAGGCCGACGGGTCGCCCGTGCCGAGGAACCCGAGGCACAGCACGCCGACGAGCGCGACGCGCAGCACATACTCGACTACGGGGCGGTGAATGCCGATGATAGGCGCAGGGCCACAACGGTGACCCGGCGTCGTCGCCGGTCTATGGCACGATGGGTTGACCACGGTGTGCGAGACTTCCATCCGGATCGTCATGCGGGGCCGGTGCGCAGATGAACCACGCGGCATCCGAGTATGCCATGCTCGCATACCGCATGCCGAGTGCGACGACATTTCGTTGAGTGCACGCTGGCGACGATGATCGACAGGGCGTCTTCGGAGGGGTAATGCGAGACACTCGTTTCGAGCAGTTGGTGCTGTTGATCGGCGGAGCGGCCATCTTGGGCGCGCTCGCCTTGTCGTACGCGAGCGGCCCGCCCGAGCCCGCCGAAGCGGTCGCTCAGATCATGCTGTTCGGCGTGCTGGCTGCCGCGGTCAAGCTGGGACGCAAGGGCGGCCTCATCGCCGCATGTGTCGCCTCGGTGATCTACGTGGCGATGCGTATCGACCTGCTGCAGAGCACCCCGATCCCACCCAGCGCGCTCATGATCATCGCCGCGCGCATCGCATCGTTCGGGCTCGTAGGAGTGGCCGGCGGTGAGATCGTCACCCGCATGCGCTACAGCATGTCGCGCCTCGAGGGCGGCTCGGCGCTCGACGACTGGAGCCGCGTCTACAACCAGCGCTGGGCTCATCGGACGCTCGACCAGGCCCGGGCGAAGTACCGCCGTTACGGCGAGCCCTTCTCGGTGGTCGTGGTGACGCTTTCTCCCTCGCTGCTCGCGGGGTTCAAGCCATCGCGTCAGCGCACGCTCGTTCGCGGGGTGGCTGACCACATCCGCAGCGACATCCGGATGGTCGACGAGGTCTCGCGCATCGATGACGGCCGGTTCCTGGTCTTGCTGCCCCACACGCCGCGCGACGGCGGAGTCGTGGTCGCCGACCGTCTGTCAGCCAACGTGCGCCAGGCGCTGGGCTCTCGTGAGGAGTCGGTCTCTGTGAAGTGCCTGGGTGTGCCGGACGACGAGCCGTCGCTCAACGCCCTCATCGACTCACTCGCCCCGCTCGAGGCCGAGGGTCAGGCGTCGGGCGAGTAGAGCTCCCCGGGCGCGACCACACGGTAGCCTGAGGCGCCGAGCACATCTTCGGCGCGAGCGTCGTCGACCTTGAACACATGGATCGCCTTGCCGCCCGGCTCGACGAACACGTAGGCGTACTCCACGTTGAGGCCCTCGGCGTCGAGCGCTTCGAGCATGTCGGCGAGTCCGCCGGGAGTGTCGGGCACTTCCACGGCGAGCACGCGCGTGGTCGAGGCGCCAAAACCCTGCTCGTCCAGGACTTGCTTGGCGTGCTCGGGGTTGTCGCAGATGATGCGCACCACGCCGAACTCGGCGGTGTCGGCGATGATCAGCGCGTGCATGTTCACGCCCGCGTCACCCAGGGTCCGCGCGAGCTCGGCGAGCCGGCCGGACTTGTTCTCGAGAAAGACGCTCACCTGTTCGATCATGGCTACTCTCCCCCTTCGGCGCGCAGGTCGACCACGCGCTTGGCCTTGCCTTCTGAGCGGGCGATCGACTTGGGTTCGACGAGGCGCACCGCGATCGAGACCGCGAGAACCGACTCGATCTCGGCCTTGACGCGCTTCTGGAGGCGCTCGAGCTCGCGGACCTCATCGAACGCGAACTCGGGCGCGACCTCCACGTGCACCTCGACGTAGTCCATCGAGCCGCGCTTGGTGAGCACGACCTGATAGTGCGGCGCCACGTTGGGGATGCCGAGAAGGACCTGCTCGATCTGACTCGGGTAGACGTTCACACCGCGCACGATGAGCATGTCGTCGCTGCGGCCGGTCACGCGCTCGATGCGGCGCATGGTGCGGCCGCACCCGCACTGGCCGGGGATGATGCGGCTGATGTCGCGCGTGCGGTACCTGACGACCGGGATGCCCTCCTTGGTGAGCGTGGTGAAGACCACCTCGCCCATCTCGCCGTCGGGCACGGGCTGAAGCGTCTCGGGGTCGATGATCTCGACGATGAAGTGGTCCTCGAACACGTGGAGCCCGTCGTGGCACTCACACTCGCTCGCTACGCCGGGTCCAAGCACCTCGGACAGACCGTAGATGTCGGTGGCGGTGATGCCCAGCTCGTCTTCGATCTGGCGGCGCATCTGATCGCTCCACGGCTCGGCGCCGAAGACTCCGATGCGCAGCGGGAGGTCACGCGGGTCGATCCCCATCTCGCGTGCGGTCTCGCCGATGAGCTGCGCGTAGCTGGGGGTGCATGCGAGTACCGTGGTGCCGAAGTCCTTGAGGACCTGTACCTGGCGCTTCGTGTTGCCTCCCGAGATGGGGATGGTCAGCGCGCCCAGGCGCTCGGAGCCGTAGTGGGCACCAAGGCCGCCGGTGAACAGGCCGTAGCCGTACGTGACCTGGATGATGTCGTCGGGTGTCGCACCCGCACAGGTGTAGGTCCGCGCCATGAGGTCGGCCCACCGGTCGATGTCGCCACGCGTGTAGCCGACCACGGTGATCTGCCCGGTGGTGCCGGACGAGGAGTGCACCCGCACGATGTCGCGCAGCGGCACCGCGAACATGCCATACGGGTAGGCCGAGCGCAGGTCGTCTTTGACGGTGAACGGCACGCGGCGCAGGTCGTCGAGCGAGGTGATCGAGGCCGGATCCACGCCGGCCTCGTCGAACTTGGCTCGGTAGAGCGGCACGTTGTCGTAGACGCGGGTCAACAAGGCCCTCAAACGCTCAAGCTGGAGCTCCTCGAGCTCCGCGCGCGACATGGCCTCGAACTGCGGCTGATACACGGCTCCCCTGCCTTCCCCCGCCGGCCGGCCGACCGGCCCCTGTGGTCTACGGTTTGGGCGTCGTGGGCACCGGCTTTGCGGGCGGCACCTTGGGCTTGGTGCCCACACGAACGACCTGGACCTTCGGTTTGTACACCGAGACGAATTCGTCTGTGCGTATAACCTTACCGTCTTTCTTCACGATTCGCTCGACGGTGATGGTGCGGCCATCCACACCTGCGTCTTCGATGGTCTTGGCGCCCAGCGCCATGGTGGGGTCCTTGATCTCTTGCACGGGGAACGGCCTCACGTTGCGCCACGGCCCCTTCTTGGCCGTCACGTCGTAGCCGGGGTCCGTGCCGTAGAGCGAGATGGTGATGGAGGAACCGGTGTATGAGACCGAGACCAGTATCCAGTCCTCGGTGGTGTTCTTGAACTTGAAGTCGGGTCCACCCCACGAGACGGTGGCGTCTCGGCCGTCGGGGTAGTGCGAGATGTAGAACGAGTGGTTCTTGCGCTGGACCACCGGCAGGCCGGACTCGAACACCGCGTTGAAGATCGTGGTACCTACCTGACAGATGCCGCCCCCCAACTGCGGGACGAGCTTGCCGTTCACGATGGCGTTGGCCTCTTTGTAGCCCTTGTCGGCGGTACGCTCGCCCACGGCGCCGTTGAACGAGAAGGTGCCGCCCGGCGGCACGAGCTTGCCGTCGAGAGCGTCGCCCAACAGGTGGATGTTGTTGACGCGAGGCTTGTTGCCGCCGTCGTAGGTGGTGGTGAACGTCGAGATGCGCTCGTTGACGCCCATCGCACGGGCATCCTCGGTGGTGATCTCGGGCTCAGATCTGGTGGTCTGCAGGGCGACGGTGCGCTGCGCCGCCGGGTCCGAGAGGACCTGCGTGAGGTCACTCGCGAGCTTGACCATGTCCGGACCGATGCCGTCTTGCGACGGGATGATCGTCACGGCACCGTTGGTGGTTCGGAAACGCGCGTCCTTGGCCGGGCGTCCGATGCCCGCCCCCACCTCAGAGGCCACGTGCTTGCCCACCTTATCAGGCGAGATGCGCGCGATGAGATCGATCTGGGCCGGCTCGAGCGTGGTGCTGGGCGCCACCGACGCGTCATCGGTGGACGCGTCGCTGCGCACGAACTCGATCCAATCCGCGACCTCAGGGGCCTCGAAGCTCCACGACTTTTCGTTGAAGGTGACCTTGACCGGCGCCGACAGCATCTGGAGGGCGACGTCGCGCGCTTTGGCGGCGTCGGCGTCAGACACCGCGACCTCGGCCACGCCCACCGGGGCCTCGACGCGGCGATCGGATGCCATGAGGGCCGCCAGGATCAGCGTGGCTGCCTTGGTGCGGTCGAGTGCTCGGCCGTTCTTTCCGGGGACGACCTCGGCGCTCGTACCCGAGACGGTCACGTCGGCGTCGACCGGCGCGACATCGGTGCCCTGCGAGATGCGGTCAAGCACGACGCCCATACGCTCGTCGTCAGCGTACGGTGCGGGTGCGATCTGCTGGCCCGCGGCCCACGCTCGCAGGCGATGGCCCACGGCGACGAGCGCGTTGTCCTCACGGCCCACCTGCATGGCCTGGTCGACGAGCTTCTGGGTGTCGAACGACACGCCGACATCCTCGGCAGCGACCTTCCACGACTTGTCGCCGTAGGTGACGATGACCGGACTCGACGCCGCCTTGGCGGCGAGTTGCGTGTCGAGAAGAAGCTTGGCCTTACCCGGGACGAGGCCGCCCACCTTGACGCCGCTCACGGTGACGCCGGGGTGAATGCGCCCGGCGGTTGCGGCGGCTTCGCCGACGACAGCCAGCAGCACTACGGCGGCCACCGCGATCGCCGCGATGACGGGGACGTTGTGCTTGACCTTGTACGACCGATCGGCGGCGCGCTCGACAGCGCGCTGACGGCGGCGCTCGGCGTAGTCGATGTGGGTTTCGCTGATCTGCTCTTCGGTGCTGTCACTCACGTTGAAAAGACTCGCTTCCGCTGCGGTCGGGATTCACGGGCAGATGTGTCCACGGCATGGAAACCGGGTCGTGACATGATAGCGGTAGTCGCCGCCTTGCCGAGACATGCGTCACGAGCCCGTTACCACGGGTTATGCGAGTGCGAGGAGCAAGGGACGAGCCATCATCCGGTGGCTGACACCGCGCGCTCGACGACTCCGCGCCAGTGATCGATCCGTGCCTGGGCGGACGCCATGTCGTCGGCCTCGGCCCACAGTCCGACGGTGGGCTCGGAGTTGTCCGGCAAGACGAGCGCCCACCCGTCCTCATAGCGCACGCGGACCCCCTCGGTGAGATCGGCGTCCAGGCCTTCGGCAGCATCGGCGACCGCGCGCATGACCGCCCCCTTGCGACCGGTGGGGCAGAACACCGACTGCTGGATCTTGTGGAACGGCGGCAGTCCGTCGACCACCTGGTCGAGTGTCATGTGCACCGACTCGAGCATACGCACCACCATGCCTGCGGCAAGCACGCCGTCGAACGCCGGGAAGAAGTCGCCAAAGATGTAGCCGCCCGTGGTGCTGCCGGCAAACGCCGCCCGGCCATCGAGCACCGCCTGCGCGAGCGCACGGCGGGAACGCCCCGGGCGGATGACCTCGCGTCCGTGCGCCGCAGCGATGCGCTCCACGGCGCGCGAGGCCGAGAGCGGCACCGCGATGGGCCCGCATTCGTCGTGGCGCGTGCGGCACCACAGGTCGACCACCGCGTGCAGCGCGGTGTCTGCTTCGAGCAACCTGCCGGTAGGCGTCATGAACCGAGCCCGTTCCGCCGAGCGGTCGAACACGACGCCGACATCTCCGCCAAACAGCTCAACCCCGCGCCTCAGCAGCTCGAGGGACTCGGTGGTCGCGTCACCGCACGCGACATCGGCCTCCGAGTCGACGACCGCGTTGAGCGTCATGAGGTTGATGTTCCATCGGTGAGCGATCAGGGGCAGTGACAGCGAGGCCGAGCCGCACCCCATGTCGGCGACCATCTTGGACCACGCGCCCGCCAACCCCGCGTCCTGCACGGCCTCATCGAGCGCAGCGATGTAGTACTCGAGCGGTCGGGGCGGGTAGATGATCTCGCCCACCTCTTCGAAGAAGGACCGCCTGAACTCCCCTCGGAAGTAGAGGCGTTCGATCTTCTTCTGCTCCCACGGGGCGATGTCGAGCCCGTCCGGGTCGAAGAAGCGTATCTCGAGCGACTGCGGCTCGGCAGGTGATACCGCGACGTGGATGCCGCCCACACAGCGGGTCTTTTGCGTGGTGAAACGACTCACAGCCGGAGAGGCGACGCGTAGATCGCGCACGTTCATCCCGGCGGCGTTGAGGCCTGCGACCATCGCTCGCTTGACCATGCGCGCGGCCCGCGAGGTGTCCCGAGTCACGACCACGTGACCGCCTCGAGGCAACACCGAGCCAAACGCCTCGGCGACGCGCAGGGCGAGCTCCGGTGTGATGTCGATACCGACGAGCCCCGAGATGCCGGCGTTGGCGAAGATCGAACGAACGCCGGTCGACTCCCAGATGAGCGAGGAGGTCACCGTCGCCGAGGGCTCGATGCGCTTGTACGGGAAGATCTGCGCATCGGCGCTCACGTGGGCCCCCTGCCCCACCGCGCTCTCACTGCCGATCACCACGCCCACCTCGACCACGGCACGCGCTCTGACGTCGACCTGTCGGCACAGCACCGCGCCGGACACCGACGCCTGACGGCCGACGAACGCGTCGTCCCACAGGATCGAGTGGCCTACCCGGGCATCGATCCCGATGACGCAGTTGTCTCCGATGACCGTGTAGTCACCGATGACCGCCCCCTCGCGGATCTTCACGTTCTCCCCGATGACCACCTTGTCACCCAAGGTGACCGTGGGGTCCACCGACGCACTCTCGGCCACCCACAGTCCCTCGCGGGCGCGGACACCCGGCACGAACACCATCGCGTTGCCGTCAAGCACGTCGCGGTGCACCTGCACGTAGCTCTCGCGGCCGCCCACATCACACCAGTAGCCGTCGACCACCATGCCGTAGAGCGCGTGGCCTTGCTCCATCAGCTTGGGGAAGAGCTCCGAGGAGAAGTCGTAGGGCTGGCCCTCCGGAATCTCGTCGAGCACCCACGGCTCGATGACGTAGATGCCGGTGTTGATCCGGTCACTGAACACCTGCCCCCACGTGGGCTTCTCCAAGAAGCGCTCGATCCTGCCGTCGCCGTCGGTGACGACCACGCCGAACTCCAGCGGATCCGAGACGGCCTTCAGCGCGAGCGTCACCGCACCCCCATGCGATCTGTGGAACTCGATGACGGCCGACAGGTCGATGTCGGTGAGCGCATCCCCGCTGACCACGATGAACGGCTCGTCTCGCGGGAGCAGCGCGGCGGCGTTTCGCACCGAGCCGGCGGTACCCAGCGGGGACTCCTCGATCGCATAGTCGATCGACACGCCCCACTCTTCGCCCGCGCCAAAGTAGTCTTGGATCACTTGGGGCATGAAGGCCAACGTCGCGACGATCTCGTCGATCCCATGGTGCTTCACGAGCCCCACGATGTGCTCCATCACCGGCTGGTTGACCACCGGGACCATGGGCTTTGGCAACAGCGACGTCAGGGGGCGCAGGCGAGTGCCCTCTCCCCCGGCCATGATGACTGCCTTCACGACACACCCCTCATTGCGATCGATCGAAGGTCAGGCGACCTCCGACAACGCTCGGCGCGACTGCGCGGTATAGATCACGGCGGTGGCCAGCGAGGTGGCCACACCGGCGTACACGAACCACATCCACACGGCCACCGGCTCGCTCCCCCAGCCCGGCAGCCCCGGCGCCTCGACCAGTCCCAGCCCCGGAACCATTGGCCAGTTCAGGATCAGACCCGAGAACCCCACGAGCAGCAGCAGCGTGGTGACCTTGCCGATGTAGGCGACCTGCGGTCGCCGAGCACCGCGCCGAGCCAACACGTACGCGCCACCCAACAAGAACAGGTCCCGACCCAGCAGCAGCAAGACGATCCACAGCGGGATGCGTCCCTCCAGGTAGAGCCCCACGACCCCCGAGGCGATCAAGAGCCGGTCGACCAGGGGATCGATGGCCTTGCCCAGCTCGGTGACCGTGCCCGTCCTGCGCGCGATCTGGCCGTCAACCCAGTCGGTGGATGCGGCGACCGCGAACAGCAGAAACGCGAGCACGTCGTTGCGCCCGGAGATCAAGACCGCGAAGAAGAACGGGATCATGATCAAACGCAGAACCGTGATGATGTTGGCTACGGTGTAGATGTCGTGGCTGTGGTTCTGCCCGCTGTCCGTGGCCGCCGCTCGCTGTTCTTCCTCTACCACCACTTCTTCCTCCTGAAGAAGGCCACCATGACCGCGGCCACGGTGATCATGACGATGGCCATCGATGGAAACGCCCACCGCGCCGTGGGAGGCGGCCACATACCGCCGAGAAGGTTCATCCCGTAGATACCCGAGATGAGCGTCAGAGCACCGATGACCACGGTGACCACAGTGAGCACCTTCATGATCTCGTTCAGGCGGTTCGACTGCGCCGAGAGGTAGATGTCCATGACTGCCGAACCGATGTCTCGGTAGCTCTCGAGCGAGTCCTCGGCGTGTGCGAGGTGGTCGACGATGTCGTCGAAGTATCGGTACGCGTCGGCACTGACGAGCTGGGGTTCGCGCGCGATCGCGCGGATGATGTCACGCTCCGGCGCCACGGTGCGGTGCAACACGAGCAGCTGCCTCCTGAGCGCGTACAGCCGCTCCAGGTCCTCGCGCTGCGGCTCGTCGAGCATGCTGTCCTCGACGATCTCGAACTGGTCGCCGACGCCGTCGACCACCGGCAGCAGCGAATCGACCAGCCGATCGATGATCGCGTGCAGTATCCACGCGGGGCCCAGCCGCATGAGCCGATCGATGTCTGTGCATACCTCGTCGATCGCCTCGACCGGACCTTCGTGCGAGGTGACGAGGTGCCCTTCGCCAAGGAACACGTCGAGCTCGCGCAGCACCACCACCTCATTGCTCGTGAGGTGCGGAGTCAGCCACACGAGGAAGGGGCCCTCAGGGTACAAGTCGAGCTTGGGGCGTGGTTGACGGTGCAGGGCGTCCTCGACGGCGAGCGGGTGCAGTCCCAGCGGGGCCTCGAGTTGCCGGTACACCTCGGCGTCCGGATCGGTCACGTCGATCCAACACCACCGAGACCCTACCGCCGTTGCGAGATCGCTCAGATCACCGTGGCGCACCACGTCGTCGGCCTCGACCCAATACACGTGGACATCAGCCACGAAATCCCCGCCTTTCCGCTTAGGACACGATGACACTGGGCACTGCTTCCAGTGTACCCACCACGGAGCTGATGGCTGCGCTGGGTATGAGCGTTGTGAAGCCTTGGCTCACGCACCACGAACATCACATCGGACGGTAAGGGGTCACGACGATGCCGACTCAGATCCGTGTGGTTCACGCCCATGAGTTCATCCAGGCCACACCCGAGGGCACGCTCGACCTCACCGCCAGCAAGGCGTTGCTGATAGAGATCGCGTTGTTCTCGGCGCCCGAGGACGACTACGACATCATCTTGGACCTGCGTGGCGTCGACGCGACACTGTCCGTGGCCGAGCTGTGGGAGCTGGCCGCCGAGCTCCATCGGTACCCGGGAGTGTTCGCGCGAAAGACCGCCGTCATCGTCCCCCAAGAGGACTTCGACCACACCGGGTTCTTCGCGTCCGCGGCACGTGACCAAGGATTCAAGGTCCGCGCATTCACCTCGGCGGGCGAGGCCATGGAGTGGCTTGCTGAGGGGTAGCGCCCATGCAGCTGCGAGCACAGCACTCGATCGACAGTGAGAGAGGCTCATGCAGTCAGGCATCGCTCGAGACGTCAGGGCCCGCTCCGTACTGTTCGCGGCAGTGGTCGCATCGCACTGCGTCGTGTGGGTGTCGGTGGCGTTGTTCGTCTCCCCGGGGCTGGTGCCCCCCGTGCAGATGGTCGCGGAGTGGCTCTCCAGTCTCGCAGTGGTGCTGATGTCGCTGAATCTGATCCTCGCGACACGCATGCGGACGATCGAGCGCGCTTTGGGCGGTCTCGACAAGGTGTTCGTCACCCATCGCCTGACCGGCCTGAGCATCGCGGCTCTCGTCACCAGCCACTTCCTCATCGTGCCCAAGTCCGTGGGCTACGTGTCCAGCAAGCCTGTGGGCTACACCATGCTCCCCCTGCTCCTCCTGTCGATCTTCGTCGCCTCGGCACCTCGATTCCCCTGGCGACGTGCCGTACCCCTTCGCTACCAAGACTGGAAGCTCCTTCACCGCTTCCAGGGCCTCTTCGTCGCGGCCGCCGTTACCCACTCGCTCCTCGCGCCCTCGTACGTGCGTCGGGTCCCCCTCATGGCGGCGTATGTCTATGGCATCGCGACACTGGGGCTGATCGCGTGGGTGTACCGCGAGACGCTGTTCGGCACGCTTGGCCCCGTTCACCCGTTCACCGTGCAGCGGTCTCGTCACGTGGCTGAGGACGTGCTCGAGGTGACGCTGACCCCCGATGCCGACGCGATTCCGCGAGTGGCGGGGCAGTTCGTCTTCGTGTCGTTTGGGCGCAGTCGACTACGCGAGCAGCACCCGTTCACGGTGAGCAACGCACCAACCGACTCGCTCCGGCTCTCGATCAAGGCCTCAGGGGACTTCACGCGCGCGCTGATGGACGGCGTGCCTCAGGGTTCGACTGCGCGCGTCGAGGGTCCGTACGGCATGTTCGACTTCCGCGCGGGTCGCATGCGACAGGTGTGGCTCGCAGGCGGGATAGGCATAACCCCGTTCCTGTCTATGGCGGCAGCCCTGGACAACGGCCATCGCGTCACCCTCGTGTGGAGCGTCAGCACGCGCGATGACGCGGTGTACTCGGCGGAGCTTACCGCGCTGGCCGAGCGGGTCAGTTCCCTCGAGGTGGTCATCCACGAGACGGCGACGTCCGGGCATCTGCGGCTGAATGACCTGATGAGCACCGCAGAGCTCGCGGCAACCACCGCCTACCTGTGCGGCCCGATCCAGATGCGACGCGCATTGGTCGAACAGCTCAGGGCCGCCGGTGTGCCCCGAAGCGAGATCCACTACGAGGAGTTCCGGCTCCGGTAGTGCCGCTGCGGCAACAGGAGGCCTCGGGCGCTGTCCTCACAGGTATCCTGTGTGCGGATGCATCGGACATCCGTCGGATCGCCGAGGAGCGAGGTTCTTTCACGTGGCATATCTGCTTGGGTGCGACAGCGTGCACCTTGAATTCCCCACCAAGAAGGTCTTCGACTCCATCTCCCTTGGCGTGGACGAGGGCGACCGCATCGGCATCGTGGGCGGCAACGGTGACGGCAAGTCCACCCTGTTGTCGCTGCTCGCGGGCTTGATCGATCCCGACGATGGGCGCGTCCTGCGGCGAGGCGGCACGACCATCCACACGCTCGAGCAGACCGACTCGCTCGACCCTGACGCGACCGTGGGCCACGCGGTGGTGGGCGATGTGCCCGAGTACACGTGGGCGTCTGATGCGCGGGTGCGCAGCATCATCCGCGGCCTCATCGCCGACATCGACTGGAACGGCCGTGTGGGCAAGCTCTCGGGCGGCCAGCGCCGTCGCGTCGATCTTGCACGCGTGCTCATCGCCGACTGCGACGTGCTCATGCTCGACGAGCCCACCAACCACCTGGACGTCCACGCCATCGCCTGGCTGGCCGATCACCTCAAGTCACGCTGGCCCAAGAGGTCCGGGGCACTGCTCGTGGTCACCCACGACCGCTGGTTCCTCGACGAGGTCTGCACCGGCATGTGGGAGGTGCACGACGGCCAGGTCGACCAGTTCGAGGGCGGCTACTCCGCCTACGTGCTCCAGCGCGTCGAGCGCGCCGAGGCGGCCCGCACCGCCGAGCAGAAGCGGCAAAACCTCATGCGCAAGGAGCTCGCGTGGCTCGCGCGTGGCCCCAAGGCACGATCGACCAAGCCGAAGTTCCGCGTCGACGCCGCACAAGCGCTCATCGCCGACGAGCCGCCGGTACGCGACTCGATCGAGCTCAAGCGCACGGCGATGTCTCGGTTGGGCAAACAGGTTGTCGACCTCATCGACGTGACCCAGAGCTACGGCGACAAGCGGATACTCGATGACGTCACGTGGCACGTGGGACCCGGAGACCGATTCGGGATCTTGGGCGTGAACGGGTCCGGCAAGACCACGCTGCTCAACGTGATTCAAGGCAAGCTGACACCCACCGCCGGGCGCGTGCGTATCGGCAAGACGGTGAAGTTCGCGTTCCTGTCCCAGCACCTCGACGAGCTGGACGAGCTGGCGGGCAGCAGGGTCCGAGAAGTGCTCTCGCGCTACCACACGCGCTACGAGTTCGACGGACGCGAGATGACGCCGGCGCAGCTGCTCGAGAGGCTCGGTTTCGAGTCGGCCCAGCTCAACGCCATCGTGGGCGACCTCTCCGGCGGACAGAAGCGTCGGCTGCAGCTGATGCTCATCCTGCTCGATAAGCCCAACGTCCTCATCCTCGACGAGCCGGACAACGACCTCGACATCGACATGCTCGCGGTGGTCGAGAGCCTGCTCGACTCATGGCCCGGCACGCTGTTCCTCATCACCCACGACCGGCACCTCATGGAGCGCGTCACCGACGACCAGTTCGCGCTCATGGACGGCAAGATCCGCCACCTGCCCGGCGGAGTGGACGAGTACCTGAGACTGCTCGACGAGGGCGGCGAGGCGCGAGTCGCGGCAAACGCCGCGAAGGCCGCGCCGGTCGACGCCACACCTGCTGCGGCGCCTCTGACCACGGCACCCCGTCTTGCGCGGGCCGATGAGTACCGCATGAAGAAGGAGCTCGCCTCCACCGAGCGCAAGCTCGAGACCCTCAGCAAGAAGGCAGACACGATCCGTGCCGAGATGCACGCCGCGGACCCTTCGGACTACCAGGCGTTGCTCGATGGCCAGGCACGCGTCGCTGCCGTCGAACAGCAGATCGCGGAGCTCGAGGACGAGTGGATGCGGCTATCCGAGGCGCTGGGCTGACGCCCGGCGGGTCACAGTCCCAACGCGTCGATCGCGCGCGCGACGCCGTCTTCGCCGCGAATACGCGCGCCGAGCTCGGCTGCCCGAGCGCGCATCTGCTCATCCGAGGTCACGCGCTCAAGCGCCTGCGCAAGCGCGTCCGCCGACAAGTCCCGGCGCATCACCGGTGCGGGCGCAACGCCTAGGTCGCGCGCCCGTCGCGCCCAGAAAGGCTGATCGCCCATCACCGGAGTGATGACCGACGGAACGCCTGCGCGGAAACCGGCGGCCGTCGTACCGGCTCCACCGTGATGGACGACCGCCGCCATCCGAGCGAACAGCCAACTGTGCGGGACGGAGCCCACCATGAGCACGTCGTCCGGTAGGTCGGACGCGCCCAACCCGCCCCATCCCGACGACATGACACCGCGCAGGCCCGTCCTCCGTAGCGCCTCCAAGACCAGGTCGGCGGTCTGCTCGGCGTTCTTGCTTCCCATGCTGCCAAACCCCACGTACACGGGCGGCGATCCGGCATCCAAGAAGTCGACGAGCTCATTCGGCGGAGCCCAGCCTTGGGACTCGTCAAGGAACCAGTAGCCGGTCACCAGATGTCGCTCGTCCCAGTCGCGCGGGACACCGATGACGTGTCGGCTGTACCCGTACAGGACGAGACCGTCGCGCTCGCCCGTGCGCTCGGACGTATGCCAGAAGCCGACAGGAGGCAGATCGAGCGCCTCGCGCCTGGCGCGATTGGTCGCCGACCTCGTCGTCTGCCACATCATCTGCTGACCCACATGGTGAGACAGCGGATTGAGCCACCGGGTGAGCCTCGTCTGCGGGACACCCACCAGCACGCTGGGAAACTCGCGTGTAGGGCTGTACGGGTACAGGTACGCCGGCACGAAGCGAACACCCAGCTTCTCCGCGAGCGCTGATGCTATGGACAGGCCGCCGAGTCCGGCGATGATCACGTCACAGTCCGCGCAGGCCGACAGACCACGTCGGGCCGCCTCGACGGAGAGCTCGCCCGCGGCCTCGCCCATCCTCCTGAGGATCTTGAGGAAGTTGCCGTTCTCGAGCAGCTCCTCCATCTCCTTGGCAACCGCCTGGGTGCTCCCGCCCGCGTCCACGAACTCAAGACCGTGCGACTCGACCAAGGACTGAAAGTCCGATGAAGTCAGAACCCGGACGGTATGGCCGCGACGCGCGATTCCCACACCCAACGCGATGTGCGGCTGTACGTCGCCACGACTTCCCAGCGCCACGATCATGATGGTTTGCGGGTTCACTGGTGGCTCACTTCCGACTCGATGGCCTGATGAGTTATAGTTTACGCTAGATATTAGCACGCTAACTATTTCGACCGACAGGGGCAGCTTCGATGGAACGTCCACCGGTGATCGACGTCGGCACCCTTCTCATCACGGCCAACAGACTGCTTGGGGCGCGCGCATCCGCTCAGGTCAGAGAGCTCGGACTCACCCCGCAGCAGGCGGTTGCACTGCTCGCTATCCACTCGACGGGCGAGCGGCACAGCACGCCCGGTCAGATCGCCAAGTTCATGGCTGCGGACTCGCCCACCGTAAGCGGCGTCATCGCCAGGCTCGAGAAGCGGGGGCTCGTGGTCGCCTCGCCCAATCCTGCCGACAAGCGGTCTCGGCTGATCACACTCACGCAGGACGCCGACGACGTCCTGCCGGGCGTTCTCGATGCCCTGCGTGACTCATCGGCGTGGGCGGAGTCTGTGATGCCGCCCGCAGAGCTGCGCGAGCTGACGCGCCTGCTCAACCGTTTCGTCGAGTTGCTGAGTGCGAGCCAGGAGCACGACTGACCCGCAGCGTGACGAGCCGCTATGCCGTCTCGCGCGAACCCGTCAGTGCGCGCGCCACGCCCACCAGCCCCACGAACAGCGCGACGGCAGCCAGCGCTTGCAAGAGCCAGCCGGCGTAGACCCAGCGTCGATACTCGTGCACGGCGGAGTAGTAGCTCTCAGACTCATCGGCGCCGTCGAGATCGAGGGGCTCGGGATCCGTGTCCAAGAAGCACAGCGCCTCGTCGCGCTCCTCGATCGGTATGTAGATGGTGGTTTGCTGGCACGACCCCATCGGCCAGCTGTAGAAGTGCATCGGCCCGCGCGGATCGCACTCAAGCAGGGGGTGGAAGCCCGCGTCTTGCAGCGCCGCGAACGTGACGCTCGCTTGGCCGTCACGCGACCATGCCGCACACAACGCGGTGTAACCCGACTCCCCCACCTGACCTCCTCAGCTCACGATGCGCACCGGCATCGATACCAGACGGCGCTCGATGCCCGCTAGCGCCTAGGCGGCGTCGGCTGACTCCCGCTTGGTCGCGAACGGCTTGCCCGGCTTGGCGAACTTCGCCCACGCGAACGGCACGAGCGCCACGCATATGATGCCCGCCAGAAGCCCCGGCGCCCACGTTCCCACGCCGCCGATGATCGCTCCGCCCACGATGGGGGCCGCGATCGAGCCCACGTTCTGCACCGCCGACGACAGCCCGAACGCGCCGCCCACCTCCGAGGGACTGACCGTCTTCGACAGCACGCTCTGGCTCACCGTGTTCTGTATCGAGATGGCGAAACACAGCGGTGTGAGCACCACGAGCAGGACCGGGATGTTGGGCGAGACGCCCCAGACCACGAAGAACACGCCTGCCACCGCGAGGGTCACCACCAGAAGCAGCCCCTCCGAGAACCGACGCGTGAGGGGGCCGATGAGCACGAGCTGCACGATGACCGACAGCACGCCCACGTACGCGAGCAACAAGCCGATGGCCTGCGGCTGCAGTCCCAAGTGCTTGAGTGCCCACAGGGAGAACATGGTCTGGAACGTCGCGAACGCGACCCCGAAGAAGAACCTCAGCTCGAGGGCGTCACCAAACAGCGGCCTTCTCAATGCGACAAGCAACCGGTCGAGCGTGACGCCACCGCGTGGCTGCGCCGCGAGCTCGGCCCGCCGCTCCTCGCTGAGAGACTCGGGCAAGAAGAGCGCGACAAGCAACACATTGAGGGTTGCGACGCATGCTGCGACGTATGCGGGCACGCTGTAGCCCCACTGCGAGAGCAGTCCGCCAAGCGCGGGCCCGATGATGAACCCGAGACCGAACGCCGCGCCGGTGAGGCCCAGGCCACGCGCGCGGTCCTTCGCCGACGTGACATCGGTGATGTAGCTCTGTGCGACGGTGAAGTTGCCCCCGGTCAGCCCGTCGAGCAGCCGCCCGGCGAACAACATCCACAGCGCGGACGCGGCGCCCAGGATCACGAAGCTCAGAGCGGTGCCGGCGATCGAGAGCATCAGTATGGGACGTCGGCCAAAGCGATCCGACAGGCGACCCAGAATAGGACTGCCGATGATCTGCGCTGCGGGATACGACGCCGTGAGGATACCGATCAGCAACGCCGAGGCACCGAAGCGCGTGGCGTAGTACGGCAGCAATGGAAGGATGAGGCCAAACCCCAGAACGTCGACGAAGACGACGGCAAAGATCGTGGCCAAGCGGCGTTTATCCATACATGCAGTGTACTACCCCTGCGCCGAGACGTACTCGGCGTACCAGGCCATCGCGGCGAGCGCTCGCACCGCCGCCACCGGCGAGTAGAGCATGACCGGATCGTAGCGGTCACCGCCCGGGAAGGTCGCCGCCTCGAGCGGGCGCAGCGGCACGTTGATGATCGGCTTGTCGGTGCGCGCCATCAGCTCTGTCACGCGCTCCAAGAACGCGACCTCGGCGGGGTTGAAGCTTCCTCGGCCGGGGCCGCCCGGAACGCCCGCGGACACAGGGTCATCCGACGTCCATCCGGTGGACGGACTGCGCAGAATACCCAGCACGACCACGGCGTCGACCGCCTCGCTCTCGACGAGCATCGACAGCGTGCCCGCCGCGAGGTCAGGGCCGACGGCCGCCACGAGGTCGACCGGGTTGCTTCGGCACCAGTAGCCGGGCAGGATCTCGTCGAGCCGAGCGAGCACGGCGGGCTCCAGCTCAGCGAGCTCAAGGTCGTTGCGGGCGAGCTCATCGGCGGCCAGGACGCCCCAGCCTCCACCAAGCGTCATGATCGCGATGCGGCGGCCCTGGGGCAGCGGAAGCGTGGACAGGCACAGCGCGAGGTCCATGCTCTCGTCGGGACCCGTGCGCACGAGACAACCGGACTGGCTGGTCGCGGCCAAGAACACGTCGGTGGAGCCGGCCATCGCGCCGGTGTGCGACGCGGCGGCGCGGCGGCCGAAGTCGGTCATGCCGCCGGGCAGGACCACCACAGGCTTCTTGGGCGTGGTGCGGCGCAGGACGTCGATGAACCGGCGACCGTCGCCCACCTCCTCGAGGTAGACGAGTATCGCCGAGGTCTCGGGGTCATCCCCCAGCGCGTCGAGCACGTCGAGTGCTGTGGTCGTGGCCTGGTTGCCTACCGTCACGTACTTGTCGATGCCCATACCGCGGCGCTCTGCCCTGGTGACGAGCTGAACCCCGATGTTGCCGGACTGGGAGATGATGCTCAGCCCGCCGGGCTTGGGCCGCAGCTCCAGGAATCCCACGGCGTGAAGCCGGCTGTGTGTCGCCAGCAGCCCCATGCAGTTGGGTCCGATCAGGGTGACGCCGGCCGCTCGCGCGGTCTCGATGAGCTCCGCCTCCGCAGCGACCCCCGCCTCCCCCGCTTCCGAGAAGCCCGCGGCCACCACGAGAGCCGCCGGGACCCCGCGCGCGCCGCACTGCTCGATCACCGCGGGTACGTG
>CAYOHY010000035.1:0-21692 GCA_964403885.1 uncultured Eubacteriales bacterium
GCTCGCCGATGAACCGCTTGCGTGATGCGCCGATGAGCACCGGATAGCCGTAGGAGGCGAACAGCGGAGTCGCGGCGAGCAGCGCGAGGTTGTGGGCGAGCGTCTTGCCGAAGCCGATACCCGGATCGAGCGCGATGCGCTCGCGAGCGACGCCCGCGGCCTCGAGAACGGCCGCCTGCGCCAGCAGGTAGCCGCCAACCTGTCGCACGACATCGTCGTAGCGCGGCTCGGTTTGCATAGAGGTCGGGTCGCCCAGCATATGCATGACCACGAGTCCCGCGTCACATGAGGCGGCGACCTCGACCATGTCCGGGTCGCGGAACCCGGACACGTCGTTGATGATGCTCGCGCCGGCCTCCACGCACGCCGCAGCCACGCTCGCATGCCGCGTGTCGATCGAGATCGGCACGCCCTCGGCCGCGAGGCGGGTCACCACGGGGCGGACGCGCGTCAGCTCCTCGCACTCGGCGAGCTCCGCCGAGCCGGGGCGCGTCGACTCCCCTCCCACATCGATGATGTGGGCGCCCTCGCCTATGAGCCGCTCGCCAAACGACACCGCCGAGGCGGGGTCGTCGTGCAGCCCGCCGTCGGAGAAGGAGTCCGGCGTGACGTTCACGATGCCCATGACGAGCGCTTCGCTCACATCGAGGTCGAACGCACCGCAACACCAGCGGGTCGCGCGGAGCGGTCCGGCTGCGGGACTCTCGGCAGCGTCGAGGTCCGTCATCGGCGGGCCCGCTGAGTGATGAGGCTCATCGCCTCGGCCCGGGTGGCGGCGTTGCGCTCGAAGATGCCGCGCACCGCGCTCGTGACCGTCTCGGAACCGGGCTTCTTCACGCCGCGCATCGACATGCACAGGTGCTCGGCCTCGATGACCACGATGACACCGGCGGGATCGAGGTACTCGACGATGGTGTCGGCGACTTGCGAGGTGAGACGCTCTTGGACCTGCGGGCGCTTGGCGAACACGTCGACCACGCGGGCGAGCTTCGACAGACCGCAGATGCGTCCGTGCTTGCCGGGGATGTAGGCCACGTGTGCGCGGCCCATGAAGGGTACGAGGTGGTGCTCGCACACCGAGTAGAGCGGGATGTCGCGCACGAGCACCATCTCCTGGTGGCCCTCGTTGAAGGTCACGCAGAAGTGCTCGGCCGGATCGGCGTCGAGGCCCGAGAATATCTCGGCGTACATGTCCGCGACACGCCGAGGAGTGTCGAGCAGCCCCTCTCGTGCGGGGTCCTCGCCGATCCCCTCAAGGATCATCCGAACGCCGGCTTCGATCATGTCTCGGTCCATCGTCACTCCTCGTGTACTCGCGCGTGCGAGTGTAAGGGTACCCGATGAACGCTAACCGAAGACGGAGAGCAGACTCTCGAGCGCCGGACCCAACAGCAACAAGATCGTGGCCGGCAGAATCACGAGCATCAGCGGGATGGTCATCTTGACCGGCGCCTTCTGTGCCTCCTCCTCGGCCGCCTGCCTGCGGCGGAGCCGAAGCTCGTCGGCTTGCGTGCGCAACACGGTCGCGATGGGGGTTCCAAACGACTCGGCCTGTGAGACCGCCGCGACGAACGACGCCATCTCGGGCATGTCGACACGCTGGGCCATGGCCTTGAGCGCCTGCTTGCGCGACGCGCCGGCGTTGACCTCCTTGGTCACCCGTTCGAACTCGACCACCACCTCACCCTTGGAGGTGCCCGCCAGCTTCGCCAGAGCCTGGTCGAAGCCGAGCCCCGCGGTGACGCTGATCGTGAGCATGTCGAGCACGTCCGGAAGCTCGCGGATGATGGTCTTGCGGCGCGCCTTGATGGCCTCGTCGAGGCGCGAGTCCGGCAACAGGAAGCCGCCCATGGCCGCTCCCGCCACCAAGAACACGCCCATGCCCACGCTCAGCTGTGCGGCCAGCGCGACCACCGCCATACAGGCGGCACCCGCCATCGCGAACACGACCTTGGAGGCCAGCATGCGATCGACGTCCGAGGAACCCCAGGGCTTGCCGGCCCTGGCGAGCTTGGCGCGGACGCGGTCACGATACTCCGAGGACCAGCGGTCCCTCGTCAGAAGGAACGCGCGCCGCATGACCTTGTCGGCCAACGGCTCTCCGCGCACCGGTTCGGCCTCCGTCGGCGCGACCTTGATCTCGCGTTCCGGCGCGACGTAGTCGTTGACCCCCCGCAGGCGGCGGGCCATCTGTCGCTCCGTGCCGCCCAGTGCGCGCAGGACCGCATACGCTGCGAGCCCGAAGGTGGCGAAGAGCAGAAGGAACAGGACCATCTCCATGCTCAGACCTCGATCTTCGTGAGCTTGTAGAGCCATACGGCGCCCACCGCGAGCATGAGCGTCGCGATCGCCAGCACGGCAAGCCCAAACGGCGTGGTGAACAGCTGCATGATGTAGGAGGGCGACGTGACGAGCATGAGTCCCACGATGCCAAACGGCAGCGCGATCAAGATGTAGGCCGAGAACCGCGCCTCTGCGGTGAGCGTGCGGACGTGTCGGCGCAGCGCCTCGCGCTCACGGATCGTGTCAGCCACGGTGTCGAGCACCTCGGCGAGGTTGCCTCCCACCTCTCGCTGCACCGAGATCCCCGATACCGCCGTGTCGAAGTCGACGCTCTTCACGCGTCCTGCCATGTTCTCGAGCGCCGCGACCGGTGTCAGGCCAAGCTCCATCTCGGCCACGACGCGGCCGAACTCCTTGCGCGCGGGCTCCGGCGCCTCGTGCGCGCACAGCTCGATCGCGCGCTCAAGAGTCCAGCCTCCCCTCAGTGACGTCGAGAGCATCGAGAGCACGTCGGGGAGCTGCGTCTCGAAGCGGGCGCGGCGCTTGTTCGCGCTCGCATCGAGCAGCGCCTTCGGAAGCAGGCAGGCGGCCCCCACCCCGATCAGGCTCAGCACCACCGAGCCCAGAAGCAGCTGCAGCACGAGCACGGCGACCACCGCGATCGCGACGTAGTCCGCGACGTAGCCGGCGGGGGTTCTGGGCAGCCCGGCGGCTTCGACCGCCTCGGAGACCTTGGGCAACCATCCGCGGTCGGCGAGCACCGTGTGGACGAACCTCGTCCAATGGCCGCGCAGCCCGGCGAACGAGCCCAACGTCCCGCGCCACCCGCGGCGACGCTCGCTTTGGTCGTAGTAGCGCACGTGCGAGAGCATCGACCGCTCGCGCAGCACCGAGCCGAGCACGGCGGCGCCCAGGAGCGCGGCCGCCATGAAGGCAAGGCCGCCCGTGCCGATCAGGCGAAGCAGGTCGTCGCCGGGAGCGGGCATGCTCACCGCGGGCCCGTCAGCAGGGACCAGATAGGCGGGGTTGGGATACGAGGTCCGCGCGATCGCCTTCGATGCGCTGGCACGGGCGACCACGTCGACGTCCACGTCCTTGGTGGCGGGCATGCCGCTGCGGTAGACGAGCCGATAGGTCCCCGCGATCTCAGCGGCGATGGTCCGGAACAGCCCGGCGAGCTCATCGGCGTTCGACGTCGACACCATCCTGCCGCCGGACCTGCCCGCAAGCACCTTGAGGGCGCGGAAGTCCGCCTCGGGAGAGGCCAGCGAGACCGCGTACAGCGTCGCATCCGCGCGCTCGAGTGCCTTCATCGAGGCGGCGAACGTCGATGCGCTCACCGTGTCCCCGCCGTCGGAGAGCAGCACGATCACGCGGCGCTCCTCCGCGGGCTCGCCAAAGCTGCGCGAGGCCGACACGATCGCATCGTAGAGCGCCGTCTCGCGTGCGGGCTGCTGCGACCGCACCGCGCGCATCGTCGTGGCGCGGCGGACGGTGAAGTCGGACAGCATCACCGGATGATCGGCGAACGCGATCACGCTGACCGGCGTGTTGGGCTCGAGTGTGCCAAGGAACGACTCGGCCGCTTGCACCGCGCCTTCCCAGGGGCGGCCCTGCATCGATCCGCTGGTGTCCAAGACGAGCACCACGCGAACGGGCAGCGTGGTCGAGGCGGGCTCCACCGTGACGTCCCTGATGGCCTCTCCGTTCTCGGCGACCGAGAACCGCGGATGCGAGTCATCGGTGAGTCCGGGCATGGAGACGGTGATGCCCACCTGCGGATAGCGGGCGGTATCGACATCGTGTACCGCGAGCGCGGACGCGGGTGCACCAAGGGCGATCGACGGCATGAGAGCGGCCGCCAACCAGGCCGCAACGAACGCGATGGGCATGCGGGAGGCGAGACGCATCACGCCCCCTCGCGCCGGAAGAGGCCCTCGTCGAACGACACTCCCTGCTCGAACAGCTTCTCGGTGAAGTGCGGGGCGACGGACCCGAACACGAGCGTTCCCAGCTGGCGTCCGTCCTCGTCGACTCCGGCCGAGTAGTCGAACTTCGCCAGCTCGTTGAGCGCGACGTCCTCGCCGTCGAAGCGCACGACCTCGACCAGGCTGGTGACGCGGCGAGAGCCGTCTTTGAGCCGGGCGATCTGAACGATGAGGTCGAGCGCCGACCCGATCTGCTGACGGATCGCCGATATCGGCAGGTCGTATCCGGAGAGAAGCACCATGGTCTCGAGGCGCGAGATCGCATCGCGAGGCGAGTTGGCGTGCACCGTGGACAGCGAACCGTCGTGGCCCGTGTTCATCGCCTGGAGCATGTCGAGCGCTTCGCCGCCGCGCACCTCACCCACGACGATGCGGTCGGGCCGCATACGCAGGGAGTTGCGCACCAGGTCCCTGATGGTGACCTGGCCGCGACCCTCGATGTTGGGCGGGCGCGATTCGAGCACGAGGACGTGGTCCTGATCGAGCCGCAGCTCTGCCGAGTCCTCGACGGTCACGATGCGTTCGTCGTCGGGGATGAAGCGTGACAAGACGTTGAGAAGCGTCGTCTTTCCCGTGCCGGTTCCTCCGGAGACCAGCACGTTGAGCCTGCCGCGAACGCATGCCGAGAGGAACTCGGACACCTCGGCGGTGAAGGTCTGAAAGGCGATGAGGTCCTCGGCGGTATAGCTCGTCTCCGAGAACTTGCGGATGGTGAGCATGGGGCCGTTCACGGCCAGCGGCGCGATGACGGCGTTGACGCGAGAACCGTCAGGCAGACGCGCGTCCACCATGGGCGACGACTCATCCACGCGACGCCCCACCTGCCCGACGATCTTGTCGATGATGCGGCGCAGGTGGTCCTCGTCCACGAACCGGCGCTCGGTCCTGAAGATGCGCCCGGCGCGCTCGACGTAGATGCGGTCCGGGTTGTTGACCATGATCTCCGACACGCCGGGGTCTCGCAGGAGCGGCTCGATGGGACCGTAGCCCAAGATGTTGTCGATGACATCCGCGGTCACCTCTGCGCGGTCCGCGGCGGACAGAGGCGCCGTCTCCGCCGCGAGCAGCACCGCGAGGCGGGACTCGATGGCGCGGCGCAGCTGGGCCCGGTCGGCACCGTCAACATCGAGCTGATCGTGCAGCTCCTCGATGAGGACGTAGTGCAGCCGACGCTCCACGTCGTCACGGCTCGTGCGCGACGTGGTGGTCGCGGAGTCCGGCCTGACCTCGCCCGCTTGTACCAGCCGCTCCCTAAGCGACGACATCGCGGCTCCGCTCACGCGCTTCGACCGTGGTCTTGGCCATGCCTACGATGCTCTTGGCCACGTCGCTGCGTGGAGCGTCCTGCACCACCGTGACGCCCTTGTTCTGGCTCTTGGGCACCACGATGTCGCTGGGCACCCGCGAGACCACCGGCAGGCCGATGGCCTCTTCGATCTCCCCCGTGGGAAGATTGAGCCGGTTGTCGGCGCGATTCAGCACGAGGCGAACCAGGTTCTGGTCGTAGCCCAGCTGGCGAAGCTTCTGCATCGCCACGCGGGCGTTCTTGACGGCGGTCACGTCGGTGCTCGCCACAAGGTAGATGTCGTCGCTGCGGTCGAGTGCGGCAAGCACACCTTCCGAGAACGACGGGCAGGTGTCGATCACGACGTAGTCGAACCGGCAGCGAAGCAGGTCGATGATCTGGCCGATCTGCATGCCGGAGATCGTCTCGGCTTCTTCCGGGCGCACGGGCGCGATGAGAACGCTCAGGCCCGATCCGTGCTCCTCGAGGAAGCCTTCGAGCATGTCACCGTCGAGCCGATCGAACACCTGGACCACGTCGGCGATGGTCCTGCGGGGCTTGAGTCCCAAGACGATCGCGACATCACCAAACTCGAGATCGAGGTCGACCAGGCACACGCGGCCCTTTGGCCCGTGCTTCCCGTTGCCGCTGCCGTTGCCGCTCGCGAGCGCCACCGCGAGGTTCGTGGCGACGGCGGTCTTGCCCACCCCACCCTTGGCGCTGAAGACGGTGACCACTCGGCCCCGGTCGCCATCACCGCAGGGACCGCCGGACGAGGAGAGCTGACGAGCGCGCTCGGCAGACGTGTGGGCGCGTCCCACCGCCGCGGCGATGTCGGAAAGCGGCTCACTCTCGCCCACGACATCGGCGGCTCCGGCACGAAGCGCCCGGCGCAACAGGTCCGCGTCGACCTCGGTCGGCACCAAGATGGTCTCGGTGATCCCCGCAGACGACAGGTGCTGAACCAGTCGGAACGCCATGTCGTCGACGAGGCTGGGGCCGATGATGACGACCGAGACCTCTCGCTGCTCGACCAAGTCGAGTGCGTCATCAAGGTCGTTGACGCGGGACAGCTCTGAGCGCTCGCACGTGGCGGCGGCCTCGAGCAGGCGCTCGGCGGTGGTCTGGTTGGGTTCGGCGACGATGATGATGCTCATGGATGCTCTACTCCGTCACGGGTCGGGCGGAAGCGGACTTGGGGCGGCCGAAGACGATCGCGTGCGGGGGATCGCCGTCCGGAGCGGTCTGGGCGAGCAGCGCGAGCTGGATCGCGCCGTGCTGGCGCGCGAACGCGACCCTCGCGGCGTCGTCTGCACTGAGCGCGAGCGTGACCGTCCCGTACGCCGCGGTCTTGCCCGCGGTTCCGCCCAGCACGCCCCCGCTCTTGGCCTCGCCGTCGTCGGTCTGCTCCACGACGTTGAGCTGGCTGCCGGTGGCAAGCACACGCGCCTTGGGGATGAGCGTCTCGGTTCGCGCAGCCGACAGGCCCCCCTCGGGCTTGAAGCTCGCGAAGACGATCACACTATCGCCCGGCTTGAGCATGCCCGCGACCCCCGTCACGTCGTCGACGTCGACGGTGATCGCCACCAGGTTGTCGGGAACGCTGTAGGACAGTCCCGCGTCCGAGGCGAAGGTGAACCGGGTCAGCGTGAGCTGATCACCCTTCGAGACCGGCACCGCAAGAACCTGGTTCTCGATGGGGCGCTGAGAGGAGACCGCGTCGCGCGACACGAACCGGCGCGGCACCTCTTCGAGCTTCACGTACTTCTTGGCCATGAGCTCTTCGGCCGACATGCCCTGAGGCAAGTCCTGTTGGGCCACGAGCACCTGGACGGGCTGGTTCTCGTTGGCGATCTCAGTGCGGGCGCCTTTCAGGTACGTGGTCGCCACAAAGGCGGCGGCCAGACCAAAAGCGATCGCGGCCAAAGCGATGAGCAGATTCCTTCGCACGCTGTGTGTGCTCCTCTCGGTTACGCGACTAGTGGGTCCTACGGGCGGACCAACCGTGCGGCGAACACGGCATTGGTGCCTGCTGTGGGCACCCCGGTATCGAACTCGTGCGGTGTTGCGACGAAGTCGCCCTTGAACTGGATCGGCGCGACGGTGGCCGGCGAGTACACCGCGACCAGCGACGCCGTGACGACACCCAAGACGCGGTACGCCCCCGAAGGCTCACGCATGAGCACGGGGATGTTGGCGAAGCGGCCGGCAGAGCTCACCTGGTTGAAGGAGCGCAGCTGCCTGAGCGGCGGGCCGGGACGCCGGGATATGCGATCGTTCACATGGACCGGGCCCGGATAGCCGTACGACGCCCAGTCCCCGGGCGATCCTGTCACCGAGCTCGCCGGGAACGGCTCGCCCCCGCAGGACCCGTGGTCGACGGAGTTCATGTCGAGCGGAAGATAGTCGCCGCAGTAGTCGCCGTTGCCGTCACCGCGAACGTACAACGTCTTGAACGAGGATCCCGACCTGGTGTCGGACCATGCACGCGGGTCGAACCGGGTCATCTGGACGGTGAGCGTCACCGGGGCATCGGGATCCGCGAGCATCGGATTGAGCGTTGCGCTGCGGACCGGCTGCTCGGGGCTTCGCGCGTGAGCGTAAGCGACGACCAGCCCGTTGTAGACCGCCGGATACGTGGCGAGCAAACGGTACTCGAACGGGTCGGCGGACGGGTCGAGGGGAGCGCGGACGTTCGCCGTGCTCGACGTGTCGACGAACACGTTGGCCATGAAGTTGGGACGAAGCTCCTGCTCGAGCTCCACGAACAGCGGACTGGTGACGATCTTGGTGATCGGCATCCCTGCCCCGCGCACCAACAGGCGGCACGCGGTGGTCTCGCGAGAGCGCTTCGTGTCGAACAGGGTCTCCTCGGCACCAAGCTCGTTCGCGTAGTAGATCTTCACGTCGTAGGCGCCGGGCTGCGTGGGCGCCTTGATCTGCGCGGTCCAGTTGAGCGCCGTCGCATCCGAAGCTGTGAGGCCGCCCGCAGAGACGAGAGCCCCCGATGAGCTGCGTACCTCATAGCGCACGCCGGACGTCCGACCCATGATCGCCATGCCGAACGGCGCGACGTAGCGCGCCCCGCTGACGCGCTGGGCCTCTGCCTTCGACTGCGACGTGGCGTCGGCGGTGGGTCGGCCGTAGACCGCCCCGAAGAACAGCGGCACGTGGTATCCCACACGCACGCTCGCCCACGGCGTGACGCCGGCTGCCCCGCCCAACGCTCCCGCGTTGGTCGTGACAGCCACATCGGCAGCGGTGAGGCCCGCGAGAACGCCTGTCGCATGGCTGAGCGCGATGGCGCGTCCCGCGCTCTGGGCAAGCGCGGGCTGGGTGGGCGTCTCGATGAGCTGGTCGCACGCCGCAAGCGCCGCGGAGTCCGCAGCCTGCTGCACACGGCGCTTGACGGCGTAGGAATACCCGACGTCGACCACCAAGGCGACCAGCGCGATGATCATCAGGAACGAGAACGCGGCGAGCGGCGCCACGGCGCCCGCGTCATCGGCCCATCTCTTCCGAGACACGCGACCCATCACTCGATCCGCTGCCTGGCGGTCGCGGTCACGTCGTAGCGACCGTCTCCATCGCCGTCGAGCGCCGATGCGAAGAACGGGAGTATGACCGGCACCTGCGACGTCACGACAACGGTCGCCTCGGTGTTCTGTGCGACACCCGGGCCCGAAGGATCGGCGGGAGTGACGCTGACCGCCCCCGAGCCGCTCAGATCCACAAGCGGGGCCGCATCGCGGACCCGCTGAGTGACCTCCGTGCCGGTGTAGCGCAGCGCAGCATAGCGGACGCCCTCGGCGGCACCATGCTCGACCTGCAAGAGTTGGGTGAAGATGAGTCCGAACTGCATCACCCCAAGCACCAGCAGGAAGAGCACGGGTGCGATGAAGGCGAACTCGACCGCGGATGCGCCTTCATCACCGGCGGCCGAGGTGTAGAAAGACAGGCGCATCGACTCACCTCCCCGATGGCGAATGCGTGACGTGCGCGAAAGCGGAGCCGGTGCGGTAACGGTCCCCGCACCGGCCTCCGTGTCCCACAGGTGAATCGGCGATGCCCCTAGGGCAGCGCGTCGAGGACCTGCTGGTAGATCGGCTGGATCTTGTCCCGGATTCCAACGATGATCGCCGCAACCGCAGCGATGACGAGCAGCAGCAGGCCGTACTCGACGGCGCTGGCACCCTCATCACACACCAGCGCGGTCTGCAGACGGGCATAGAGCTTCGTCAGCATCACACACACCTCCCCCCGCGAAAGGTCGAGACCACGCGCCCGGCCCCGATCCAACCCCTCGGATCATGGCTTAAGGCGCGCTCAGTCACTTCAAGTTCGCTTCATATTAGGGGAAGCGCGGGCGAGAAGTCACAACCGTTCGCCGACAGCACTGTGATTCTCATCACATTATGGGAAAAGGTCAGCCCTGAATGCCGCCGAACGCGCGCGCGATCGCAAGAACAGCCGGCCCGGCCAAGACGATGAGCGTGGCGGGAAGGACGCACAGGATGAGCGGGAAGACCATCTTCGCAGGCGCCTTCTGCGCCATCTCCTGAGCGCGCTGACGGCGCTTGATCCTCATCTCGCGCGCTTGCGCCCTGAGTATGTTCGCGATGCTCACGCCAAAGACGTCTGCCTGCACCATCGCCATGATGAAGGCGTTGAGCTCAGCGACGTCGTTGCGCGATGCAAGCCGCTTGAGCGCCTCTCGGCGGCTGAGGCCTGCCTGCCCGTCGCGCAACATGCGTCCGAACTCCTCACCCAAGGGGCCCGGGGCCCGGCGCACGATCTTGGCGACGGCCGCGTCAAAGCCTAGGCCGGCTTCGACGGAGATGAGCAGCATGTCGAGCATGTCGGGCATGTCTCGGCGGATACGCTCCTGCCGCTTCGACGCCTTCATCGAGACCCAGAGCGTGGGCATGATGAACGCGGCGAGACCGGCGGCCACGCCGGTGACGACGGCGCTCAGGACGCTTTGCCCGGCCATGAGCCGGCCAACGACGACCACGAGAGACACGACGCCGCCCACGAACGCCTCCACGGTGAACAGCCGTGAGCCGTCCATTCCCCGCGGAGATCCCGCCAACACGAGACGCCGATCGAGCGACGCCAGGTAGGAGGACGGCGCCAGCGCCCGGGCGAAGCCAAGGAGGCGCTGGAGCACGGGCCCGAGAACGCGCTCGCTGAACGGAGCGAGCATGGGCTCTGCGGCCACCGCCTGCGAGCCTTCGTAGGACGACAAGTGAGACATGCGGTCGTGGACGTGCCGCTCCTCGGAAAGCGTCAGGTCGAGCACCGTGTAGGCGAACAACGCGACGGCTATTCCGGCACACAGGATCGCGACGGTCATCGTCTACACCTCGATCTTCGTCAGCTTGAACAACCAGATGCCGCCCACGAGCAGCAGTAGCGCAGCGAACCCCAACATGAACCACCCATAGAGCGTCCCGGTCATCGAGCTGAGGTAGCGCGGCGCGATGAAGGTCAGCCCCCCCAGCAGGAAGAACGGCAGCACGAGCAGCACGATCGCCGAGAACCGACCTTCAGCGGTCAGCGCCGAGACCTCGCGCCTGAGCTCGGCGCGCTCCCTGATGGTGCCGGCCGCGATGTCGAGCACCTCGGCCAGGTTCCCGCCCACCTCACGCTGGATACCGATCGCGGAGACGACCCAGGTGAAGTCCGAACTGCCGAGCCGATCAGCCATCTTGTTGAGCGACTCCTCGAGTGACAGGCCCAGGCGCGTCTCCGACTGCACCCGCTGGAACTCGCCGCGAGAAGGCTCCGTGGTCTCCTCGACGATCAGGTCGAGGGCCTGCTGGATGCCCCATCCGGCACGCAGCGAGCCGGCGATGAGGGCGATGACGTCAGGCAGCTGGGTCTCGAAGCGGGTACGGCGGCGCGACGCACGCATGTTCATGTAGGAGAACGGAACCATGGTGGCTATCACCACTGCGATCGCCGCGATGAACCAGCGACGCGTGAGGAGCTCGACGATCAGCCCCGTCCCCAAGACGGCGATGAGGTGGAAGTAGATGAACTCATCGGGACGGACCTTCATGCCCGCCTGCTCGATACGGCGCTTGAGGTCCGCCGTCACGCCCTGCTCGCCGGCTACTTGCCCGATCGCGGAACGCAGCCGCGCGCGGATACCCTCAGGGTCCGTTTGTGCCGAGTCAGCGCCACCGGCCGGGGCCGCGCGGAGCTCTCGATAGAAGGAGAGCTGATCGATCGCGGTGCCCTCCCTACGAAGCAGGAACGCCAGTCCGGCAAACCCCAGCGCGATGGCGACGCCCACGGCGATGCCGATCCCCCAGGCCCCCACCCGATAGAGGGGGCTGAGGACGACGACCTTCCAAGGGCTTCCCTTGGTCGCTTCGAACGTGGGGTTGTCCACGACCGCGATGCCCGAGGCACTGGCCGGTCCCGACTTGCCCGTGACCGCGATCTCGAGGTCGGCAGCTGCCGGATCGGCACTGCGATACGAGATCTTGTAGGCGGTCTTCATCTCGGCTGCGATGCGCTGGAACAGTCGCGTCAGCTTGTCTGCCTGGCGCGTGGAGAGCAGCGTCCCGCGCGTCGCCTTGGCGAGCGCCTTGACGGCGGTGGGGTTGTACTCCGGGGAGCTGAGCGCGACCACGTATGCCGGGGCGCCCGCTCGCATCACTGCGGCGGTGGCGTCATCAAGTGAGGCCGAGCTGACGGTGTCTCCGCCGTCGGACAACACCACGACGTACTTCTGCTGAGCCGAGCTCGATGACAGCAGCTTGCCGGCCCGGACCAGAGTGTCGTAGAGCGCGGTCTCGCCTTTGGCCTGGACCGAGCCTATCGCGCTCGCCAATGCGCCGCGATCCTCGGTGAACCCGGTCAACTCGACAGGTGAGGGCCCGATGGCCATGACCGCGATGCGATCCCGCGGTCCCAGGGCCGCTATGAACTCGTTCGCAGCCACCTTCGCCGCCGCCAGGGGACGGCCCTGCATGCTTCCACTGGCGTCCAGCACCAAGACCACGTCGATAGCGTCGCTCGTGCTCTCGGCCATAGACACCGCGGAGTCTACGCGTCGGCGCACGCCGTTCTCGATGACGGTGAACCGGGGTACCGCGCCATCGGTCACGAGCTCCGGCGGGACAGCGACCACCAGTTCGACTCCGGGAAACGACGAGGTGTTGACCGACTGCACGACCAGGTCGGCAGCCATCGCCGACGGCGCGCAAAGTAGCCCTGTCGCGATGACGAGGAGCACAAGGACGGCCCATCGCGTGCGCATGGCGACTACCTCCCGCCCGTGGCGTGCGGCGCGAACGTCTCGGCCGGCATGCGAATGCCCAGGTTCGCGAGCTTCTCGGTGAACTTGGGCCGGATTCCGGTTGCCTGGAGGTCGCCGAGGAAGCGTCCGGTGGCGTCTCTGCCCGCGCCGTAGTCGAACGAGAAGATGTTTTGCATGACCACTGTGTCGCCTTCGAGGCCCTCGACCTCGGTGACCTCGGTGACTCGACGAGTGCCGTCTTGGAGTCTGCTCAGATGGATGACCACGTCGAGTGCGGCGGCCACCTGCTCGCGGATGGCGCGTACCGGCAGGTCATAGCCCGCCATGAGCACCATCGTCTCCAGCCTGCTCATCGCGTCTCGAGGAGAGTTCGCGTGGATCGTCGACAGCGACCCCTCGTGGCCGGTGTTCATGGCCTGCAACATGTCGAGCGCCTCGGCGCCACGGACCTCGCCGACGACGATGCGGTCGGGACGCATGCGCAACGAGTTGCGCACGAGGTCTCGGATGGTGATCTGGCCCTTCCCCTCGATGTTCGCCGGTCGCGCCTCGAGCCTCAGCACGTGACGCTGATGGAGGCGAAGCTCGGCGGCATCCTCGATCGTGATGATGCGCTCCGTGACCGGGATGAACTGCGACACCACGTTGAGCAAGGTGGTCTTACCGGTGCCGGTACCACCGGTGATGAGCACGTTGAGCTTGCCTTCCACACATGCCTGGATGAACTGCACGAGCATGGGTGACAGAGTGCCAAACGACACGAGGTCATCGACGGTGAACGGGTCTCGCGAGAACTTTCGGATGGTGAGCATGGGCCCGTTGAGCGCCAGCGGCGAGATGATCGCGTTGACACGCGACCCGTCAGGCAGGCGAGCGTCGACCATGGGCGATGACTCGTCCACGCGCCGGCCCACCTGGCCGACGATCTTGTCGATGATGCGCACGAGATGTGCCTCGTCCAAGAAGCGCGCGTCCGTCTCCTCGATCTTGCCAAAGCGCTCGATGTAGATCAGGGAGTCGTTGTTGACCATGACCTCGGTGATCTCGTCGTCTTCGAGAAACCCCTGGATGGGGCCGTAGCCGAGGATGTTGTCGATCACGTCGCGCTCGATCTCCTCACGGTCGAGCGCGGACAGCGGGGTCTCTTCCGAGCCCAGGTGATACCGGACTCGCTCGAGGATCCGGCGCCTCAGCTCGGCGTCCTCGGGCGGTGCGGCGGCGATGTCGGCCCCCATGTCCTCGATCACGAGGTAGTGGAGGTTACGCTTGACGGCGTCCTTGCCGCGCTGTGATGCGGCACCCGAGGCTACGCGATCGCCAGCCCAGTCAACCGCCGATGAGATCTCACGCTGTGTGGTCGCCATCGTCACACCCCGTTCGTGATAAGGCTCGCTGCCAACTCATTGACGGCCTTCGACACCGCCAGCCGAGGAGACTCGAGCACGATTGGGACTCCCTTGTTCACCGATCGCGGTACGGCCCGGTCGCTGGGTATGCGGGTCGAGATGCCGTGCCCCAGGGCCTTTTCGACATCCTTCTCCTCGATCAGGACCTTGCTGTCCGCGCGGTTGAGTACCACGCCCACCTGGCCGTTCGCCCGGCCCAGCTGTGCGAGTCGAGACATCATGAGCGCCGTGTTCTTCACGCTGGGCACGTCCATGCCGGTGACCGCCAGGATGCGGTCGCTCGCGTCGGCCGCGGCAAGTGTCGTCTCGTCCCACGCCGAGGGCGTGTCGACGACGACGAACTCCGCGGTGTCGCGCAGCAGGTCAAGAACGCGCGCGACGCGGGCGGCGGTGACGATGTCGGCCTCTTCGGGCCTTGCAGGCGCGAGCAGGACTCGGGCACCCGACTTGTGCCTCACCAGGTAGCCGGCGAGCATGTCGGCGTCGAGGCGGTCAGCGGCGGCTACGGCGTCACGTATCGTCAGCGTGGGCTCGAGGGTCAACATGATTCCCACGTCACCCGAGGCCAGATCGAGATCGACCAAGACCACGTCTCGGCCCCGCTCGGCCAAAGACGCCACGAGGTTCGTCGCGATGACCGACTTCCCCACGCCTCCCTTGGTCCCCATGACGGAGATGACGCGTCCTCGGGCCGCGGGCGACCCCTGTGGGGACCCCTCCGCCGAGCCGCGCCGAGACTCGGCGTCGACAGCCGCGTCGACGATGGCTGAAGCCACCTCGGTCCAGGTCTGTTCGCCCGCCGAGAGAAGATCGTGGAGACCGGCCCTGAGTGCTCGCCTCATGAGGTCCGTGTCCGCGTTGGGAACGACCGCCACGACGGCGACGCCGCCGTCTCCTTGCTGCAAAGACCTCGCGATCACCAGCACTTCCTCGACGTGTACCGAGGGGTCTGTGACGAGCACCAAGGCGCCGTGGGATCGAGCCACGGACACGCCCTCAGCGAGCGTCGCGGCGCGTACCACGTTCAACTGCGATGAGGGCAGCAGCGCACACAGTCTCTCCGCGAACTCAGGTTCCTGACCGACGACCACCACGGTGTTCATGGGATGCCTCTCGTTAGCGGATGACATCGTCATAGCGCACGCCGCGCGTGGGGGCAGGCCTGTCGTCCGACTTTGCGATGAGAGCAAGACGGACTTCGCCTTCCTCGTCGGAGAAGACCAGGGTCTCCACCTCCGCAGGTGTGATCGCCAAGGTCACGGTGTCCATCTGCGTCGAGTTCGACGACGACGATGAGCTGCCGAGAAGTGCGCTGTTGCCACTGCTGTTCGAGATCGTCGATGCGCCGCCCGTCGCGGTGATCGACGTGAGGTCCTGGTCTATCGCGAGAACCCGTGCCCGCCTGATGACGATCTTCGTGATCGCGGCGGTGATGTCTCCTTGCTTGGGCTCGAACGTTGCGACCACCGCGACGAAGTCGCCGGGACGGATCATGCGCGAGACACCGCGGACCGGGTCATCGCGCAAAGAGACCGCGAGCAGTCCCTCGGGCACGCTGAACGAGGCGCCCGCCTCGCTCGAGAAACGGAAGTCTCCCTGGGTGACCTGCTCGCCGGGGGTCAACGGCACGGCGCTCACGCGGCCATCGATGGTTGAGAACGACGACACCGCCTGGTCTGCCACGTACTGCCGCGCCACCTCGCGCTTGATGATCGAGCCGTCCTTGAGCGCCGCCTCCGCGCTCATGCCCGGCGGCACGTCCTTCACCGCCACGAGCACCTTGACCGGCCGCGTCCCCGCCTCGACTTGCTTTCGAGCGCTGTCGAGATAGTTCCCTGCGGCAAACGCCGCAATGAGCCCGATTGCGAGCGCCGCTGTGAGAATGAGCACCCTGGATCGCATGGTCTCCCCCTGTCGTTTCCGGCCTGAAAGCGATTACTCGACGAGTCGGTAGCCCACCGCGCCCAACGGGTCGACGGGCCCCCAACCTAGAATCTGATCATCCGGTCCGATCGGCCGGACAAAGCGCCCATCGACATAGCAGTCGTTGCCGACCGACCCGACCCGCTCGATGAAGAAGTACGCGAAACCGATGACCTTGATCGGCTTGGACCCGTTGACCTCGGTCCAGTTGTAGGACGGGGGCGGACCCGGATACATGATGATCGGGCACACGATCAGTCGCGGGCAGTCCGGGTCGAGCAGCTCAACGAGCCCGTCAGGTCTTTGCACGGCGACCTGATTGAAGCTGTGAGAGTCTCCCCTGATGTGGTCCGCAAGCGAGCGTGACACCGTGCGACCGTTGATGCCCGTCTTGGTGTTGTAGATGCCGCCCAGATAGACGGGGTTGGGGACGCCGCCGCCCGAGAGCGCCCCGGTGATGTCGTTGTTGCCAAAGTGCCCGCCCGGCGGGTCGGTGAGCGAGAGGAACTGGAAGTTGCCCGCCTCGCCGGACTGCGCGGGTTGCTTGAGTCGCACGGGCGTACCGAAGGGGTAGCCGAACGGCGCGGTTCCTGAAGGGTCGGCCGACATGATGCCAAACGGCATGACACCCGGTCCAAAGACAGTGGGCGACTGAATCTTCGCGACGGCAGTCGCACCTACACGGGCCGTCGAGTGGTTGAGGAAGCGCGCGAACATGAGTTGGATCTCCGGATCACGCACGACACACTCGACCGTGTCGGCCGCGATGAGCCGCGACGAGACCACCGGTGCCGCAACCCCCAGGTTCGCCGCGTTCTCCGACCCGTACGAGTTGGCCACCGCCACGGCGTTACCCGGAGAGCTCGGGAGTTCCTGGACACCGGCGAGCGCGCCCGCGTCCGCCGCGCCCTGCAGTGACCGACGCTCCGAATACAGCGCGCCGGCGTCTATGAAGAATGCGCCCAGACCAAGCAGCACGACGATCATCACCGCAAAGAGGACTGCGGTCGCGCCGCTGTCGTCACGCATCGAGCGTTCGAATCTGTGTTCACACATCGCACATCACCTCGGTTGCGGCCTACTCGGCGCGCATCACGACCGTGACCGGGGGAATCACCCAGTCGTAGTCAGGCAGAAGCAGTGGTTCATAGGCGTACGTGACGGTCACGACGACACGCTCGGACGCGAGATCGACGGACTCGTTCACGCCCATCCGTGCCGCGGTCAGCGGGTATGCCCGATTCAGGACGGCGGCCCGCGCGGCGGCCATGTCGTGATCGCCCACGGCGAGCACGCGCGCACCCTCGCGCGCCGCATAGCTCATCGCCATGCGCGCCTGGTACATGCGCGCCCCCTCGATGAAGCCGTAGAGCATGAGCAGAAGGATGGGCAGCAGGATCGCGAACTCAAGCGCCGCAGCGCCTCGTTCCGAGCCAAACCAGCCTGTCCCGACTCTCGTCGATCTCTGACTCACGCGTCTCCCCCCCCATCGGCAGTCCGGCCACCAGGACCGGCAAGAGAAGGGGGGCGCCGACGTCGCCGTCCGCGCCCCCTCCTCGGTGTGACGTCTCGAAACCGGGGAAGCGATCAGAACGGAACCCTGGCAGCGATACCGGCGAAGAACGCGTCGAGCGCGTTACCGAACAGGCCCACACCCGCGATGATGATCAGGGCGATCAGGGCGACGAGCACGCCATACTCGAGCGCAGTGGCTCCCTCGTCAGAGACGAAGCGAGTCTTCAGGGTCTGCAACATGTCCAAGACACCTCCCCTCGCAGGGAGCCTCGCTCCCTGTGGCCTGTCGGCCGGCGCCCGTCGGTGAGCGCCCCCCTTGGACCGAGATACCGACAGTCCCGTGCGGTCCTAGTGGGTATGTGCGCCAGGCGCGGTGGAGCCCGCATCCGCCCTCACGGCACGGCTTCCGGAAGATGGTGCGAGCCAAAATTCATACTTGAGGAGGATGAGCGGGACGGCGCTGGCGGGGAAAGGGTTGGCCGAATCGGCCGGGAGCTGTGCTAGCCCCCGAGCCGTACCAGGCCAAGCCGCACGGCGGTGAGCACCGCCTGAGTTCGATCCGCTTGGTCGAGCTTGCGCAGGATGTGACTCACGTGCGTCTTCACCGTGGTCTCCCCGATCCACAGCGCGCGACCGATCTCCTTGTTGGAGAGCCCCTTGGCCATGAGTTGAAGCACTTCCATCTCACGGTCGGACAGCGGCTCCTCGAGCTCGCCATTGCCCTGGGGCCGCCCGGTGATGATTCGAGATGCCACCGCGTTGTCGAAGACGGCCTGCCCGTCGGCGACCGCCCTGATCGCGTGAACGATGCGCTCGGGACGCGTGTCCTTGAGAAGGTATCCGCACGCCCCGGCGGACAGGACGCCGAACATCTCCTCGTCCTCGTCGAAGCTCGTGAGCACGAGCACCGCTGTGTCCGGACACGCGGCGTGTACCTTGCGACAGACCTCGACGCCACCCTCTCCGGGCATCCTCAAGTCGAGCACCAGCACGTCGGGCAAGGTAGCGATCACCCCGTCGACCGCCGTCGAGCAGTCAGCAGCCTCCCCGACCACGTCGATGTCGCCCTCGGCTTCGAGCATCGTTCGCAGCGCGTAACGCACTAGCTCGTGGTCGTCGGCCACGAAGACCTTGACCTTCTCCATCACGCTGATCCCCCCACAGGCAGCTCGACGGAAAGCACTGTACCGTTGGCGGCATCGCTTCTCACGTCGAGCGTGCCACCCTCACTGAACACCCGGTCCCTGATGCTGTTGAGACCGATTCCTTGGGTATCGCCACCGAGGACGCGTTCGACTTCGAAGCCGTCCCCATCGTCACTCACTGTCAGGTATGCAAGTCCGTTGCTGAACGCGATGCGCACCTCGAACGTAGAGGCCCCGGCGTGCTTGACCACATTGGAGACCGCTTCCTTGGCTACACGGTAGAGACATGCCTCCTCCGAGGGGGTGAGCCACGGCGCGGCCCCCTCGACCACCACGTGACCCCTGACATCGCGCCCCTGTGTTATCTCTCGTACCCAATACTCGACCGCGCCGACGAGACCCAGCTCGGCCAACTTCATCGGTCGCAGGTCGTAGATGAAGCGCCTAAGCTCGGTCATGGAGTTGTTCAGGTGCTGCTGCAGCTCGTCCAGGCGCACAGAAACCGCCGCAGGGTCCCTGTACACCTGCTTCTTGCACAGTTCGAGACCCAGCGAGATCGAGAAGAGAGACTGCAGTACTCCGTCGTGCATCTCGCGCGCGATCCTGTCTCGCTCGCTGGCGATCAGCACGTAGCGCCCTTGCTCGGCGAGGCGGGCGTTCTCGATCGCCGAGGCGGCGAATGCCGACAGCACGCTCAGGAAGTCGAAGTGCTCGCGGCGAAACGCGTGCGAGGATGAGTTGATCGCGCACAGGATGCCCACCGGCCGGTACTTCACCAACAGCGGGCTGGCCAGAAGAACGGCCTGCGCCTCCGGGTGCTGTTCGAGGGCCGGGGTGCCCGTGGAGAAGACGTGTGCGGCGAGCGCGTCCAGACGCGGGCCCCACCATTCCTGAGAG
The DNA here is from genome assembly GCA_964403885.1 of uncultured Eubacteriales bacterium. GTDB lineage: Bacteria > Actinomycetota > Coriobacteriia > Anaerosomatales > PHET01 > CAYOHY01. Next base: position 19,716 of record CAYOHY010000035.1, read on the forward strand.
TGGGTGCCCCGCTCGCCGCGCACGACGATCGTGTCGGGGTCGATCTCATGGTCGCCCTCGTGCGTGAGGGCCAGAATCGCTTTCTCGGTGTCGGTGATGCTCTTGGCCCGTTCTACGATCACATCGAGCACAGCCTCGACACTCATGGCGGATGACACCGCCCCGGCGACCTCGTTGAGCGTGGTGATGAGGGTGGTCTCGATGAAGTGTGACTCACCCGAACCCGCCAGCGAACGGGCGGCACCCCGCAGACGCTCGGTCAAGGGGACGGATCCACCGGCGAACACGTCCTCCGGATTGGGGCCACCCGATACCGCGTCGTGCCCGACCACCATCAGACCCCCGTCACTGCCGCCACACGATCGGCCGTCCAACGCCCTGCGCCCATGTTCACGGTCACACAAGGAGATTCCCCGTGGAGGGCGTCTCTACCCCGTCACGCTAGACCCGAGGTGGATAGGGTCCGCCGACAAGGTATGCAGACAAGAGTGTCTTCGAAGTCGATTCCAAGCGACGGCGAACGCCTTCCGACCTTCGCTCCCACCGATCGATGCCATCCCAATGCCACACGTGCCCCCAGAACCCGTGCCCGATGGCGTCTTGAACGCAGTGCAACGCTCGCCCGAGCGAGACCAGATCGCCTGTTTCTCTCGCCTGGGCATACAAACGCCTGGCTCGGCGATTGGCGCCGAGCCAGGCGAAGTGGTACCCCTTGTTACGCCACTCACGAACGTGAAACTCGCGGTCGACCGCCCAGTCCGCCGCGGCGATCACCTCGGCGTCTTGTGCGCTGAACCCGCACTCCATCGCCCATCGGCGAGTGAGATCGAGATGGACCTCTCGGTTCACCGCGACCCTACGCGTTGAAGACCGGCGGACCGGGTGCGACCGGCGGCGGCTCCTCGGCGGACGGAGACACGGCCTCGCCGGGCTCGTCGGGCTCGTCGTCACCCTTATCCGTCTTGTTGGCGGCCTCTTCTTTGAGGAACTCGTCCCAGCGGTCGTCGAGAAGCGCCGCAAGCTCGTTGCGCTCAACGGTCTCTCGTTCGACGAGCACCGAGGCCATCAGATCGAGCTGGGCCTTGCGCTCGGTGAGGATGGTGCGCGCCTTCTCGTATGCGTCGTCGATCAGTCGCGAGATCTCCTTGTCGATCTCGTAGGCGATCTCCGGCGAGTAGTCGGCGTTGGCCGAGAAGTCGCGGCCCAAGAACACCTCGTGGTTGCCCTCGCCGAAGGTCTGCGGACCGAGCTTCTCGCTCATGCCGAAGCGCGTCACCATCTGCTTGGCGATCTTGGTCGCGCGCTCGATGTCGTTCGACGCACCCGTGGTCACATCACCGATCGCGAGCTCTTCAGCCACACGACCGCCCAGCAGAGATGCGATGGAGTCGAGCATCTCGGCCTTGGTGTCGAGGAAGCGGTCCTCGTCGGGCAGGCTCCACGTCGAGCCAAGGGAGCGTCCGCGCGGGATGATCGTGACCTTGTGCACCGGGTCGGACTTGGGCAGCACGTGGCCCACGATCGCGTGACCCGACTCGTGATACGCGATGACCTTCTTCTCGTCATCTGAGATCAGGCGGCTCTTGCGCTCAGGGCCGGCGATGACACGGTCGATGCCCTCTTCCATCTCGGTCATGTCGACCTTCTTCTTGCCATGGCGTGCGGCAAGAAGCGCGGCCTCGTTCACGAGGTTGGCGAGGTCTGCGCCGGTGAAGCCCGGCGTACGACGCGCGAGCACCTCGAGATCGATGTCATCGGCCAAGGGCTTCCCACGCGAATGGATCTTGAGGATGCCCAGACGGCCCTTGAGGTCGGGACGGTCCACGACGACCTGGCGGTCGAAGCGGCCCGGGCGCAGAAGTGCGGGGTCGAGGATGTCGGGCCGGTTGGTGGCTGCGATGAGGATGACGTTGTCCTTGAGATCGAACCCGTCCATCTCGACGAGCAGCTGGTTGAGCGTCTGCTCGCGCTCGTCGT